>NZ_JAMYUM010000006.1:0-303678 GCF_040322975.1 Mesorhizobium sp. M0074
GGCCGACGCCATCTATCTCGACGAGATCCGCAAGGCCGGCCTCTACGACGCCATCTGGCAGGCCTTCGCCGTGCTGCTGCCGGTGAAGACCGTCGGCGTGATGGGCGACGGCCGCACCTATGAATTCGTCTGCGCGCTGCGAGCCGTCACCTCGGTCGACGGCATGACGGCCGACTTCTACCATTACGACATGGCATTCCTGGGAGCAGCCGCCACCCGCATCATCAACGAGGTACGCGGCATCAACCGCGTCGTCTACGACGTTACGAGCAAGCCGCCCGGCACCATCGAGTGGGAGTGAGGGAAACGGCGATGATAGGCGGCTCTAACGTAGAATTTCGCAGAAAATACAATGATTTGCGGGCAGGGCAGACTGCTAGCCAGGGCACATTGTCAATGGAATTGACAAACCTATCAAGTCATTGAAATCGTTAAGTTTATCGGAGCGCTTGGCGCGGCTCGCAGCTTGTAGCAGATCACTCTGACGGTACTTTTGACGGTGCTTTTCGTATCCGACAGAGCATTCTAAAAAGTACCGTCATTCCTTTTTAGGGTTTGACGGTACTTTTCTGTGTGTCAACGCTTTGAAATATATAACGAAAATTACCCGTAGCATGACATTTCCGCGCTGACGGTACTTTAGTTATCGACATACATAGTTTCAGCTTTGGCTGCGGTACCGATCGATGTTCCGGACCCGATCGCATATCGTCGGATGGCACCTTCGCATCACCTATCAAATGTTGTCCCGACTGCTGCCGGATCTGCGATGGAGAGAAGCGTCGACCGCATCCAGGCGGGAGCTTGGACCGCGGTAGATGCGAGCGTCTTTTTATCGTTGGGAGAAAGATGAGGTGCCGCGATCTGTGCAAGCTCGGCCGCGCGCGCCGGCCCAATATGACGAAGCGCCTGGACGACGGTCCCGGCCAAGCTGCCCGGAGCAATCAAATGCTTATCCGCCCGCGTGGTCGTTGCCACCGTGCGCGGCGATGAACATGGCGACGGCCGACCGGCAATAGGATTCGATTTCGTTGTCGTCCTCTGCTCTCGCCTCATCGAAGCGTGCGATAATCAGGAGATCGGATCCTTTGAAAAGCGCGGCAAACAAGCGGGCGGACCGGAGAGGATCGGGCACGTTCAGAACCGCCTTCGCGTGCAACTGACGCAACAGGGCCTCGATTTGGGCGATGACATGGGCGGGGCCGGCTTCGTATTGGAGCTTGCTTAACGACTTTTGATTCGTCTTGTCGGCCATGATCATGGCTTCGACACTGCGGACGTCCGAGCTCAACAGCGTGCGAAGCAGGGATGATCCCACCGCCATGAGCTGATCTTCGGCCGAACCGTCGACGCCTTCAAAAAGGGCCTGTGGTGCAAACTGATGGCAGCGGGCCGCGATGGCCGCGCTGAACAGCGCCTCCTTGTTCTCGAAGTGCCGATAGATGCTGAGCTTGGATATCTTCGCCCGCTGGGCGACCTTGTCTAATGTCGTCGCTTGAAAACCCAATTCCACAAAGAGTTCGCACGCGGCGTCGACTATCGTTTGGCCAAGCGCCTCGTTGGCGGGCCGGCCGCGCCGGCCCTGGCTGTTTTCGGTCACGACAATTCCAGTACTTGACAGTATCCTAATTCTTGCATTACGATACCATTTAGTATCTGAAATGTGCAAGCCAATGGATAGGTTTCAACCTGTCCTCCAAATCAAGTTTCCCCGGGCCGCCCGGCGATATCGAATGCGGCATTGTCCGGCCGGTCAACACAGTGATGGGCGACTTTCTCGTCGATGCCGAAGCCCTGCTCGCTGCCCGTCTCAAGCGCGTATCGCTGGACGATATTTCGCGCCAGGCCCAGCCCAACCCTCTCCATCCACAACACGGAGCTTATCACCATGGATGACGTCATCATCATCGGCGGCAGCTTTGCCGGTCTCGCCGGTGCCCTGCAGCTCGGCCGTGCCCGCCGCAAGGTCACCGTTCTCGATACCGGCCTGCCGCGCAACCGCTTCGCCGGCCACTCGCATGGCCTGCTCGGCCACGATCACAAGCCACCGCTGGACATCCTGGCCGAGGCGCGGCAGCAGCTGGCGCGTTATCCCACGATCAGGCTGGTCAATGCCCGGGCCGACAGCGTCTCCGGCGCCGTCGACGATTTCTCCGTCCTCACTGGCGATGGCGAAAGCCTTGGGGCGCGCCGCCTGATCCTGAGCTATGGCGTCGCCGACCAGATGCCTGATGTTCCGGGCTTTGCCGAAGGCTGGGGCACGTCCATCGTGCCCTGCCCCTATTGCGACGGCTTTGAAGTCGCCGGCCAGCATTGGGGCCTCGTCTGGTCCGGCCCGCAGTCGCACCAGTCTGTCAGGCTGTTCCACGATTGGACCGACAGGTTGACGCTCTTCGCCGATGGTCACGACATTCCGCCCGATATCCGGGCCGATCTCGCGCGCCGCAACATTCCTGTCGTCGATGGCCGGATCATCGAGATCGCCCATCGCGGGGGCCATATCGCCACCGTCAATCTCGAGACCGGCCGCAATGTCGCGGTCGACATCCTGTTCGCCCATCCGCGCAATAAGCCGTCCGCAAGCCTGCATGAATCACTGGGCCTCGCCACGGTCGATACGCCCGGCGGCATCGCCCTCAAGGTCGATGAGCGCCGCGAAGCCAGCATTCCCGGCATCTACGCCGCCGGCGACCTCGCCAACCCCCTCATGGCCTCGGTCACCACGGCATCATCGCACGGCGCGATGGCGGGCATCTTCGCCCAGCAGTCGATGCTGGTTTGAGAGCACAGATTCCCTTCTCCGGTTGCCGCGGGCTATCAAATTCAGAAGGTTGCGGGCCGGTGTCACGGAACGCGGGCCCCCTCTCGCCTGAGGGGAGAGCCTAGCAAAGAAAGAATCAGAACAAGGATATGGCATGGCAGAGAAAAATGTTTATCAGGTAGCCGACTGGAATGGCCAAAGCGGGGAGCGCTGGGTCGCTTACCAGGCCCGGCTCGATGCCATGATGGCGGTGTTCGGCCAGGCCGCGATCGAAGCCGCCGCGCCCGCCACGGGCGAACGCGTGCTGGACGTCGGCTGCGGCGCGGGGGCGTCTAGTCTGGATCTGGCCGCCCGCGTCGGCGCGGGGGGCCATGTGCTAGGCGTGGACATATCCGAACCGCTGATCGGCAGAGCGCGCGCGCTAGCGCCGCAGGATACGCCGGCCCTGTTCCAGGTGGCCGACGCCAGCAGCACCGCGTTGCCCGAGGGCGCGTTCGACATCCTGTTCTCGCGCTTCGGAGTGATGTTCTTTGACGATCCTACGGCGGCGTTCGCTCATATGCGCCGTGCGCTCAAGCCGGGCGCGCGGGTCGCTTTCGTCTGCTGGCGCGGCATGGCCGAGAACGATTGGGTGCGCTTGCCGATGGGCGCGATCAAGGGCATCGTCCCGCCGACGGCGCCGCCCGATCCCGAAGCGCCCGGCCCGTTCTCGTTTGGCGACCAGGGGCGGGTGGCGCGTATTTTAACGGCGGCTGGCTTCACCGATGTCGCTATCGCGCCATTCGATGCCTCCATCCCGTTCGGCGAGGGGGGGACGCGGGACGCGGCGATCGACGACGCGGTGGAGATGACACTCGAGGTCGGCCCGCTGTCGCGCGCTCTCGCTGATCAGCCCGACGACATCCGCGCCCGCGCCTCGGCCGCGGTTCGTGCCGCCTTCGCGGGCCTCCCCGGCGAGCGGTCGGTGATGATCGACGGCGCGGCGTGGATCGTCATGGCACGCAATCCGGCAAGCTGACAGGGATTAACAGGGGAGACGCCCCCGCTCGGTGGAGCGGGGCGTCTTTGGCCGGTCAGATTGATGTCCCTTCTGGCTTGGAAGCCGCCATTAGCGAGCTAGAGGCTTTGATGGCGGGGTACAGCGTTTGCACGACACTCGAAAACGTTGGTGCACGTGCTTACGGAGCACGTAGCGGGTACGACGTCCGCACGCGATGTATTCGAGGCTGCACAGAACGCCGCCAAGGCGTAAGTCCGGGACGGATCAAGGCATGAGAGGAACTGCGTGTCGTTCAGGCTCTTGCGAGCCGTGACGGTCTTTTTGCCGACGGGATCGTGAAGGCACAGCTAAAGAATGTCGAAAATCGACCAATCGATGCCGATAGTCGCTGAAACCGAGCAGATTTTGAATCGCCGAAATTCTCCTTTGAATTCAAGAGCGCAAATTTCTGACGGATCGGGGAGACGGTTCTTCATTGCGTGCAGAAAGAATTTGTGCGTGGAATTCAATGCGTTACGATCACTTAAAACAATCGAGTGGGAATGAGGGGGCGTAGGTTGGAGTACTGTCGGATATATTCGGAAATTGTTGGTCAACGATAGGAGGCGATAGTTCGCGGGCGATTCTGCAAGAACAAGCAGCCGTTTTGCAGGTCGGCGATAGACCTTCGATTATGTGTAGAGATGCTCAAAGGGATCGATACACCGCGCCGTTCACAGCACATGCTTTGGATTGGGATCGGAGCGCCGATCCAATTCCTCGGACAATAGACATTATGTTCCGCGGATTTGTATCATGGTCTAAGCCCCCGGGGCGGGACCAACGAGACGGGCGCACGGCCGCCGAGCACAGCGGGGACGGCGCCGTAGCTGAATACGTTCTCGTGCCTCGCATAGTTTCAGAGTGCCCCCGCAATGCGTGGATCGTGCGCATGCCGTGCGGCAGATCCCTGTAGACTTAAGCGTGCCATGCTTCAGCAGCTTGGCCGACAGCGGACCCGAGTTGGCGAACGGAACAATTTGGTCGTCCTGCTACGCGACGAAGCGGACCACGCCACCATCCACCCGCAAAGCCGCGCCGGTGGTCGCCGAAGCCTGCTCCGAGCATGTGTAGATGATCATGTTGGCCACCTCATCGGTGGTCGCGAAGCGGTGGATGAGGCTCGTCGGACGCATCGCCTGCAGGAAGCCCTGCTCGGCTTCGTGCTGCGTGATTCCATTTGCGTCAGCCTGTTTCGCCATGAAGTTGCCCAGGATCTCAGAGCGGGTAGGTCCCGGCAGGACGGCGTTGACGGTGACGCCCGTGCCCGCGACCGCCTCGGCAAGCCCGCGTGAGACCGCGAGTTGAGCGGTCTTGGTCATGCCATAGTCGAGCATTTCCTTAGGGATGTTGACTGCGGATTCGCTACTTATGAACACGACGCGGCCCCAGCCTTTCGCCACCATCCGCGGCAGGTAATGACGGCTCGCGCGCACGCCACTCATTACGTTCAACTGGAAGAGGTCAAGCCAGTCCTCATCGGGGATATTTGCGATATCCTCGACGCCGTTGTAGCTCCGGATGTGTGCTGTACCGACGTTGTTCACAAGGATATCGGCGTCCGGCGCATGCGCGATCAAGGCCTTTGCCCCCTCCGCTGTCGCAAGATCAGCGGCGATACCCGAGATGTCGCTGCCGGGGAAGGCCTGCCGCATCTGCCGCACCGCCTCATCGACCCGAGCGTTTCCACGGCCGTTGACGACGACCGATGCACCGGCACGCGCCAACCCCTCCGCCGTCGCGCGGCCGATACCGGCGGTGGATCCGGTAACAATGGCCTTGCGGCCTTTGAGTTCGATATTCATCTCATTCATCTCCAAAATTAAATAGGAAGCGCAATCAATCCACTGTCGTCTTCGCTGTTTCCGCCTCCGCTGCGCGGGCGAGGCTTTCGACCCAGTCTTGGTGATACCGGTAGAGTGCGCCGGGATGTTTGCGCCCGAGCTCATCGAGGAAGAAGGGGCCCTGCTGCGTTTCCTCGGTCAGCACATGGCAGCCATGGTCCGTAGGCGTGATGACCCAGCCATGGTATGCGGTTGAGCCGGTCTCGTCGCCATCAACTGTCGTCGCCCATGCGAGCCTACGAAGGGGCTCGCATTCCGTCACGACCAGACTCATCGGAAATCCAACCGTCACACGGCTGTATCGCGTTCCGAGCGCCAGTTCCGGCTCCCCCGTCAGAATCTTGACCTGATCCTCGGCGGGAAAGTAGCTCGACCAATTCTCGGCTTCGACGAGCAGCTTCCAGACCGCTTCAGGCGGCGCCTTCACGTCAATGTCGTTGAGTGCGTAGATGGCCGACGTTTTCGGATCATATCGCTCGGGCCAGGTCACATGGTCGTACATCGATTACTGCTCCTTCTTGAACAAATCCTGGAAGATGAGCTGGCCCCAAGTGCGGCCGCGCGCGTGCACCAGCGCGCCACCCTCGTTGAGCTTTCCCAGCTTGACGGGTGCGAACCCGAGTTGTTTGGCCAAGGCCGCCACGGGAGCGGTCGCGTCCTCGTCGTCGCTCGACAGAAAGACGACACGGTGCCCGCCCTCGACGATCGGATCGGCAGCCAGGGTGGCCGCAACCAGGTGATTGAACCCTTTGACGAACTTGGCGCCGGTGAACGCCTTCGCGACGAAGGCGGAGGACGGGAGACCGTCCAGCTCTTCAGGCACTGGAAACACGTTCGTCGCGTCGATGACTGTCTTGCCTTCCCAGTTCGGCAGAGCCTTCGCAACTTCGCGGTGCTCTCCGAACGGGACTGCCAAGATGATTGTGTCGGCCTCGAGTGCATCCCGCAGCGACTTGGCGACGACCGTGGGTCCAATCGCCCGAGCCTGCGGCGCCAACGCCTCGGGCGGCCGGCGGCTCGCGACGGCCACGTCGATGTTTTTACGGGCGAAGGCGTGGGCGAGGGCCTGGCCTATCTTACCGAATCCTACAATTGCGTAGCTCATGATGCTTCTCCGATCCGTGTTGGTATTGATTTCCCCGGCCTTCAACGGCGCTGGGTTATTCGTTGCGCTGTGTGGCGACCTTTGCGTGGTCGTTCCACCATGGACACGCTAGTTCCCGCCGGTCAGCCGCTTCCCGCGATCCGGCGCGATTTCAGATGGCCGAGAAGCCGCCATCGACAGACAACTCCACCCCATTCACGAAGCTCGAATCGTCGGAAGCAAGAAACAGCGCGGCCGTCGCAATTTCCTCAGGACGCCCCATCTTTCCCCGCGGGATCAGGGATTCGAACATCTGCTTCGCCTCCTCGGTGAGGACTTGGTCCTGCATCGGTGTGGCGATCGGCCCCGGGTGCAGCACGTTCACCCGGATATTCCTGCCCTTGAGTTCGTTGAGCCACCCGCGTGCGAATGCGTGCAGCGCCGCCTTGCTCGCCGCATACACGCTGTAACCAGGAAAACCTTTCACCGAAGCAACTGACCCGGTCATGAAGATCGATCCGCCATCGTTGAACAGCGGCAACGCCTTCTGAACCGTAAACAGCGTGCCGCGCGTATTCAGGCCGAAGGCCGCATCGAAGTGCTGCTCGGTAATCTCGCCCAGTGGGACGGCTTCGCCTGTGCCGGCGCTCGCGTACAGGACGTCGATCCTGCCCTTTTCCCGCTTGACTGTATCGAACAGGCGGTCGAGGTCGTCGAGATTGGCCGCGTCGCCGCGCACGCCGGTCACGTTCCGGCCGATCAGCTTGACGGCCTCGTCCAGCGCCTCCTGTCTCCGGCCCGTGATGAAAACATAGGCGCCTTCTTCAACGAACCGCCTGGCGCTCGCCAGCGCCATGCCGCTCGATCCACCCGTGATGACCGCAACCTTACCCTCAAGCTTTCCCATGACTTCTCCTTTTCGTGGTGTCGGGACAGCATCTGCCCCCGAGAGCCTCGAAATGGGTCCGCCGGCGTCAGTTGTTGAGTGCGGAAGCGCGCACATCGGTGGTGCGAAATCGATCCGGCTGGACGCCTGACGCCAGCCGCGACGATCGGCGTCCGCCGTTCGGAATTGAGCCGCACTCGTCGACATAGGCTATGATGACCGCCCGTACTGCTGTTCGATGTGTTAGATACGGGCCTTGGAAGGCGCACCGCGCGGTGCCGGATTGCACCATGATCGACTGGGATGACGTTCGCTACTTTCTTTCCGTCGCGCGCGGAGGCTCGGTGCGGGCCGCCGCCGAGCGCCTCGGTGTGAACCACTCGACCGTGCTGCGACGCGTCGCCCAGCTCGAGGAACGCCTCGGGGTGCAGATGTTCGAAAAGCTGCCTTCGGGCTACCGCCTGACGGCTGCGGGCGAGGAGGTCCTCGAGTTCGCGGACCAGATGGAAGTGTCGTCGCACCTGCTGGAGACGCGCGTCTTCGGGCGCGACCAGAGCGTGCGCGGGCTTCTGCGGGTGACGCTGGCACCGCCCCTCGCGACACACCTGCTCATGCCGGACTTCGCCGATTTCGCGCGTCTGCATCCGGACATCGAGATGGAAATCTTGTCGTCCGGCGAGCTGGCAAATCTGACCAACCGAGAGGCCGACGTCGCGATCCGCGTCGTCTACGACCGCAAAACCCTGCCGCTCAATCTTCATGGCCTGAAGGGACCGGAGGTGTTCGGCGGCGTCTATATGTCCTGTGATCGACTAGCCGCGTGGCGTGCGGGCGCGCCTGATCCCATCCGGTGGATCGTCATAAGCATTCATGGAATTCCGGAATGGGCCAGCGAGGGTGAGGTTCGCACCACGGGGGTTCCCTTCAGGACCACGGACGCCGAGGCGCAGATCGTTGCTGTACGGCAAGGGCTCGGGATCACGACACTGCCCTGCTTCGTCGGCGATGCCGACCCCCTACTGGTGAGGGTGCCGGGCACCGAGCTGCACATGTACGGAACGCTCTGGCTTCTCACACAGGGGGAGACACGCAAGACGAAGCGCGTGCGGCTCTTCACGGAGTTCGTATCCCACAGGCTCGCCGCGTACGCGCCGCTTCTCGCGGGGCTGTCCATATCGCGCGACTGACGCCTGGCAGGTCACCGATGGCGCTGTCTCGAGCGTACCGCTGTATCAACGACGCAGCCCGATGTAATCTCGCGACGGACTCTGGTCGTAGACCGCCTCGTGACGGTCTTTTTTGGGAACTGCCGTTACGGCTCGGTCGGCGGCCGTCAGAAAGAAATCGACCTATTGATACTGATAGTCGCCGAAACCGAGCAAAACGTGGACCGTCGAAATTGGTGTTTGAATTCAAGAGCGCAAATTTCTGACGGATCGCAAGAGGGTTCTTCGTCGTGCGCAAAGGATTTGCGATGCGAAATCAGCGAGTTACCATACCTATGAACCATTGAGTGGGAATGAGGGGGAGTCTTAGCGAGCAGCCGAGAGCAGAGTGGCGGAAGCGATAATACTCCGGCAGATGTAGGCGTAGTGGCCTCTAGTCTCTGAAGGCGACGAGAAGGGCCATTCTCGGCGTTGAAAAACAATTGCTCTTTGAAGACTGTGGCGCGTACAGCTATTTCGAAATCCATGATTGGTATGAGAAGCTTTGCCCGAGCACCGCGCCGCACGAATGATGACGCGCAGCGCAACCAAATTGGGGAGGATTCAAAATATTGGTATGCGATGTTTGATTGTCACGGCTCATCCACTCAATCCAAGCCTTTGCCAAACGCTTTCGAACGCAGCTATCGACACCCTGATGGATGCGAAGCACCAGTGCCGACATGTTGATCTGTATCGATCTGGCTTCTTCCCGGCTCTTACACCGGCGGAGCGCGCGAGCTACTATTCCGGATTCGAGACTACAGAGGTAGCTAAAGAGATTGAGGATCTTCTCTGGGCCGAGACTATCGTCTTGATTTTTCCCACGTGGTGGTTCGGACCTCCAGCTATATTGAAGGGCTGGTTCGACAGGGTATGGGTGCCTGGTATTGCATACGATCACGCAGCCGATCTTGGTGCCATACAACCGCGACTTCGCCAGTTAAGGAAGGTGGTTGCAATAACCACTTTGGGCTCACCTTGGTGGGTCGATTGGCTGATCCTCAGGCGGCCAGTGCGGCGTGTTCTCAAGACAGCTATTCTGAATACCTGTGCTCCTCAAGCCTCGCTTACGTTCCTTTCATTTTACAAGGTTGAAAGTCTGCCTAGGCAAGGTGTCGATGCTGCGATAAATCGCATTAGATCAATGCTACAGCATCTATAGCTAAGCCCCGTCACAATGCTCCTTTTCTTTGAAGGGCGCAGGTAGAGCAATGCCCGTGGGGACAGCGCGGCTCGTGACCGCTGCCCTTATCGGTATGTACGCGCATACGCGCCGAAAGCGTCACCATCGGTAGATGGCAGCACCGCGGATATCTACCGTCACGACCTGGCATTCCTGGGCGCCGCCGCCACCGGCATCATCAACGAGGTGCGCGGCATCAACCGCGTCGTCTATGACGTGACGAGCAAACCGCCAGGCACAATCGAGTGGGAGTGACGAGGAGTACTGCGGAGTAGAAGAGGATAGAGCAGCATGTTTAAGGCGATGTTGGCTCGGCGATAATAGTCAATAGTCCCAGCCCCCGGCCACCCGGCGACGGCATAGACGAAGCATCCGGCCGATCGGCGAATGTCTGGAACGAACGTCCCACAGAGAAGGGTGGAGCAGCCTAGCCTTGCTGGGTTTGACAACCGGGGTCCGCGGCAACTGCCACCGGCGAGGCGTTGCATCTGCCGGCCACGTATCCTTTCGCTGGGTTCATCCGTCTTAGCTGTTCATGGGCACGGTCATCCTTGACATCGCCCTCCTGGACGAATTGGAGCGTGACAAATGAACAGCAAGCAGAGCCTAGCGAACAAGATACACTACGAAACGCTCGCGGAGGCTTTTCGCAGCGGTCGAGAATCGCCACAGGAAGCATCCGAGTGGTCCGTTTTGACGGCAGAACCGGGCGGCGTCGATTACGTCGAGACGACCCTCGGCGACACGACCGCGCTGTGGGTTCAGCCAAAACTGGCGGCCAAGGATCGGGTCATGCTCTACGCGCACGGCGGTGGTTATGTTGGCGGATCGATCTGGACCCATCGCAAGATGGTCGGACACCTTGCTAAGGCGATCGGCTGTTACGCTCTGCTCGCTACGTACGACTACGTTTTCCAGAGCAAGTTTCCGCGCCAGATCGAGCAGACCCTGACCGCGTTCGAATGGCTGCTCGAGCAGGGTGTCGCGCCGAAGCACACCATAGCTGCAGGCGATTCCGCTGGCGCGGGCCTGATCCTCGCGGCCTCGATTAAGCGCCGCGACGCTGGACGTCCGCTGCCGGCGGCGATCCTCAGTATCTCCGGCTGGCATGATATGTCCGCGAGCGGACTCTCCTACGAAGCGAACCGTGAGAAGGACGCCTTCTTCCAGAAGGCCAGCGTGGACATGCTCGCGTCGCAAGTCCTCGGTGAGGTCGATATCCGACATCCCTTGGCCAGCCCGATCTTTGCCGATCTCAAGGGCCTGCCGCCGATCTATTTGCAGGCGGGCGAAGAGGAAACCCTGCTCGACGACAGCCGAGCGCTCGCCGAGCGTGCAAAGGCCGCCGGCGTCGAGGTGCGCTTAGACGTATTTCCGGGGATGCTGCACTCGTTCCAGATGATGGCCGGCCGCGCTCCCGAAGCCGACGACGCGATCGCGCGGTTGGCACAATGGGTTCGCCCCAAGCTTGGTCTGGCCGCAACCGCGGCAATACGCGCTGAAGGTCAGGAGGTCGCATGACTGGCAAATTGAAACCAAGATGTGGCAGCTGAAGGACATGCCCGAGCGACCGACCGGCCTGTTCGATGCGCGATATCGCGCCTTCCTCGAGACGGTGTCAGGCGTCCGCGCCCAACTGCATCGCTACTGCGCCCGCATGACGGGCTCACGCCTCGACGGTGAGGATCTCGTGCAGGAGACGCTGTTCGAGGCCTACACGAAGATTGAGACCCTCGACGATGCCCGCCGGCTGAAGCCCTGGCTGTTTCGCATCGCTCACAATCGCTGCATCGACTTTCTGAGGCGACGCGATGTGCGCGAGCGCGCGGAGCACGCCTATTCGGACGACGTCGGCGTTGTCTCTGCAGAGCCGGCAGCGACCGATGCACGCCGCGCCATCGAACGGCTGGTTGGCCGCTTGCCGCCCAAGGAGCGCGCCTGCATCCTCCTGAAGGACGTGTTCGACTATTCGCTGGAAGAGACCGCAGAACTCGTGGACTCGACGGTTGGGGGCGTCAAATCCGCGCTCTCCCGCGGACGGGCGAAGCTCGCCGACTTGCCCCCTGAACCTGCCGGTGAACCGAACCGTCCGCTTGATCCCGACACCGCGCGGCTCTTGCAGCGCTATGTTGACCTCTTCAACCGCCATGACTGGGATGGCGTGCGGAGCCTCACCAGCGCCGATGCTCGGTTGCGGGTCGCCGACTGCTTCGACGGCCTGCTCAGAAGTTCTCCCTATTTCGTCGAATACGAGCGAAACCCGGAGACGTGGACCATGGAGTTGGGGGCGATCGACGGACAGCCTGTCCTGATCGTGCTCTTCCAGCGAGGCGACCGGTGGCAGGTCGCGTGGCCGGTTCGTGTCCATGTCGCCGGTCGCGTCATCGATCGCATCGAAGATTATTATGCCTGCCCATGGATGTTGGAAAACGCCGCGGAATCCGACCTGAAACTCATGACTGGGCCAGCCGTTTTGGGAAGAGCATAAGGCGACGATTTCTCACTTCTGGCCTGGCGGAGCTCCGCCGGCGGCCGGGCAACGGGCAATTTGAGTTCCGGAATTTTGGCGTCGGCGGCGACTTGGCCTACAACGCGCTGCAGCGGTTGCCGGATGTGCTCGCCTGTCGTCCCGACAAGGTCATCGTCTGGGTCGGCGGGAATGATGTTCTCACGCTCGTGTCACGCAAAGTGCAGCGGTTCTTTACGTTTTGGAAGCGTCTGCCCCGCACGCCTTCGCCCGATTGGTTCCACGAGAATCTGGCCGAGATAGCACGCAGGCTGAAGCGCGAGACGGCGGCGGACATCGGCCTTTGCTCGCTCCCTCCGATAGGAGAAGCGCCGGATTCGGACGACCCGTTCCAGAGCGAGTTCAACCGGCGGATCAAGGAATATTCTGCGATCGTGGCGGCCATCGCGCACGAGGAACGCTGCGGCTATGTCCCGCTCCATGAGGCGCTCACCGAGGCGGTTCGCGCCTCGCCCTGGCCGGGCCTACACGGCGTTCAACTTTCTTCCATTCTATCGCGATGCTTTTCGCGTACTGGTGCTGCGGCAGCGTCCGGATGATGTCGCCCGCGTAAATGGCTGGCTATTTCACACCGACGGCGTGCACTTGAACAGCCGGGCAGGGCTGATCGTGGCGGATCGCCTACAGAAATTCGTTCAGGCCTGAACCCTGAGCGGCAAGGCTGTATCCGATTTGCGCACCTATCTGAATGTCTTATCGCGCAGGCTGGCGGCCGGTTTATCGACCTAGCAACATCGCCACGCGCGATGCCAAAAGTTTAACGACGAACCCTAGAGGATAACCCCGGTGGCTCGGCACGTCGTCAGGAATGACATCGCTGTCCGACTTGAACTTAGTGCAAATCCGCAGCTGCAGTGGCGGGAGTTCTCCGTGAAACCGCGCTCTGTATGCCGAGACCCAATGCGGACCTCTATCGAAGTTCATTAACATCGCTGAATTGCAGCACATGGCGATGACCCTATTCGTGGCTGAAGTTTCCTTAAGCTTGTAACCCCTCAGCAATTCGGCCCCCTTGGAGCACTCGATGCGGTCCTTTCGATAGAGGATGTATGCGGTGCCGCCATCGGGATCGCGTATGGCGCCAGCACCTGGCAAAGCTTCGATCTGATCAGCTCCCTTCCGGCAGTCGTCGCAGTAGCAGGCACTGCTCACGATCGGCCTGCCAAAGGCTTTGAGTTCGACGCCACCGCAAGAGCAAGTTGCGGTCATGATAGGTGAGTGCGTCATCTGCTGGTGATCATCATGCGATTGCCCTCGCTGTCCCGAAATTCCGCGATCGTGCGCCCCGGTTGCCATGGCGCGGGGCGCGGTTCTGCTATGATCTCGGCGCCTCGCGATTTGAGTCTCTGAACGGTGACTTCGATTTCGTTGTCAACCAGCACGAGGACGGGCCCCTCAGATGGTGTTTCGTCCTTGCGCCTTAGGAAGTGGAGGGTGGTTTCGGCACCTGGAAATCCGAGTTCGATCCATCGCCACCCATCATTGCCCATTGGCTGATCGGCGACGACGCGGCAGTTCAGGTGATCGATGCAGAACGCCTTGGCGCGTTCCTGGTCGAACACCGGAAGCTCCGCGAACTGGATGTGCATTGTCGATCTCTCCCCATTGCATCTCGGTCCAAATCAAACTAGACGGTCCAGTACCATGAGTCAATCGGCAGCGGACACGCCAGGAGCATGACCACGACGCGTTCAGCAGGTGTTTCAGAAGAACTCGAACCGCACGGCCGGTCGGCGAAAAAGCGGCGGGCCATCCTCGAGGCGGCGACAGAAGTGTTTCTGCAAAAGGGCTATCTGGCCACCAATATGGACGAGATCGCGGCGCTTGCGGCGGTGTCGAAACAGACCGTCTACAAGAATTTTCCGAACAAGGAGATGCTGTTCGTGGAGATCGTGAGCAGCGTGACCAATCGAGCCAGCGATAGGGTCCACAGTAAAATGCCCGAACTCGCCGAGGGCGAAGATATTGCCGATTATCTTCAGCGCTATGCGTACCGACAGCTTACCACTGTACTCACGCCGCGCGTCATGCAGCTGCGCCGTCTGGTGATCGGCGAGGTCGGCCGCTTCCCAGAACTGGCAAAGGCGCTCTTCGATGGCGGACCCGGGCGCGCAATTGCGGCGATGGCAGTGTTGTTCGAGCGCTTGGCTGATCGCGGCCTGCTTGCGATCGATGATCCGGCCGTCGCCGCTTCCCAGTTCAATTGGTTGATTATGGGCGAGCCATTGAACAGGGCCATGCTGTTGGGTGACGAGTCGATTCCGAAACCGGCGAAGCTTCGACGGCACGCCGCGGCCGGCGTACGGGTGTTCCTTGCGTCATACGGCAAGTGAGGCACGCCACGGCGACGAGCGAATGCCGGGCGCTACCGTGCGGACCGTTCGGCCGTGTTTGACGGTCCTTTTTTGGTCCCCAGTGGGTCGCGGCTTGTTGCGGCGCGGCTGTCGAAAATCGACCGATTGTTGTCGATAGTCGCCGAAACCGAGCCGATCCCGAATCGCCGAAATTCCCTTTTGAAATCAAGAGCGCAGATTTCTGACGGATCGCAGAGTCGGTTCTTTAGGGCGTGCAGAAAAGTTTGTGCTGCCGCGTCAACGCGTTACCATGGCTCAAAACGATCGAGTGGGAATGAGCTCAAATTCGGTCCGACGGACGTTAGGGTGTCGGGTGGGTTGTCATCAGGCGGGAACGTACGTCAACCTGATGGCGTCCTCGCCAACCCGGTCGCTGGCCACGAGACGCAGCGGTGGCCGCGGGCCGGCGAAGAATGCCTTGCCGCGACCAAGCACGATGGGACGGAAGTAGAGCCGGTACTCATCAATAAGGCCAAGCTCGGTCAGACTACCCGCAAGCTCCGGTCCGGCGACTTCGATCTCGCCCTCGTGTTCGGCTTTAAGCGCCCTAACGAACCCTTTGAGATCGTCGTCCACCAGCGTGGCGTTCGGCCCGACCGACTTCAGGGTGCGAGAGACGACCCATTTCGGCTGCGCCCGCCAGGCTGCCGCAAAGTCGCGCCCGACCTGGTCCTGTCCCGGCTGATCCTCGTCCCAATAGCGCATCACCTCGTACATGCGCCGGCCGTAGAGGCTGCCGGCGATCCCGCGCACATGGGCGTTGAAGTGGCGATGGAGCGCCTCGCCCGGCATCGGCAGCCCGGGCCCGCCCTCGGCGCCAGCGACATAGCCGTCGAGCGACTGCATCATTCCGAACACAAGCTTCGCCATGCACAGGCTCCTATCGATCGACGACGATCCGAAGGGATCGCATTCATTTATACCTCGCCCTTACTTCGTCGGTTCGTTGGCTGCACACATTCTCTGACGTGTTCACATTGGCCGATAAATCTGCGCCACTGCGCCCCCCGGAAAGGCTTTCGAGCTCACCAGCTTGAGAGACATCGGCGCGGCGAGTTCGGAGAACAGCGGCAGGCCTTTGCCCAGCGCCACGGGGGCCACCATCAGGGCGAGCTGGTCGACCAGTCCTTGGGCGACGAGACTGCGGGCGAAGCTCACTCCGCCGTGGGCGATGATCGGCTTGCCCTCTTGGGCTTTCAACTTCGCGACTTCCTCCGCCAAGTCACCGCTCGCCACATAGGCCTCCGCCCAACTTTCACCACCGGGCTGCAACTTCGCCGGCTGTCCGGTTCCCGCGTTGACGGCGCGACCCTCATCGAGCGCCGCCGACTTGCTCACCTCCCTCAGGATCTCCGGTCCCCGTCGTGAGAAGACGGCCTTGGGGATCTGGTTCATCGGCGCCGCGAACTGGTCGCAGGAGATCGGCCACCAGGCGGCCATGTCACGGAAGCTGCGGCTGCCCATGATGTGCAGGCTCGAGTTCCATATGAACTCTACGCCCCAGGCCTTCGCCTCTTGATCGGCGCCGAACATCCATGTGTTTCGGCCTTCCAGGTCACTCACGAAGCCGTCGATTGATATGGACATCTTCAAGATCAGGTCTCTCATCGCGTCTTCCTTGCCCTGGTGAGACCCAAGGACGGGCCAGATCGGTCAGTTCCGACAATTCGTTGCGGGATAGTCCGACAACGCTTGCACGCCGCCGAAGAAGGGATACCGAGCTTCCTTGCCTAGTCGGCGAGGGTGTCGTTGATGCCGCGCCAAATTCTGGTTCAGCGCCGTTTGTCAAAGCAGCGCACCTGAAGGTTGCGGCTGAGGCAACTGCCGTCCGCCAGGTGGCGAGAGGCATGTGAGACGAAGCCGGTGCACGCCGACTGATTTGATTCCCAAAACCGGATACGGGTCTTTCCGTAACGGCGCCAATCAGCTTATCGATTTTTCTCGGCCGGGTTCTCCTTTCGTGGCGCCGAGGCGGGTAAGCAGATTGAGCGTGATCCTGCCGACATCGTTCATGGCGCCTGCGGCTGGCAGCGCGCCGCACCAGGCAACCGAGCTTGCGGAAAAGATCAAGCCGCCTGCTGCGAGCTTTCGCAGGGTCATTTCGGCGCAGCGGCGGGCGATGCGTTGCCTATCCCCGCCCTCATACCAGCGCGTCGGATCCTGGAAGAAGCTGTCGGGAAATCCCGTCGCACGCGCGATCACGACGGTGTCACCGGAAGTGCCGAGGGCTGAATCCGTCGCATCCACTTCGTAGCCCGCGGCACCGCCCAGCACCATGCCGTCGGTGCCGAAGGTCGCATTTTCAACGCCTTCGAACAGCCATGCGCATCCTGCCTCATGGCTCTCCTCAGTGCGCGTGAAGGGGCGTGCGCCATCGAAACCCATCAATGAGATTGCACCGCCGATCAGCGAGAATTCGCCTCGGCCGCGGCAGCGGAGATAGCCGCCTGGTTCGTTGGTGATCGACAGCGCCTGTTCGGCGACCGGGCTGTCCCAGGTGCGGCCGGCCTCCAGCGGCGAGCGCCGCAACTCCATCAGATCGTCCTTGAAAGCCACAGTGGCAGCAAAGCCGTTTCCGCCGAGATAGGCGATGCTGCCGCCTTCGGCTACAAACTGCCGCAGCGCCTGCTCCATCTCGATCGACATATATTCGGGATGACTGCCGGTGACGACGGCTTGATGTCGACGCAAACCGTCTATGCCGCATTCGTGCAAATCGTGATCGGTCAGGACGTCAAACACGATTCCATTGTGGTGGCAGAATCGGAGGAAGTGCAGATCGACCGGCAAATTGTGTGGGCAGCCGCAGAGCGGATAATCGTAATCGTCCCTGAGCGTCACTTTCGGCTTTTTGTAGGAACAGATGGAAACACCGCTAAGGTCGGAATGATAGTCGTAAAGAGATTTCAGATTGTTGGCGATCGCGAAGCGATGTCCCCGGTCGTCGCCTTTCCATTCATAAAGATGATCCGGGAGATATTCGTCCGCATAAGCGAGATAGGTGGCCGTCGGCACGAGATATAACAGCGGCGACGAAACCTGTGACGAGGTTACGAAGAACACCACGCGTTCGTAGCCACCCTCCCATTCGACCTGGAACGCGTAGACGCCAGGGTGTGCGTTTTCAGGGATCGTCGCGCGGTGCGATGCCGGCCATGCAAGCGGGCCGATGTCGTCGTCGTGGCAATGGATAGCGTCGTAGTGCGACGGCACCAAGCGAGGCTCGAAGCTCGATCCGTCCCAGCGTGCCGAAGTCACGCAGAAGGCTGGCTGGTTGATCACGTCGAGGAGCAGCGGATCTGCTCCGCCCGACGACAGTATCGGCTGCGTTGGTAACAGCGTCGGGAAATCCCAGGCAACAGTCCCGTGTGGGGTGTCGAGCCGGATCGCGGCAAATTTCGCGTTGAGGGTAGGTTCGTGGTTGGTGGCACTTGCGCCGAAATGGATGCCGTGCGCCTGGAGGTTCCGCGCCGGGCCGCCAAAACCTTCATGGAGTTCGTAAGGCGCGAGAAGATCATGGGATTTGATGCGCAGACGCGATTGTTCCTGCCGCAGATCCAACTCGAGAGTGAGCCACACACCAGTTGGCGCCTTCTTCTCGACAGGGGTTTCGCCGCCGATTTCCACGACAAATGCGCCGTCGCGGAGGCGCAGCCCGAGGGCGCCTGCTTCCAGGATCGTGCGCGCACCTTCGTTGCGCGTGAGGAACAGCTCGAAACGAATGCCGTGGACGGCTTGTACTTTGACCAGTTCGCCGGCTCGCACGAACAGGAACGACCCCTGGTCGAAATGCCGACGCCGTGCTTCACCTATCGTTTCGATGGGCCAGGCGAGAAGTTCCGGAGCCGGCTTGTCGAGCCGGCAAATTCGTGTGGCCTTTATCGGCCGATCGCATGACAGGCTGAGGTTGATCCGCTGGCCTGCTTTGGCACTCCAGGGGGTGGTATAGCCGACCACGCTCATCGCGTCGTGGTCTACTGCGCGCTTCATCTATCCCTCCCGATGAACTCCAGATGGGCTGGGGCGAACCGCGTAGACCGGTCCGATGTCGGCCAATGCGCTGCCGCTCTGACAAGCAAAGTTCCGCATGGCGCACTACAGCCATGATGTACATGCTTGTATAGATAAGCTGCATTCGGATAGTCTCGACGCGATCGGTCCAAGCGCGACATTACCAAGGAGGATGACATGCGCAACGCATCTCTCTTCGATCTGTCAGGCAGGAAGGCGCTTGTAACCGGCGCAAGCCGTGGCATCGGGCGCAGCATCGCCGAGGCGCTCAGCGCGGCCGGCGCCGACGTCGCGGTCACGGCGCGCAGCGTGGCCTCGCTCGAGAAGACGATGGCCGCCATCCGCACCGCCGGCGGGGTCGCGCACGCCATCGCCCTGGACGTCACCGATGTCGACCGCTGCCTAGCGGCGACAGCCGAGGCCAGCAGCCTGCTCGGAGGTCTCGATATTCTCGTCAACAATGCAGGTACGGAAGAGGTCCGGCCTTCACTCGATGTCGACGAGGTCTTGTGGGACAGGATTATCGATACGAATCTCAAAGGCGCCTTCTTCTGCGCCCAAGCCGCCGCGCGGCAGATGAGAGACGCCGGACGGCCCGGCGTCATTATCAATCTCTGCTCGCTGACCTCCGAGGTTGGGGTTCCCACGGCGGTGCCGTACGGCTCGTCGAAATCAGGCCTCCTCGGCATGACGCGGGCGCTTGCAGCGGAGTGGGCCGATCTCGGGATCCGGGTCAACGCCATTGCGCCTGGCTATTTCAGGACAGCGATGACAGACGTGTTCTACAGCAACGAGGCATGGCAGCAATCGATGCTCGCCAAGATTCCGCAGCGCCGTTTTGGTGATCTCTCGGACCTGCACGGAATCGCGGTGTTCCTCGCTTCGGATGCGGCAGCCTACATAACCGGCCAGTCCATTCCCGTGGATGGAGGCTTTCTCGCATCGATTTGAAGGCTTCAGGAGCCGGAGACGTGTCCCAGAAGTGATCGACAAGCGCTAATCGTAATTGCGTTCTAAGAAAAGGAGCCGCCATGTCTGACGTCAGCTTCCACCGCCTGTCATCCCTCAGTGTCGATCAGCGGGCCAGTTTACTGAAACGCGCCGAAGGAGATCTGTCTTCCTTCATCGAAAAGGTCCGTCCAATCATCCAGGCCGTCAAGGATGAAGGTGACGCGGCACTGCTCCGGTTTGCACGCGAACTCGACAAAGCCGATGTTGCCGACGGTGGACTGAAAGTTTCGGAAGCGGAGTTCGACGCGGCATTCGACAAGGTCGAGAAGGATGTCGTGGAGAGTATCCGGTTCGGCATTGAGAACATCCGGCATTTCCACGAGGAGCAGCGCCCGGAAACGATGTGGCTCAAGGAAGTTCGGCCGGGCGCCTATGCGGGTGACCGATACACACCGATTGCTTCGGTCGCGCTTTATGTTCCGCGCGGCAAAGGCGCCTTCCCCTCGGTGACGATGATGACCTCGGTTCCGGCGGTGATTGCCGGGGTTCCCCAGATCGCGATCGTGACGCCTGCGACTTCGGATGGTTCCGTCGACGCCGCGACGCTGGTTGCTGCCCGCCTCGCCGGCGTGGAGACCGTCTACAAGTGCGGCGGCGCCCATGCGGTCGCCGCCGTCGCCTATGGGACCGAGACCGTGAAGCCTGCCGTCAAGATCGTCGGGCCGGGGAGCCCGTGGGTGGTGGCGGCAAAGAGCGTGTTGTCCCCGATCATCAACACAGGTCTCCCCGCCGGTCCGTCCGAAGCGATCATTTTTGCCGATCACAGCGTCGACGGCGGCCTGGCTGCTCTTGACCTGTTGATCGAGGCCGAGCACGGGCCGGATTCCTCGGCCTACCTGGTGACGCACAGCCGCAAGGTCGCCGAAGCCGCGTTGATTGCGATACCGGAACACTGGTCCCGGATGAGCGAACAGCGTGTGGAGTTCTCACGCGCGGTGCTGACTGGGAAGCGCGGCGGCATCGTGCTGACCGAGTCGCTGGAGGACAGCTACCGCTTCATCAACGACTATGCGCCGGAGCACCTCGAGATTCTGTCAACGGAGCCATTTGCGCATCTCGGACGTATCACGGAAGCTGCCGAGATCCTCATGGGTCCGCATACGCCGGTGACCCTCGCCAACTTCGTCCTGGGACCCAATGCGGTGCTGCCGACCAGCCGGTGGGCGCGAACCTTTGGACCGCTTTCCGTGACGGATTTCGTCAAGAGATCGTCGGTCGGCTATGTGACCTCGGCGGCCTATCCGGAACTCGCCCTGCATGCCCGCAGGCTCGCCCGCTACGAAGGATTCAGCTCGCATGAGAACGCGGTTTCGGAGATCCGCGATCGCTATCTCGCCGGCTGAGCGGAAACGATGACGATGAGGGCGGCGCGACTCCATGGACCCGGCGACTTGCGCGTCGAGGATATCGCCGCGCCAGGCGCTCCCGAGCCAGGCTGGGTGAAGCTGAGGGTCGATGCCGCAGGCATTTGCGGTTCCGATCTCCACAACTTCCGCACCGGCCAATGGATAAGCCGGTCGCCTTCGACGGCTGGCCATGAGCTGACAGGCACGGTGATCGCCATCGGCGAGGGCGTGGACACCGTCGCTGTTGGCGACCGCGTGGTCGCCGATTCCCGTTTCTGGTGTGGAGAATGCGCGCAATGCCATGCAGGCAGGCGGCATCTTTGCACGTCGCTGGGCTTTGTCGGCGAGATATGCGACGGCGGATTTGCCGAACAGGCGGTCCTGCCCGCACGCCTGCTGCACGTCGTCGATGCCGTGCTTGACGAACGGGTCGCGGCGATGGCCGAGCCGCTGGCTGTAGCGTTGCACGCAGTGCGGCGTCTGCCGAAAACGGCCGGCTCCGTTCTTGTCGTCGGCTGCGGGACTATCGGCGGGCTTGCCGCACTGCTGCTTTCCCGGACATTCGCAGGTACCGTGCTCGTCGCCGATCGCAACCCTGGCCGCTGCGCCCGCGTGGCGCGTGTGACCGGCGCCAGCATCGTCGATTTGAACCGGGACGCCATTGCCGCCGCCACCGCGGATGCCCCCTTGCTCGCTGCCGTCGAAGCAACCGGCAGCGTCGCAGCACTCGGCCAGTTGCTCGGCGTTCTCGATGCCGGCGGCACCGTTGCGATGGTCGGCATATTCCACGGCCGCCTCGATATCGATCCCAACATCCTGGTTGAACGCGAAATCGCATTGCTGGGATGCCACGCCTTTGCCGATGAGCTTCCCGACGCCATCCGGATGCTCGGCGAATTGACCGAGCCCATGGTCGAACTGATCGACCGCGAGATCGGCCTGGATGATGTTCCCGCAGCCTATGAGCGGCTGTTGGCGGGGCAGGGCGATGGTTTGAAAACAATCATCCGGATGCGGTCTGCCGGGCGCGTGTGATTTCCGAACCTTGCCGGAAAGGATTTTTGAAATGATCACTTTGCCCGACACCGCCAGCCCTCTTTACGAGAAGGTCAAGGACTACATCCTGACGAACATCGGAACGGGGCGATGGAGCAAGGACCGCAAGCTGCCGTCCGAAAATGAATTCGTGGCGACACTCGGCGTGTCTCGGATGACGGTCCATCGTGCCTTGCGGGAGTTGACCTCTGCGGGTTTTCTGATCCGGCTCCAGGGCGTCGGCACATTCATCGCGCCACCTCGACCGCAATCCGCACTGATCGAGATCAACAACATCGCGGCGGAAATTGTCGCGCGGGGAAACAGGCATCGCTCCGAGGTTATCGTCCTCGAAAAGATCATGCCGACAAAGGAGCTCGCGCTTTCGTTCGAGTTTGCAAAGCGCGTGTCGGTCTATCATTCCATCGTCGTCAACTTCGAGAACGACCTGCCTGTGCAACTGGAAGAGCGCTTCGTCAACCCGGGCCTGATACCCGACTATGACAAGCAGGATTTTTCCAGGACAGCGACCTACGACTACCTCATGCAGAAAACCCCGGTGACGGAGGTCGAGCACATCATCTCGGCGACCCCTGCCGATGCCGAGACGGCGCGGTATCTGGGCATCGACGTCGGCAGCTGCTGCCTGTTTCTGCATCGCCGGACATGGACGGGCGCCGTCGTTGCCACGATCAGTAAGCTGACTTACGTTGGCAGCCGCTACTCGCTTGGCAGTCGATATTCTCCATCCAAAAAACCCTGATCGCAGTGAAGCGAATCAGAGTCGGAAGGAGGGGCTAACTTGTATATGCATGTATGTATTTAGCCTTGACATCCGCTGTTGCTGACGTTGAAGTGTCGTCGCACTTTCGTTGAACGAACAGCTAAGATGCCGAGGCACGGTGCCGCAAGAGCAGAAGCCCGCATTCTCACCAGGCCGGATGTTTGGTTCAAAAAAGCGGCCTGATCATCAAGGGGAACAAGATGATGCGTAACCTAGCAGGACAATTTCGGGCACTCGTTATGGCTGCTGCCGTCGGGTTTGCCCCGGCGGTCTGCGCGGCCGACACGACAATTCCGGCGACGCCTGAGGCAGGAACATTCAAGATCGGCATCGAGCCATGGCTTGGCTACGGCCAGTGGCACGTCGCCGAAGCCAAAGGTCTGTTCAAGGCAAACGGGCTGTCCGACGTGCAGATCGTGAACTTCGCCGAGGACAAGGACATCAACGCCGCCCTGGCGAGCGGCCAGCTCGATGCCGCCAACATCGCGACCCACACGGCTATGGGAATGGTTGCGGCCGGCCTGCCGGTGAAGATCGTGCTTCTGCTCGACGTCAGCATGACGGCGGACGCCATGATCGCCGGCAAGGACATCGCCTCCGTCGCCGACCTCAAGGGCAAACAGGTGGCTTTTGAGGAAGGCACGACGAGCGACATCCTGCTCAAATACGCGCTCGCCAAGAACGGCATGTCCATCGCCGATGTCCAGCCGGTTCCCATGCCGGCGGCGGATGCCGGCAGCGCGTTGATCGCTGGCCAGGTTCCGGTCGCGGTTACCTATGAGCCTTATCTCACCGCGGCCAGGGCACAGAACAAGGACGTCAAGCTGCTCTTCACCGCAGGCGAAGATCCCGGCCTGATCAGTGACGTGTTCGTGGTGCGGGATGAGGTGATCAAGTCGCGTCCCGGCCAGGTGCTTGCCATGATCAAGACCTGGGATGCGGCCCTGAAGGCTTACAATGCCGACACGCCCGACGGCCGGGCGATCATCTCCAAGGCAGTCGGTTCGAGCGTCGAAGACCTCAACACCGCCTTTGATGGCGTGCGTTACTATACTCTCGCCGAAAACAAGGATGCGCTGACGGGCGAATTTTCCACCAAGACATTCGCCGATGTCGAGGCAGCCGCCAAGAACGCCGGGCTGCTTCAGGCGGACGTGACGCCGGAGCAGATGATCGACCCGTCATTCGTCAAGGCCGCGAAATGACGAGGGCCGGCTCGCGGTGGTGACGCAAATGTCCGAGCAGCGTGCGACCAAGCCAAGCCCGTCTCACGCAGCGCCGGGGCCGGTGATCAAACAGCCGATGCGCCGTCGCCGATCCTCCGGGATCGGCGCGCCCATCGCACGCTCGCGCTTCCTGATGATAGCAGTGGCGGTTTTTGCCGGCCTCGGTCTTGCTTGGTGGGCGGCAACAGGGCTGGGGCTGGTAAAGCCGATTTTCCTGCCCTCGCCGGGGAGCGTGGTGACCCAGCTCGGCAAGCTCTCGGGTGACGGCACGCTGTGGCTGGACCTCAGGACCTCGATATACCGTATTTCTGTTGGCTTCCTCATCGCCTCGGCATTGGCGATTCCGATTGGCGTGCTGATCGGCAGCTTCAGGACTTGGGAAGCGGCGATCGAGCCGCTTGTGGATTTCATCCGCTACATGCCGGTGGTCGCTTTCGTGCCCCTCTCCATCCTGTGGTCGGGGACGGGCGATGCCCAGAAGTTCCTGATCATCTTCATCGGCACCTTCTTTCAGCAGGTGCTGATGATCATGGACAATGTGAAGCGGGTTCCCGCTGATTTCATTGGCCTTGGCAGGACACTCGGCCTGCCGGATCGCAGGATCCTGACCCGCATCGTGGTTCCCAGCGCCTTGCCAGGCATCTGGGACACGTTGCGCATCAGTCTCGGCTGGGCATGGACCTGGCTGGTGTTGGCGGAACTTGTCGCGGCGACATCAGGGCTCGGCTACCGCATCACCGTGTCCCAGCGTTATTTCCAGACAAACACCATCATCGGCTACATCCTGCTGCTGGGCGTGCTTGGCCTCATCACCGACCAGGTCATGAAGGCACTGGGAAAAGTGCTGTTCCGGCAGGAGGGCCACGTGCAATGAGGCCGGGCCGATGAGTTTGCCCAAACTGCGGATCGAGGGTCTCCACAAGAGCTTCGGCACGGGCGCGCGGCGCACGGAAGTGCTGCGCGATATCAATCTCGATCTTGCCGACAACGAGTTCGTCTCGCTGGTGGGCACGTCGGGTTGCGGCAAGAGCACGCTGCTGTCGATCGTTGCCGGACTGCAGGATTTCGACGCGGGAGATCTTGCCATCGATGGCGCGCCGATCCTGCAGCCGGGCCTCGACCGCGGCGTCGTCTTCCAGTCCTACACCCTGCTTCCCTGGCTGACGGCGCAGCAGAACATCGAGTTCGCCCTCAAGGCCGCGGGTCATGATCGCGCGACCTGCCGCAGGATAGCACGCGAGCATCTCGATCTGGTCAAGCTCCCTCACAGCGCCAATCGTTATCCGTCTGAGCTTTCGGGCGGCATGAAGCAACGGGTGGCCATAGCGCGTGCTCTTTCCTATCGACCCAAAATGCTTCTGATGGACGAGCCCTTTGGCGCGCTCGATGCCTTGACCAGGCATCAGATGCAGGAACTCCTGACGCAGATCTGGGAGGAGCACAGGCTCACCGTGCTCTTCGTCACCCATGATGTGGAAGAAGCCGTCTACCTGTCGGACCGCATCGTCGTGATGGGGATCGGCCCGGGACGCATCATGCAGACCTTCAATGTCGATATCGAGCGCCCGCGCCGGGAAGAGGTCATGGAAACCCCGGCCTTCATGGATTTGCAGCGCAGCGTACACAAGGCGATCCGCGAGGCTTCAAAACGTCCCGAAATGGTTTAGGCGGGCCACTCAATTACTTACAATCGGCGACCACCGTTGCGCCCAATCTCGATATCGCGCCATCGCGATTCCTGACCAGGGGAGCCGCGATCGGCGGCTTTCTCCTCAACCTCGAAAAAAATTTGCAGGACAATGTCGATTTCCTAAACTCCGTTCGTCGTTTCGATGCCGGCCGGTGAGTCCGGCTCAACAAGGAGACAGACGATGCGTGTGATGGTGCTCGTGAAGGCTACCGAGGACAGCGAAAAGGGCTTTGTCCCCACGCCCGAGGCGAAGGAGGCGATGGAGGCGATGGGCAGGTTCAACGACGAGCTGCGCAATGCCGGCATCTTGCTCGACGCCGATGGCCTCAAGCCCTCCTCGCAGGGCAAGCGCGTTGCGTTCGATGGTCCCCGCCGGACGGTCATCGACGGGCCTTTCGCCGAGACCCGCGAACTGGTCGCCGGCTTTTGGCTCTGGGAAGTCAAGGACATGGACGAGGCTGTCGCCTGGGTGAAGCGCTGCCCCAATCCCATGCCCGGACCGAGCGAGATTGAAATCCGGCCGCTGTACGAGATGGCTGATTGGCAATGGGAATCTGACGCCGGAGGTCACGGAAATCCATGACCGGACGCGCGAGAAGCTCAGCGGCAACTGAACCTGTCGGCCGCAACCTGCTTTGCCTTCGTTATGGCTTTGGCCGATAAGGCAGCATGACGGCAGGCGAGACGCAGCAGGCGATCGAGGCGATTTTTCGCATTGAACGTGCCCGGCTCATCGCGGGCCTGGCCCGCCTCGTGCGCAATGTCGATCTTGCAGAGGAACTGGTGCAGGACGCCCTCGTCATAGCCCTATCCGAATGGTCCAGGACCGGCGTTCCGGCTAATCCCGGCGCTTGGCTGATGACGGTCGCCAAACGCCGCGCCATCGACGCGATCCGTCGCGACAAGATGCGCGAGCGCAAGCATGAGGAGATCGCGCGGGAGCTGGACGGCGACTGCGATGGTACGGCCGAGGGAAACGAAATGGCCATGAACGACGATCTTGGCGACGAGCTGCTGGGCCTCATCTTCACAGCCTGCCACCCCATACTTTCGGCCGACGCCCGCGCGGCCCTCACGCTGCGTGTCATCGGCGGCCTGACGACGGACGAGATCGCCCGTGCTTTCCTGTCGAGCGAGGTGACGATCGCCCAGCGCATCGTCCGCGCAAAGAGGACGATCGGAAAGGCCGGGCTCAGCTTCGAGGTGCCGCGCGGCGCCGAGCGTGCGGCGCGTCTGTCCTCGGTGCTGGAGGTCATCTATCTCATCTTCAATGAAGGCTATGCTGCCACGGCAGGCGACGACCTTGTCCGCCCGAGCCTGTGCCTGGAGGCACAACGGCTCGGCCGCATGCTGGCGGGGTTGATGGCCGAGGATGCCGAGGTGTTCGGCCTGCTGGCTCTGATGGAAATCCAGGCATCGCGCCTGCCGGCACGCATCGGGCCGGACGGCGCCCTCTTGACCCTGACCGAGCAAAACCGCGCGCGCTGGGACCAGCTGCTGATCCGCCGAGGCCTTGACGCGCTGGCCCGTGCCGAAGCCCTCGGGGGCGATGGCCCCTATGTGTTGCAGGCCGCGCTTGCAGCCTGTCACGCGCGGGCGCGCAGTCCGGCCGATACCGACTGGCCCCGTATCGCAGCGCTCTACGACCGGCTGCGTGCAGTGATGCCCTCGCCGGTGGTCGATCTCAATCGAGCGGTCGCCCACAGCATGGCCTTCGGGCCCGAAGCGGGCCTGCGGCTGGTAGACGAGATTGCCGACGCCGCCGCCTTGCGCAATTATGCGCCATTGCCGGCGGCGAGGGGCGATTTTCTGTTTCGGGCCGGCCGGCTGGCCGAGGCCCGCGCCGAATTCGAGGCTGCGGCCAAGCTCACCCGCAACGTGCGCGAAGCGGCCTTTCTCCTCGCCCGCGCAGACGCTTGTGGTTGACAGCATCGCTCTCCGTGCCCGACGCGCCGCTCGGCAACATCGAAAGCCGCCAGTTCGCTCCCGGCCAGCCCCCTTCAATGAGCGTGATCAGCTCGCAACGCGAAAGGGATTAACGATGCGCAAGCCTTCGTCGAGCGCCATTGCGTGCTGCATGTCCTCCGACCAAAGTGTATCGCAGCCAGCGTGAACCGCCGCGGAGGCGATCATCGCGTCATAGGTGGAAAGGCCGTACCGCTCGGCGAGCCTCAATCCTGTTTCGTGGGTCTCGAGCGTGAGCGGATGAACCGTCAACAGGCCGCGCAGCGTGGTCAGCAGCGCATGCGTTTCGTCCCATGACATTTGCATCTTCCGACGCGCGACATTGGTGAGTTCATTGAGAACCTGCACGCTGATCGCCCCGCCATCGGCGATGACCGCCTCGGCCCGATCCGCCTTCGCCGTGTCGCCTGACGCGATATGAAGAAGGACATTGGTATCGAAAAAACTAACGGGCATTTGCCTCGTCCCGATCGAATTTGAAGTCAGCGGGAAGCCGACCGCGGAAGGCGCGGAGACGCTTCAGCAACTCCTCACGCCCGGGCTTCCGCGCGACGCCAAGCTGGCGGGCGTCAGCGACATGGATTTCGATCTCATCGCCTTCCCTGAGTTCAAGCGCTTCGACCACAGCGGCGGGAAGGCGGACCGCAAGACTGTTTCCCCATTTGGCGACCTGCATGCCACTTCCTCTCTTAGATATACGCTGGAAGAAATGTATATCCACAAGTCGTCAAGGTCAAGAATTGCAGCCAATCGGTTTATTCATTTTGGAGGAGAGGGCCTCGATCATGCCAGCAACTGCGTCGGCACGCCGAGAATCGGTCCTGCCTCGGCGAGCCGCTGGTCGAGGGTCCACACCGTGGCGCCATGCTCCGATGCCGTCGCGAGGTGCAGGGCGTCGCCAGCACGAAGCCCGAGCATATGCTGATCGGCGAATTTCGCGGCGACCCGAAAATGCCCGCCCGTCACCGGCAGCACGGTGAAGCTCTCAGCGACAAGCTTATTGAACATCGCGAGCGCTGCCGCGCGTTGCTCCAGGTCGATTTGTCCGGTCCGAAGCTTGATCGCCATGGCGCAGGACATCTCGGTGATGGTCCAGTCGCTGATCACAAGTTGCGCAGGGTCCTGCTCCGCCAGCCAGCCCTGAACGCGCGCGGTCATGGCTTCGTTGGATAGCGCCGCGATGATCAGCGAAGTATCGAGATAGGACGTCAATAGCGATCGCCATCTCGCATCGATCGCACCAGATCGGTGGCAGCCTGAGCCTGCAGAGGCATGGTTGCGGTCAGGGATTGGAGCAGGACGGCGTCGATCCGTTTGCGAGGGCGGGCCACGGCCGTGAGCCTGGCGACCGGCTTGCCACGCCGGGTTATGTCGATCGAGTCTCCAGCTTCAACCCGGTCGACGAGCTCACTCAGATGTGCCTTGGCGTCCGCCAGATTGACCGCGTCCATGTCACGCTCCTGACCATGTAGATAGTCATATAGCGCATCACACTTGACGATTCCAGCGCAGAGTACTTTGGCACACCAGGCTGCCCCCAGGTCAGCGACCGTCGCGGCGCTCGTTCCACTTCTTGAAGCAGACCGCTGTGTGAGCGAAGCAGGTGATCGCTCCTGCAACGAGAATTGTGCCGCTTCCCGCTTGACTCACACATATCCCGGTGGTTATACATCGATCAATAGCCGAAGGGTTATCGATCCCAATGCCAAAGGCTCACGATGTACTCTTCAGAACGCTTGCCGATCCGACTCGGCGCGCTATTTTTGAGCGGCTGTGTCGCGAAGGAGAGCAGACGGTCGGGGCTCTGACGGCTCAGGCCGGGATCTCGCAACCGGCCGTGTCAAAACATCTCGGCGTTTTGAGGCAGGCCGGGCTCGTGCGCGACCGCCATGCAGGGCGACAGACCCATTATAGCGCGCAGCTTGCTGCGCTTGCCCCCCTGATTGACTGGACAAGCCAGATGACCGGGTTCTGGCAGAGCCGGTTCGACGACCTCGAAGACCTGCTCAAAAGGATGGACCAGTGAACCGAACGTCGACCGAAACACTCTCCGTCATTGTTGAACGGGAAATCGCTTATCCGCCCGAGAAGATCTGGCGCGCGCTCACGCAACCACACTTGATCGAGGAGTGGCTCATGAAAAATGACTTCAAACCTGTCGCGAACCACCGCTTCAATCTTCACGCAGACTGGGGCTCTGTCGAGTGTCAGGTGCAGACGGTCGAGCCGAACAGAACACTGACTTACACGTGGGATACCAAGGATCTCAAGAGTGTCGTCTCCTGGACCCTCACCCCCACGAGCACCGGAGCCCGCTTGCGCATGGAACAGTCGGGCTTCCGGCCGGATCAGCAGCCTTACTTCCGGGGTGCCAAAGTCGGCTGGCCGAGGTTCTTTGACGATCTGGAGCAGGTTCTGGCGCGGACGGACTGAGATCCGCTGGGCTATCCAAGCAAGGGCTCTGTTACAGAGCGACATCACGAGGCGATAATGGAGGCAAGCCAATGAAGATCAAGTTGGCCAAAGTATACGTGGACGACCAGGAAAAGGCACTGGGCTTTTACACCGAAACGCTCGGCTTTACCAAGAAGGCCGATTTCAGCAATGGGCCGTTTCGCTGGCTGACCGTCGCATCACCCGACGAGCCGGACGGTGCCGAGCTGCAACTCGCGCTCAATGACAACCCGGCGGCCAAGGCCTACCAGCAAGCCATTTTCCAGCAGGGCCAGCCCGCGGTCATGTTCTTCACCGATAACGTCAAGGGCGACTACGAGCGCATAAAAGCGCGCGGCGCCGAGTTCACGATGCCGCCGACCGAAGTAACCGGCTCGACCATCGCCCAGCTGAACGACAACTGCGGCAATCTCGTTCAAATCACCCAACTGGCGCGCTGGTAAAGCATGCGTTCAGTGGCGTGGCTGCCCGGCGGGAGTCGCCAAACGGGCCGCCCGATCCGCTTCGGTTCGTCTTCAGAGGAGGTCTCAATGGATTGGAACAAATGGGTTCGGCAGATCCACCGCTGGCTGTCGATCATCTTTGCGGCGGTCGTCGCCGCCATCTTCATCAGCCTGGGAGCAGGCAAGGAACCCGCCTACTGGGTATACCTCTTGCCGCTGTTTCCACTCGGCTTGCTCCTGCTTACCGGACTGTACATGTTCGTGCTGCCTTACGCTCCCAAGTGGCGCAACGCAGGGGGCACCGGCGCATTGGAGTGAACGCATGGCCAACAAGACGTCCATCAAGTCAGCGGCGGTCGCGAAGAAGCCCGCCGCCAAGCCTGCAGCCGCCAAGCCGGTCCTCCTCGCAGGCGGCAACCCGCAGATCCCGAAGGGTGATGGTGACGCTCCTGTGCAGGCCTACATCGCGGCCATGCCGGGCTGGAAACGCGACGTCGGCCGCCGCCTCGACGCACTCATCGAGCGCAACGTTCCCAACCTGCGCAAGGCCGTCAAATGGAACTCGCCCTTCTATGGCGTAGAGGGTCAAGGCTGGTTCCTCAACTTCCATTGCTTCACAAAGTACATCAAGCTGGCTTTCTTCCGCGGCACGTCGCTGCATCCTTTCCCTCCAGGCGAGTCCAAGCACAAGGACGTGCGCTACCTCGACATCCGCGAGGACGACCAGCTCGACGAAGCTCAACTCACCGACTGGGTAAAGCAAGCCAGCCAGTTGCCTGGCGAGCGAATGTGAGTGGAATGCCAGTCATTCCCGCAAACCCGGTGCCGACTAGCGGTATTCATGTGACGGGCGAGCGGCAACAACCCTAGGGAAAGCGACAATGGTGATGAAGAGTGGCTCTATGGAAGGAAATGCAGAGAGCTCCCCCTCTCAGCTGATAGATGCGAGGATCAGTGAGCTGGGCGATTGGCGAGGCAAGACGCTTTCCCATGTCCGCGCTCTCGTCAAGCAGGCTGACCCGGAAGTGGTCGAGGAGTGGAAGTGGCGAGGCGTTCCGGTGTGGTCGCACGCCGGAATAATCTGCACCGGCGAGACCTACAACAACGTCGTGAAGGTGACCTTCGCAAAGGGCGCCTCCCTGCCGGATCCTTCAGGCCTGTTCAACTCCAGTCTCGAAGGCAACACCAGGCGCGCCATCGATATCCGTGAGGGCGAAGACATAGATGAGAATGCGTTCAAGGCGCTGATACGCGCTGCTGCCGCCCTGAACACGGCCCGATAGTCAGCTCCGGCCGATATGGTCGGCTAGCGGGCCGAGAGCGGCGAGCAAAGCTTCGCCGGTGGCTTGCGTCGCGTTCTCATGCGGCGCGCGCAGGTTCAGCCAGCGTCTGTCGCCGGCCCGTACCGCCAGCACTGCCTTCATCGCGGAGATGAGGCCGGCGTCCTGGATGATTTTGCGGAACGCCTTGATGGCGGCATCCGCGTCAGTAATGTCCTCTCCCGCCAGTGCTGCGTCGTAGAGGGCCCGGATCGCTGCGGCATTTAGATTGACCGTCGCCGAGATGCATCCCGCAGCACCGTTGGCGAGGCCTTTCGTCAGCTGTGCTTCCGAGCTCGGGAACACCGCGACCCTTGGGGCTGCCGCAATGACCGCCGCGGTGTTGTTCCAATCGCCGGCGCTGTCCTTGTAAGCCACCACGACATCCGGAAACGCTTGGCTCAAGCGGGCGGTCAGCGGCGGGCTCACCGGTACGCCGGAATTCTGCGGGATGTGGTAGAGGATCATCCTCATCGCCGGGTTCGCCACCCGTTCGATCAGCTCGCCATAGTAGCGGGCCTGTCCGTTGTCGCCGGCGGCCGTATAGAAGAACGACGGCAGCACCATCACCCCGGCACAGCCGAGCCCGACGGCATGCGCCGTCAGCTCGACGGTCTCGGCAAGTGCTGTGACACCGGTGCCGGGCATCAGATGGCTTGGCGAAATGCCGGCCTCGACCAGCCACTCCAGCGCTTGCATGCGCTCGCGCAACGAGACGGACAAGGCCTCGCCCGTGGTACCGAACGGCGACAGGAAATGCGCTCCCTGATCCAGCACCCATTTGGCGTGGGATATCCAGAGATCGCGGGCGATCCGGCCGTCGTTTTCGAACGGCGTCAGGATCGGTGCGATGGTTCCTTGTGGGCGGATCATTTGCGTCCTTCTAAAGCCGGCATCAAAAATGTCGAGCAAGCTACATGAAGCAATGTTGCTGAGTACCGGCCGTTCGACCTCGAAAGCAAGCGGCTCGCGCATAGGCGCGCGATTGTGATCGGGCGGCGGTTCTGAGGCTCTCGAGGTATATCCTTGTCACGGGATAACGTCGTCTGGCCGAAAGGGGGGTGACAAACGAGTTCTGCTGTTTCATCAATGCCGCCTTTTGAGGAGAAGCCCATGCGGAGGATCGGTGTCGGCATTATCGGCTGCGGCAACATTTCGGATGCCTATCTGAAGGCATCGCCACAATTCCCGGTGCTCGACATTGTCGGCGTCGCCGACATCAACCGGGCGGCAGCCGAGGCGAAGGCAGCGGCCTACGGCCTGGCTGCCATGCCGGTCGACGCGCTGTTGGCCGATCCGCGCGTCGAGATCGTGCTCAATCTGACGACGCCGCAGCATCATGTGCCGGTCGGCCTGCAGGCTGTCGGGCAAGGCAAGCACGTCTATTCCGAGAAGCCGCTGGCAACGACGCTCAGCGACGCCGAGCGGCTGGTCGCGGCGGCGCGCGAACAGGGCGTGCGCGTCGGCTGCGCACCCGACACCTTTCTTGGCGGCTCCCACCAGACGGCGCGGCGGCTGGTCGATGAGGATACGGCTGGGACCATTGTCGCCGGCTCTGCCTTCATGCAGGTGCCCGGCCACGAGCTCTGGCATCCCAATCCGGATTTCTACTATCAGCCCGGCGGTGGGCCAATGCTCGACATGGGACCGTACTATCTGACCTGCCTGGTCAATCTCCTGGGTCCGGTAAAATCCGTGACCGGGCAGGCGAAGTCTTCCTACGCCACCCGCACCATCGGTTCTGGACCGCGCCAGGGCGAAACCATCCGGGTCGAGGTGCCGACCCATATTTCCGGCCTGCTCGCATTCGAGAATGGCGCCGCGGTCTCGATCACCACCAGCTTCGACGTCTGGAAGCATGAACACAATCACATCGAACTTTACGGAACCAAGGGCTCGATGATCGTCTCCGATCCCAACCAGTTTCAGGGCGACATCAGGACCAGCCAGCGCAAGGGCGACTGGACGGTGGCCGATCAGATCCATTCGTATGGCGACGGCAATTACCGGGGCCTCGGCCTTGCCGACATGGCGCAGGCGGTCGTCTCGGGCAGGCAACACCGCGCCAGCCTCGATCTTTCCCTCCATGTCCTGGAAATCATGGAATCGATCATCTCTTCAGCAGAGATAGGCCAGCGTATCGACCTGAGATATGGCTGCGCCCGGCCGGCGCCGATGCAGGCCGACCTGCCTTTCGGAATTCTGGAATAGGGAATAATGCGATGAGCAAGACGGCACTGATTTTCTGGGGCGGCTGGGAAGGTCACACCCCGGCCCGGAGCGCCGAAATCGTCAAGGAGATGCTGGCCGGCAACGGCTTCGACGTGCAGCTGGAGCAGGGGACTTCGGCGCTTGCCGATCCGCAGCTGGGCATGCTCGATCTCATTGTCCCGGTGATCACCATGTCGACGATCGAAAAGCCGGAGCTGCAAAACCTGACCAGCGCCGTCGGGGCCGGCACCGGCCTTGCGGGCTTTCACGGCACGATGTGCGACAGCTTCCGCAACGAGCCGGAATACCAGTTCATGACCGGCGGCCAGTGGGTCGCCCATCCCGGCAACATCATCGACTATCACGTCGACATCACCAGGCCAGGCGATCCGGTCATGCAGGGCATCGACGACTTCGCCTACCGTTCAGAGCAGTATTACATGCATGTCGATCCGACCAACGAGGTGCTGGCGACGACTACTTTCACCGGCGAGCATCTCGATTTCATCGCCGGCGTCGTCATGCCGGTTGTCTGGAAGCGCCGCTACGGCAAGGGCCGCGTCTTCTACAGCGCGCTCGGGCACACCGCCGACGAGTTCGCCGTGCCGCAAATGCGCACGATGTTCGAACGCGGCGCGATTTGGGCCAGCCGAAACTCGGACCTTGGATAGCCGTTCAATCTGAACGCCACGTATCGTTGTAATCTCTCATGGGGCGGCCGCCCGAACGCGGACACAGGCACTGGACTGCGGCAATTGACTGCCATGGTAGCATCCAATACACCGGGGGCTCATCGAAAATTCCGTCGCTGGAGGTCGAATGGAGCAGACGTGGCGATGGTTTGGGCCGAGCGACGCAGCAACGCTTGCCCATGCCAGGCAGGCCGGCGCGACCGGTATCGTGACGGCACTGCACGACATCCCTTACGGCGAAGTCTGGCCGATCCACGCTATCAGGCAGCGCCAGGCGCTTATCGAGGCGGATCCGGCGATGGGCCTCAAATGGAGCGTCGTCGAGAGTGTGCCCGTGCACGAGGACATCAAGCTCGGCCGCGGCGATCTCGACCGGCTCTACGACAATTTCGGGCAGACCTTACGCAATCTCGGCGCCTGCGGTGTGCGCACGGTCTGCTATAACTTCATGCTGATCCTCGACTGGACCCGGACCGACCTGGCTGCGCCGCTGCCGGGCGGCGGACGGGCGCTCCGCATGAACATGCACGAGCTTGCCGCGTTCGATTGCTACATGCTGCAGCGCAAGGGATCTGAGCGCGACTATGCGTCCGATGTTCTCCAGCGGGCAAGCGAATGGTTCGAGGCGACGCCGGATGCGTCAAAAGAGCGTCTGCTTGCCAACATCATGGCCGGCCTGCCGGGCGCCTTCAAGCGCTATAACATAGCGGAATTGCGCGAAGTGGTGGCCGAGCAATCGGGCCTGTCGCACGACCGGCTGCGCGAGAACGTCGTCCGTTTTCTCGAAAACGTGCTGCCGGCGGCCGAAGAGGCGGGCGTCACGTTGGCGATCCACCCGGACGATCCGCCGCGCGATCTCGTCGGCCTGTGCCGGATCGTCAAGAACGCGGACGACATCGCCTTTATCCTGGACGCAGTGCCATCGGCCCATAGCGGCCTTACCTTGTGCACGGGGTCGCTGGGCGCCAACCCGGCCAATGACGTGCCCGCCATCGCCAGCCGCTTTGCGCACAAGATCAACTTCGTGCATCTGCGCAACGTCAGCAAGGACCCGGACGGCTCGTTCATGGAATCCGAGCATCTGAGCGGCGATGTGGACATGGTGTCGGTGGTTTCGATCTTGCTCGACGAGCAGCAACGCCGCCGCGACGCCGGGGAACCGGCGGCGCTGCTGCCCTTTCGCCCGGATCATGGCCACGAGCTGATCGATGACGCCGCGCGGCACACCCATCCCGGCTACCCCGTGATCGGCCGTCTTCGCGGCCTTGCCGAATTGAGAGGCGTGATGACGGCGATTGCCCATCAGCGCGGCTACCGGCTGCAATGACGGCGCCCCGCCTGCTCTGCGTCGGCGCGCTCACCTACGACACGATCTTGCGCCTCGATGTCCTGCCCTCCGGCGCCGGCAAGTTCCTGCCAAGCGAGGCCGTGCAGATCGCGGCCGGCATGGCAGCAAGCGCGGCCGCGTCGGCCAGCCGCCAGGGCGGGCAGGTCTGGCTATGGGCAAGCGTCGGCGACGATGCTGTCGGCCGCGATGTCATCGGCCAGATGGAGGCGGAGCGGGTCGACTGTTCGCTGGTGCGCAGGGTTGAAGGTGGCCGCTCGGCCATTGCCACCATCCTGGTCGATGCCGCCGGCGAGCGTATGATTGTGCCCTTCTACGATGCAGTCACGCAAGCCGATCCTGACCGTCTTCCGCCCGCGGATTTTTCCCGCTTCGACGCCGTGCTGGTTGATGTCCGCTGGCCCGGAGCCGCGGCCCTGGCGCTGGCGAAGGCTCGCGAGTGCGGCATCCCGGCGATCCTTGACGCCGATGTCGCGTCGCGACCGGTGCTCGACCGGCTGCTGCCGCTCGCCTCGCATGTCGTTGCTTCGCTGCCGGCGGCACGCATCCTTTGCGGTCCGGAGATATCCGCCGGTTCTGCCGTCGCCATTCTCGGCGAACGGACCGGCGCCTTCGTGGCGGTCACCGATGGGGCGAACGGCACCGTGTTCCGCTACTCGGGCAGCAATGACGTCCGTCATCTGCCGTCGCCGCGGGTCGAAGCCGTCGACACTCTGGCGGCAGGCGACGTGTTCCACGGCACCTTCGCTCTCGGCCTGGCCGAAGGTTGGGACGAAGAGCGGGCGATAGCAGTGGCCAGCGCCGCCGCCGCCCTGAAATGCCTGCGCTTTGGCGGACGTCTTGGCGCACCGACGCGCGCGGAAACGCTGGCTTTCATGCAAGGATCGACATGATGCCGAACACGCTTGGGCCGGCTCGGTGGAAAGAGCACGTCAAGTGGCGCCCGTCGACTACCATGGCAGTCGCTGCGCAACTGTTCGAGGGAGGATAAATGGCTGAGTTCAAAAAACGCGCACTGGTCACCGGGGCGGCCATGGGCATTGGCCGTGCTGTCGCCGAAAGACTGGCCGAGCAAGGCGTCGACCTGATCCTGTTCGACCGGGCGGGCGATCAGTTGGATGAGGTAGCGGCGCAGCTTTCGGCGCGCGGCGTGACCGTGCACACCGTGCTTGGCTCGACCGCCGACACTGAGGCCTGTGGCCGCGCCGTCGAGCTTGCCCGGTCCGCGTTCGGCGGGCTCGACATGCTCTCCCACAATGCCGGCATCCAGCGTTACGGAACGGTGGAGACCACGGACGAGGCGCTTTGGGACGAGGTGATGAACGTCAACCTCAAGGCTGCCTACCTGCTCTCCCGCGCGGCGATGCCGCTGCTGCGGCAAAGCCGCGGCGCCATCGTCCATATGAGCTCGGTGCAGGGTCTGGCCAGCCAGGAAGGGGTTCTGGCCTACAGCACGGCCAAGCACGGCCTGATCGGCCTGGTCAAATCGATGGCCGTCGACTATGCGCCGCTCGGCGTGCGCGTCAATGCCGTCGCTCCGGGTGCGGTCGACACGCCGATGCTGCGGGATGCGGTGAAACTCAACGATAAGCCCGACGAGATCCTGCGCATCCTCGACAATATGCATCCGCTCGGCCGTACCGCCCGGCCGCAAGAGATTGCCGCAGTCGTCGCCTTCCTGCTGTCCGACGATGCCTCCTTCGTCACCGGCGAGGTCGTACGCGTCGATGGCGGCCTGCTGGCGCGCATCGGCGGTTCTCCGCGCAAGGAATAACGTCGGCGCTGCTGCTTGCGCAGGCATTTCATGAACGGCTTGAAGCTGCAGAGCCAATAAGGGGTCGCCGATGGCAGGGCTTTTGGGAATGCGGACCATCACCGAGGGGCGGTTGGGCGAAACCGGCCCCGGCGTATCGGTCGCGGCGAGGACGTTCGAGGTTCTGCTCGACCAGATCCTGACCTTCCGCCTGAAGCCGCACGAGCTGATTTCTGAAAAGGCGATGTCGGAAGCCCTCGGCGTGAGCCGCACGCCGGTCAGGGAGGCGCTCGCCCGGCTGGCCGGTCTTGGCTTGATCGACATTTATCCGCAGCGCGGCAGCATGGTGGCGCCGCTCCGGATTGCCGATCTCGAGAAATCGCAGTTCCTGCGCGAAGCGCTCGAAGTCGGCCTGATCAAGCGCGCGGTCGAGAGCCCGCGCCGTGCTGACCTGCTTGCCGTGCTAAAAGGCGAACTGGCCGTCCAGGAGACGTTCGCCTCCATCGCGGACGACAGGCGCTTCTTCAAGTCGGACGAGCTGTTCCACCAGCATATCGCCAGTCATGCCGGGTTTCCCGGAATCTGGGCCGACATCAGCGCGGCGAAGCTGCACATGGACCGCTTCCGCTTCCTGTCTTTTCCGCGCCTCGACAGCATGTCGGTGGTCCTCGGCCAGCATCGGCGGATTGTCGATGCGCTTGAGCAGGCCGACGCGTTTGCGGCGGAAGAGGCGATGCGAACGCATCTTCGCCGCATCTTCGAGGTGCTCGAAATCGTCCAGGAGCGCTATCCCTATTATTTCGCGGCAAACGGCAGTGTGAGCCTGCTTTCGGCCGGCTCAATCCAAGCCTGAGCCTTTCTTGCGCGCTTCCGAAGGCGTCTTGGTCTTGCTGCCGGATTTGTCGGAAGCTGGCTCGGCTTTGCGATCTTGACCCTCGCCGCCTTGCTCCTTGCGGAGCTGATTTTCCACTACCGATCGCGATCCTTCCGCCGGGTCTTGTTCAGGATGAGTATCGGTTCCCGTCATGTCGGCTCCTATCCATTTTGATCAATTGCGTGCGGCGTGGGCTGACCTCCGCCGCCGGTTCTGTCGCGCCCGATCATCAGCCAGGCGGCGAACAGCACGACCAGTACGACCACGATCCAGGCGACGAAACGAGGCATCGGCCTCATGTCCCTCGCCGCCGCTTGCTGCCGCGTGCCTCCGGATCGGAGCCGGCCTCGACCGTTGGATCGGGCACGACCGGGCCGCGTTCGGCCTCGGAACCCTCAGCTTCGATCTCCTGCACGGCCTGATCCCAGTGCTCGCGCTCGCGTCCTTGCGGACGGCCTTCGCGCTCCCAGATCTCATGGGCTCGCTGCCTGATACGCTCTTCCCTATCCATGGCCTTTGCCTCCTCAGCCCCTAATCCGGCGATCGCTGGTTTGTTCCGCGGTGCCAGCGCCGTTCATCGCGGTTCAGTTGACCTGATCACCCAGCGCTCTAGATCAAACTTCGCGCCGAAGTCGCTTGGTGCGGGGAGAACAATCGTGTGGCAGCAACGCTACAAGCACGTATTGTAAATGCCGTTACAGCCGTCGGTCTTCGACCAGACCGCCCGTGCTTGCTGCTGATAATATTTGTATTGACGGCATGCTCGCCTTCCGACCAGGTCGAGCAGCAGTCGAAAACCGCGGCTTCCGCCACACAGACTGCATCGCTGGTCCTGGAGAGCTGGATCGCTGGGGGAGCCCCGTCGGAATACACGTCGCGCACTTTGCAATCGGCCGGCAAGGCGCTCGCCGATGCCGGTGCGCAAATCCAGTCCGCCAAGTCGCCTGAGCCCAGCGGGCAAGCCGGTCTGACGATGGCGGTTGGACGGCTTTCGGCAGCGGTAATTCGCGCGGCGACGGCCGTGCAGAACGGCAACCGCTCGGAAGTGGAACACGCGCAGCAGGATCTGCGGGCCGCCGCCGCCGATCTGAGCACGTCCTACGCGAAATATTTCGCGCCGAAATCATGAAGAAGCTGCTCGAAATATCGCTCGGCGTCGTCACCAGCGTTGGCGGCTTTCTTGAGGTCGGATCAGTGGCGACCGCCGCTCAGGCCGGCGCGGCGTTCAGGTTTCAGCTGATATGGGCCGTCGTCCTGGGCACGTTCTGCATCATCTTCCTGGTCGAAATGGCCGGACGCTTCGCCGCAGTTAGCCATCACACCATCGCCGACGGGATCCGGGAACGGTTTGGCTTCAACGCCTTTCTGTGGCCGTTGCTTGCGACCTTGCTGGTCAACTTCCTGGTCATGGCAGCCGAAATCGGCGGTGTTGCCATTGCGCTCGAGCTCGCCACCGGCATCGGCTTTCAGTGGTGGGCGCTGCCGGTCGCTTTTCTGGCATGGCTGTTCCTTTGGAAAGGCACGTTCGGATTCATCGAAAAAGGCGTCGCGATCCTCGGGCTGGTCACGCTGTGCTTCGTGGTTGGCGCAGTCATGCTGAAGCCCGATTGGGAGCAGGTCGCGGCCGGGGCCGTGCCCACACTGCCGGATCACGACGCGGCCAACTACTGGTTCATGGCGGTCAGCATTCTTGGTGCGTCGATCTCGCCCTATCTGTTCATGTTCTATTCGTCGGGAGCGATCGAGGACGAGTGGGACAAGAGCTATCTCGGAGCCAATCGGGCCATTGCCGGCCTGGGCATGAGTTTTGGCGGCACAATCGCTATCGGTGTGCTGATTGTGGCGGCGCTCGTGCTGGCCGCGCACGGCATAGAGCAGGTCGATGACTACCACCAACTGCCACTGATGCTGATTCCGATCTTCGGTTTCTGGGGATTTGTCCTGTTCGTTGCTTCACTAGGCATTGCCTGCTTCGGTGCCGCGCTCGAAATCGGCCTGCAGCAAGCCTACCTTGTGGCGCAGGGTTTCGGCTGGACTTGGGGCGAGAACCTGAAACCGCGCGACGACCCGGGTTTCAGCACCGTCTATACGATCTTGTTGGTTCTCGCCGCCATTCCGATCGCACTGGGCCTCGATCCGCTGAAGCTCACCATCTTTTCCATGGCGCTGACGGCCGCCAGCCTGCCGCTGACCGTGGTGCCGTTCCTCTTCCTGCTGAATGACGAGCGTTATGTCGGCGAGCACCGCAATGGCATGATAGCGAATGCCGCGGTCATCTTCATCATCGCGCTCGGTTTCGTGCTCGCGATCGTGACCATTCCTTTGCAGATATTCGGAGGCACGTGATGAAGTTGCTGCGCGACATCCTGGACAAGCAAGTAGTCGACCGCGAGCAGGTCAAGATCGGCAAGGTCGACGGGCTGGTGGCCGAGCTCAGGCCAGGCGAGCCGCCTAAAATCGTTGCGGTCGAGCTCGGCTCGATCACGCTGGGGCGTCGGCTTGGCGAGCGACCCGGGCGCTGGATGGCGCGGGTTGCGGCAAGGCTCGGCGGCAAGCGCCATGCCGAGCCGCACCGCATCGCCTGGAACAAGGTGCGCGACATCGGCGTCAACATCGAGTTCGATATCGACGTCCGCGAAACGGCGATTTTCGACTGGCAGGACTGGCTGCGCGATCATGTCATTGGGCGTATTCCGGGAGCTGGATGATGGCCACCGTCAATCTTGAGCAATTGGCTGGCAGGAATGTGCTTTCGCACGGCAAAAGCATCGGCCGTATCGAGGAGATACGCGCCGAACCGGATGGCGACGACCTGGTGGTTACCGAGTACCATGTCGGCATCTACGCGGCCTTCGAGCGTCTGTCCGCTTCGGCCATCGGCATTTCGGTCCTCGACGCCTTTCGATTGCGCAGTCGCGACAGCGTGTACCGCATTCCCTGGGACAAGCTCGACATCTCCGACCCGGCGCGGCCGCGGTTGTTATGCACGACAGAAGAACTTTCCGGTATGAAGGGGAGTATCGAGGGCGATAAACCGGAATGAACGATACTTTCCCGCCGTCGGAGAATGGGGTCCAGTGAAAGTCCTGGTTACCGGCGCCACCGGCCTGATCGGTGCCTCGGTCGTCGCACGCCTTCTTTCCGAAGGGCATGAGGTGATCGGATTGGTCCGCAACCCCGGCGCAAACCGGGCCGGCAATTATCAGTTGCTGGTGCTGGACATGGCGGTGGCGCTGCAGCCCGAAGACTGGCTACCGCATCTCAGGGGTGTCGACGCCGTCGTGAATTGTGCCGGCGTCCTGCAGGACAGCCCTCGCGAAAAGACGCGCGAAGTCCATCGCGATGCGGCGGCAGCACTCTTCCTCGCCTGTGCGCGGGCAGGGGTTGCCCGGGTAATCCACTTCTCGGCGATAGGCGTCGATCGGGCGCAGCCTTCGGCATTCTCGGCGACGAAACTGGCCGGCGACCAAGCGCTTATGGCGCTTGATCTGGATTGGGTGATCCTGCGCCCGTCCGTGGTGCTCGGCCGGCCGGTGTTTGGGGCCAGCGCATTGTTTAGGGGTCTCGCCTCGCTGCCGGTGCTGCCGTCCATGCCCGGCACCGGCCGGCTCCAGGTGGTACTACTCGACGATGTGGTCTCAACAGTCGTCTTCCTTCTCGATCCCGACAGTCCGTCTCGCGTCGTGTTGGAACTTGTCGGTCCCGAACAGCTGAGCATGGACGAGGTCGTCGGCAGCTATCGCCGATGGCTCGGCTGGGCTTCTGCAGCCAGGTTTGTCTTGCCGGCGGCTGTTGCAAGGCTTCTCTACCGCCTCGGCGACCTTGCCGCGATGTTCGGCTGGCGTCCACCGATGCGCACCAACGCGGCCAGAGAGATCGCCCGAGGAGCGGTTGGAGATCCCTCGGACTGGACCGCAGCGACCGGCATACGCCCGCAAACCCTGGCGGGCTTCCTCGCGCTCAATCCGGCAACGGTGCAGGAAAAATGGTTTGCCCGGCTGTATTTCATCAAGCCTGCGATCTTCGTCGTCCTGCCCTTCTTCTGGATCGTGACGGGTATTGTGTCGTTGACCACCGGCTATAACGGTGGCATCGAGCTGATGCAAAGCACGGGGGCTGGCATCTTGTCGGCGCCGACCGTGATAGCCGGTGCCCTTGCCGACATCGCCGTCGGCGCGCTCCTAGCCTGGCGGCCAGCGACGCGAAAAGGCCTCTATGGCGGCATCGCGCTCTCGCTCTTCTACCTGGTCGTCGGAAGCTTCCTGAGCCCCGATCTGTGGAACGACCCGCTTGGGCCGTTCCTCAAGGTGTTGCCGATCCTGGTGCTGCACTTTGTGGCCTTGGCAGTGCTGGAGGAGCGTTGATGCTCTATTTCCTGCTGAAATTTCTGCATGTCATCGGCGCATCCGTGCTGCTTGGTACCGGCGCCGGTATCGCTTTCTTCATGCTGCTCGCCCACAGGACCGGCAATGCCACGACGGTTGCGGCGGTGGCGCGTATCGTCGTCGTCGCCGACTTCCTTTTCACCGCGACGGCCGTGGTCGCGCAGCCTTTGACCGGAGCCGCGCTCGCCTGGCAGGCAGGCTACTCGCTGTCGGAGGGCTGGATCGTACTTTCGATCGCGCTCTATATCTTCACCGGAATGTTCTGGCTCCCGGTCGTCTGGATGCAAATGGAGTTGCGCAAGCTGGCATCGCAAGCCGCCGCTGATAGCGCGCCGTTGCCGCCGCGCTATCATCGGCTCTTCTGGCTGTGGTTCGCCTTCGGCTTCCCCGCCTTCGCTGCGGTACTCGGGATTTTCTGGCTGATGATCACTCGGCCTGCGATCGACTGGTGAAGACAGGCCGCGTGCAGCTGCCGGGATGAGCGATGACTTTCATTTCAGCGAATAGAGATAGGCCGCGATATCCCGCGCCTCCTGCTCGGAAATTCTGGTCGAAGGCATTGCCGTGTGCGGATTGATCTCTCTTGCGGCGCGTATCCAACGGACCATGTTTCGCGGGTTGTTGGACAATACGCCGCCGATATAGACCCGGGTGGCCAAGCTGGCGTCGAGGCGTGGACCGACCAGTCCCTGCGCGCCGGGCACGCCGGTGATCGTGTGGCATCCGGCACAGCCATTGGCCATGATGATTGGTATGGCGCGGGCGCCAACACCGCCGGTTGCATTGTCGGCCTTCTGCTCCACTCGACGGCTTTGCTCGAAGTACAACGCGATCCCGGCCAGGGCTGCAACAAGCACGACAATTGCCGCGGCGCCGAGGATGGGTCCGGACGGAGTGAAGCGCGATGTTGCGCGCACGCCGATGCTGCCAGGGGCATTGTCCGTCTTATGCGCGACCCTGACGAGCCGCTCCGGCCACAACGTCAGCGCCGCCCAAGCTGCGGCCAGCACGGCAATTGCCGTCCCGGCACCAATGACCAGCTTAGACAGCCTGGAGCGCATGCGACGCCTCCCATCTTCTCTGTCCACTTGAGCGAATCCACAGACCGGCCAGCAGCAACGCGGCTCCGCCATAAATCAGGCCGGCCGGAACCCACATCACCAAGCCGGCGAGCTGCTGGTCCTCGAGCGGGCTAAGGCTCCACAATTCCGCGCCGGCTGCGTTTACCGGGTACCACAGCCTTGGCGAGACCAGCAGCAGCACCCCGAGCAGGCCGGTGTGCAGCGAGGTGAAAAAGAGGTGCATGACTGCGCTGCCGTAGGCTTGTTCGCGGCCTGAACGCGGCAGCAGCACCCACCAGAACAGCAGCCCCGTACCAAAGAAGCTGGCATGTTGCGCATAATGCAGGATACCCTGTGCAAGCGCCGCCTCGAACAGCGCCGGAACGTGCCACGCCCAAATCGCGACGCCGTGCAGGAAGGTCGCGGCTAGAGGGCGGCTGACGGCGGCCCAAACGGTTCGAAGCACCTTCGCCTGCCCGGCTGCGCCAAATGCCAGCCGCAGCTTGGTCGGCAATGCCCACATCATCGCCGCCGCCGGACGGGAGGCGACCAGCAGGGGTGCCGCCACCGCCATCAACAGCTCGTGCTCGATCATGTGGGCGGTGAAAACGCGCTCACCCAATGCATGGAGCGGACTGACCAGTGCTGCCGCCAAAATGGCCCAGCCGGTCGCAAACAGCAGGGCTTGCCGCAACCGCAACGGGCGGCTGCGGGCACTCCGCCGCCACAGCCGAAAGGCGCCTGCCGCGTAAAGCAGTGCGACCATGGTTAGCGGCAGCGTGATCGGCAACGCCAGCGTCCAGCCGGCCTGCGGGGCGCCGGCACCGTAGCAGATCGAGGTCGAGAAGAGCGCGTCGAAGCTCATCGTAGGCAGCCGTCAACAATGAGCGAAGCCGCGCCTTGCATGACGATTACCAGCGCAAACAGCACCGCGCTGAGAATGCCGATCTTGGCGACGAAATGCTCGGTGCCGCGCGTACGATCCGGTTTAAAGGCGGCGCCACCTTGCTGTCGCGCCCGCCACGAAAGCCCGCCGCCGAGCAACGCCAGCACTGTCAGCACCAGCGCAATGACCGGTATGACGGGAATACCGTGGGCGCACTGCCACTCCACGAACGCATAATTCAGCTGCGTCGACACCGCCCAAGCCAAAGGCCCGGACAACAGCCCGCCCCATGATGTGCCCAAGCGAAGCGCACGCATCTCAGTCAAGCCTCGGCATCCAGTAGATCAACAGATAGATTGGGATCCAGGTCGCGACCACGAAATCCCAGTAGAAGACGTTGTCGCCAACGTCCCCGAAACGCCGGCCGCTATAGCCATGGCGCGTTAACATCAGGACCGTCAGCACCAGCGTGTCGCCGACGTCGGTAATCAGGTGCGTTGTGTGAAGGCCGAGCAGGACCCACAGCATCGAGCCGTACGCATTGGTATCCCAATAAATGTTGAGGGCCGGAAATTCGAACCACCGCACGACAAGCGGTGCGATACCGAGCAGCGACATGACGATCAGGCCGATGCGCACGGGCACCATGGCACAGGCTTCGGCGTAGCGGTTCAGTATGTGATTGGGCACCACGCTGGCGAGCAGCAACAGCGTGACGATGGTGCCCGGCCAATGGTTGGGCGGCGGCACGCCCAATGGCCATTTGGGCGACAGATAGGCGAGGTAAAGATAGGTGCCTGCGGCGAGCGCGAAGCCGGTGCCTTCCAGCGCCATGAAGGCGAGAGTGCCCCACCAGGTCGGGCTGCGCGGTCCGATCCCGAAGGTCGGGAGTTTGGAAAGATCGGCGGCAGGACGCTGTTTCATTCCTCATCCTCCGGATCGCCTTTCGGCCAGAACCAAGCGATCAAAGTGATGGCGATCGGTCCGGCTCCCCAGACCACCGCCCACGGGCTGAAGATCGAATAGAGAAAGGTGGCGCCGACGGTGAGCGCGGCGAACAATGGCCAGATCGACGGCGTCGCCGATTTCTCGCGCACATCTGGATGCGCCTCTGCCACGGTCGAAATGACAAGTTCGCGCGCGTCGACGCGAAGCCCGGTCGCGACAGGCAGCGTGTCACGTTCGGCCCAGAGCGGCTCGGCGTGGGTAACCACCGGGATCCGAGCGAAATTATAGCTCGGCGGTGGAGATCTCGTCGCCCATTCCAGCGTGCCGGCATTCCAGGGATTGTCCCCGGCCGGGGCGCCCCTCGAGGCGCTGTACACCAGGTTTATAGTGAACAGAACGAAGCTTAGGAACAGGATGACCGCGCCGGCTGTGATGAACAGGTTGATGTTGCCCCAGCCGAGTTCCACCGGATAGGTGTAGACCCGCCGCGGCATGCCCCACAGGCCGACAATGTGCATCGGAAAGAACGCCGCATTGAAGCCTAGGAAGGCAAGCCAGAAGTGCCAGCGTCCGAGACGTTCGCTCATCATCCGGCCGGTGATCTTGGGGAACCAGAAATAGGTCGCGCCGAGCAGCGGGAACACCGACCCGCCGATCAGCACGTAATGGAAATGCGCGACCACGAAATAGGTGTCGTGCACTTGCAGGTCCAATGGCACCGACGCCAGCATCACCCCAGTCAGGCCGCCCGCGACGAACGTGAAGAAGAAGCCGAACACGAACAGCAGCGGCGTTCTGATTATCGGGCGTCCGTCCCACAATGTCGCCAGCCAGCAGAAGATCTGCAGCCCGTTCGGGATGGCGATCAGCATGCTCGAGGCGGTGAAGAAGCTCGCGCCGAGCTTGGGCAGACCGGTTGCGAACATGTGGTGAACCCACAGGCCGAACGACAGAAAGCCGACCGCGATCAAGGCCAGTACCATGCCCAGATAGCCGAAAACCGGACGCCGGGCGAAAGCGGCGATGATCGAGGACACCATGCCGGTAGCCGGCAGGAATATGATGTAGACTTCGGGGTGGCCGAAGAACCAGAACAGGTGCTGGAACAGCAATACGTCGCCGCCCTCGGCGGGATTGAAGATATGGGTGCCGACCAGGCGGTCGAGGATCAGGAACGTCGACGTGATCATGACCGCCGGCATCGCGAACACGATGACGAAGGAGGTGACCAGCATCGCCCAGACATAGAGCGGAATCTTGTCCAGCGACATGCCCGGCGCACGCTGCTTCAGCACGGTGACGATGGTGGCAACCGCGACCGCCAACGATGACACTTCGGTATAGGTGATCATCTGCGCCCACACGTCGGAACGCTTGCCTGGCCCGAATTCAGGACCGGACAGCGGCACGTAGGAGAACCAGCCGACGTCGGGCGCCATGTCGAGTGCAAACGAGACCCAGGCGAAGAGGCCACCGGAGAGATAAATCCAGAAGCTGAATGCATTGAGGCGCGGAAAGGCGATGTTGCGGGTGCCGACCATCAGCGGCACGAGGTAGATGCCGGTCGCCTGGACGATCGGCACCGCAAACAGGAACATCATGGTCACGCCATGCATGGTGAACAGCTGGTTGTAGCGGTCGGGCCCGATCAGCCCGCGCTCCGGCCCCGACAGTTGGATGCGCATGGCAACGGCGCTGAGGCCACCGAGGCACAGGAAGGCGAAAGCGGTGATCAGGTAGCGCCGCGCGACAATCTTGTGGTCGACGCTCGAGAGCGCACCGATGATGCCCGGCGCCGTCTGCCATGTCCGCGCCAGCCAGCGGTCAAGGCTGGAGTCGTCGAGGCTGGTATCGCGAGGACCGTCGCGCTCGGGGGCCAGGTCTCCTTTGCCGGCCGCTGCTCGCTCGCCGGCGAGCCGACGCTCACGGGCCACGTCGGCGCTGCTCATTTCAGGCCCTCGAGATAGGCGACGATCGCATTCAGTTCGTCCCCGTCCAGTCGCACCACCGGCATGTGGGCGCCTGGCTTGATCCCCTGCGGATTGGCTATCCAGGCTGCGAGATTGCCGCGGCTCATTGTCAGCGTGCCGGCAGCGAGCGTTTGCCGGCTTGCGATATGGGTGAGGTTTGGGGCGACCGTGCCGCCGGCGATGGTGCCGCCGATCTTGTGGCACATCACGCATGGCCGTTTGAGGAACAGGTCGTGGCCGGTTTTGGCCTCGGCCGACACGGGGGCGGCTGCCGGCCGCAGCTGATCGTTCAGCCAGGCATCGAAGACGGGCCGAGGTTCGGCGATGATGAAGGTGCTCATATTGGCATGCTGCGCGCCGCAGAACTCGGCGCATTGCCCGCGATAGACGCCGGGCTTGTCCGCCTTCAGATCGAGAACGTTCTCGTGGCCTGGAATGACGTCCAACTTGCCCGAGAGGTTCGGCACCCAGAAGGAATGGATAACGTCGGTCGAGGTCACCACAAGCCGCACCGGCTCGCCCGCCGGGATGTGGATTTCATTGGCGGTCGTCAGGATGCGGTTCGGCTGGTCGTTTTCGTAGCGCACCTCCCACCACCATTGATGCCCGGTCACCCGGATCGTCAGCGCCGCATCCGAGCCGATGGCGGCGAGCGTCCCGTTAGCGAAGTAGCTCAGCAGCGTCAGGCCGACCAGGATCAGGGCGGTAGCGGCGAGTGCGGCGACGACAATTCGCATCTTGCTGCGCTCGGCCGCAGCGTCGAGGACAAGCGGGTCGCCGAGCGGCGCCGCGCGCCGGGCCAATGGCACGATCAGCACGGCCATCACCAGAAGCCAGACCACCGTGCACAGCGCGGTGAACAACCAGATCAGCCATGCGAGTTCGCCCGCGGCCGGGCCCTTTGGGTCGAGCGCGGATTGCCAGCCGCTGCATCCTGCAAGGAGCAGGATGCAGGCCGTGCACCCGCACACCGTCCAGACACCGCGGCTCACGGCGACTTCCCCAGCGTCGCGGCGTCCGGCAGGCGATTCTCGGATGGATGGGGCATCATGTCGTCGTCGCGGCCCGGCGCGGCGGAGGACGGTGCGTTGCCGCTCAGTGCCCGGACGAAGGCAGCAAGCTCCCAGATCTGGTCGTCCGGGATCTTGTCGCGGAAGCTCGGCATGCCGTTTGGCCGACCGTCCCCGATCGTGGCGTGGATGCTTTCGATCGAGCTGCCATAGAGCCACTTCTGGTCCATGAGCGCCGGGCCCATGCCGCCACCGCCGTTGGCATGGCAGCCGGAACAGTTGAACCAGTTGAACAGACGCTTGCCCTCGCTGAGGTGGAAGGCGTTGGCCTCGAACACTCCGGCCTTGTTGTTGGACGAGGTTGGCCGCTGGCCGCCCGGCTCGAGGGCCGTGACGGCTGCCGGTTGATCGCCCGAGCCGAGCGCCGACTGTGGACGCGTGTCGCGTTCCTCACGCTGGCAAGCGGCAAGAACGAGCATCGCCGACAGCACGCATGGAAGGCCGCGGTTCATCGCGCTGCCGCCCCGGCGACGTCGAGGCGAGGCACGTCATATGCCGCCAGGGTTGCATCGATCTCGGCGCGGTGTTTGGCGAGCGCTGCGTCTACCTCGCTGCGCAGCGCATCGTCGTCGTGGCGCACGCCCATCGAGATGTCGTAGATCATCGGCAGCAGCGGACCGTCCATGCGCGGCGCAACCGGCGTAATCCGCAACGGTACTTTTTGCCTGGCACCGAAGTAGCCGGCCAACGGCCCCCAGACGACGGCCATATCGATGTCGCCATTCGCGACCGCCTCAATGATGCGCGCTGGCGGGTTCGGCGCCGAATAGTCGCCATAGACGGGGAAACCGACGAGATGGCCGACGATGCCGCGACTGCCAAGCGCCAGGACGGGTGGCGAGTTGGCGCCGTCGTCGCCGATCAGCTGGACGCCGATGTGCAGATCGCGCAGGCGAGGATCGTTGAAGGACGCGATTTCCGGCGCATCCCTGCGTGTCACGAAGACATAGGAAGACCGGTAGTAGGGCGCGGTGGTGCGCAGCATCTCGAGATTGGCGGGCGTGCCGGGCACAAGATCGCACAGGCCGGCCTTCAGCGTGTTGCGGACGAAGCCACGGCGCTGTGCCCACCATGTGTAGGAAACCGTTGCGCCAAGCTCCGTCGCGACGAGTTCGGCGATCTTGTTTTCAAAGCCCTGCCTGGCGGCATTGGAGAACGGCATGTTGTTGGGATCGGCGCAGATCCTCAATTCGCGCGCATCGGCAACGGCGGCGACGAGCGAGAGCGCCAGTGCGCCGACCGCGGCGCCAAACCGCCGGGAAGATTTTCTCCGTGCGCGCGCAACTCGGCCGGTCGTCTCAAGGGAGCCGGAACACATACAGCGTACCTCCCGGCGTGGTTACATCCTTCAGATCCTTCATGACGTTGACGAAGCCGAGCGCGGCGGTGGCGTCGCGCGGATCGAGATCGCTGGATACGATCGCGCCGGCCCAGCCGCCGACGCCCGAAAGAATCGCGACATATTGGTGCCCGTCCGGGCCGCGATAGGTGATCGGCTGGCCGATGATGCCGGACGACGTCTTGAACTGCCACAGCAGTTCGCCGGTCCTGGCGCTGACCGCCTTGAACCAGCCTTCCATAGTGCCATAGAACACGACGTTGCCGGCGGTGGCGACGGCGCCGCTCCACACCGGAAAGTTCTCCTTCAGGCTCCACGCCGGCTTGGCGGCGGCGACATCCCAGGCGGTAAAAGCACCGCGATCGCCGCCTGGTCCGGGGATCATGCGCACGTTCATGCCGACATAGGGCGTGCCGGCGATGTAATTTACCTCGACGCCCTCTTCGTCCATGCAGAGATTGTTGTGCGGGATGTAGAGCAGGCCGGTCTTGGGCGAGAACGCCGAAGGCTGCCAGTCCTTGAGGCCGGACGCGGTCGGGCAGATGTCGCGCACGACCTTGCCGGTGCCGGTCTTCTTGTCCGGATTTACAATCAGCCGGCCGGTCTTGAGGTCGACGCCCGTGCTGGAATTGACTGGCCCGAACGGGACTGCCGACAGGACCTCGCCTGTGGTGCGATCCAACAGATAGACGTAGCCGTTGCGTTCCGGTCGGACCAGCACCTTGCGGGGCTTGCCCTGCCAGGTCATGTCGAGCAGCACCTGTTCGTTGATGCCGTCGTAGTCGTGCAAATCGTGCGGGGTCCATTGATAGAACCATTTGGCTGCGCCGGTGTCGGGATCGCGGGCAAAGATTCCGGCGGTCCATTTGTTGTCGCCGGGCCGCAGATCCGGATTCCACGGACCGGGATTTCCGGTGCCATGGAAGATCAGGTTTAGGTCCGGGTCATAGGAGATCCAGCCCCACACATTGCCGCCGCCGATCTTCCAGGCGTCGGGCGGCCACGACGTCACGCCGAGATCCTTGCCCTTGTCCATGTCGTAATGCGGCTTGAAATCGGGGCCGATCAGCACCTCGGCGTCAGGGCCGGTATTGTAGGCCGTCCAGACGACATGCCCGTCGCCGGCGTCGAGCGCCTTGATCCAGCCGCGTACGCCCATTTCGCCGCCGGAATTGCCGACCAGCACTTTGCCCTTCACCACCAGCGGCGCCATGGTGATGGTCTCGCCGATATTGATGTTGCCGATATGGGTGTTCCAGACCGGTTTGCCGGTGGCCGCATCGACGGCGATGGCATGGCCATCGAGCGTGTTGAAATAGATGCGCCCTTCGAAGAAGGCTGCACCGCGGTTGACCACGTCGCAACAGGCAACTCCCTGCGCGGCGGGCTCGGGGTTGGGCTCGAATTTCCACTTCATCGGCGCGCCGGGCTTGGTAAGGTCAAGCGCATAGAGGATGTTGGGGAAGGGCGTCACGATGTACATCGTGTTGCCGACGACCAGGGGCGCAGCCTCCTGACCCTTGTTGACGCCGGTCGAGAAGGTGAAGGCCACTTGCAGGTTTTTGACGTTGTCTTCGGTGATCTCCGCAAGTTCGCTGTAGCGGGTCGAGGCGTAGTTCTTTGCCGGCATCGCCCATTGGCCGTCGTCGGGCGGAGCAGCTGCGGCAGGCGGATTTATCGCAAAGCTTGACGTTGACTGAGCAACCGCCGCGGTAGTCAGCGCGAAGCCTGCCAGCAGCGTCCATCCCAGCATCGCAGCCAATGGCCTCTTTCCCCTTTTGCCAGGCACCCTATTTTTCGCCGCCACCAGTCGCGCTTGCCTCATTGGCTGTCGAGTTTGCCGACATTGGCGCAGAGCTCCATTAGCTGCAGCTGCGCCGTGTTTGTTGAACACTCTCCAACGCGTGAGCGGCGCAGAAGTGCCAAATGCAACGAAATAAATGTCGGATTCGGTTGGCCAAAGTCGGCGGCCGGGCGCTCGGGACAGCCGATCCGAATGTTAGCACTCAAGTCGGAAGTAAATCTATTCCCGGTGGTCCGGGTTCGGCTGGAACGGAGCGGCGCTTTTCGCAGTTGTGTCGAATGCTGTCTGCAGTCGAGCAACTGGCTCAATCGGTAAAAGAGCGGCGAGCGATCTTGTTCGTTGGAGCCGGGGTGTCGATGAGCGTCGGCTTGCCGTCCTGGCAAAAGCTCATCGAACACATGCAAAAAGAACTCGGTCTGGACGAGGATACGATCGGTGCGCCGGAGGCCAGCTATCAGGCGCTTGCCGAATACTACCGGCTGAAGCAGGGGAGCCTCGGCCCCTTGCGCAGCTGGATGGATCGTGAATGGAGCGTCTCGCGGGAGAAAGTGCAGGGCTCGGCGATCCACAAGCTCATCGTGTCGCTCGATTTTCCGATCATCTACACGACAAACTACGACCGAAATCTCGAAGTTGCCTTCGAGATCCATAGCCGGCCCTTTGTGAAAGTGGCCAATGCGAAGGATTTGCCCAAGGCCACTGGCGAGGTGACGCAGATCATCAAATTCCACGGCGATTTCGACGACGATAAATCTTTGGTCCTGGCGGAGACCGACTATTTCGACCGGCTGTCGTTCGATTCGCCGCTCGACGTGAAATTTCGGGCCGACGCGCTCGGGCGCACCATCCTGTTCATCGGCTACAGCATGTCCGACATGAACATCCGTCTGCTGCTGCACCGGCTTTGGCAGACCTGGCGCCGCTCCGGCTATGACAAGAATCGCCCGAAATCCTTCATCTTCATGTCGCAGCCGAGCATCGTCCAGGAGGCTGTCCTCGGCCACTGGGGCATCGATATGCTGACCGAAGAGGCAGACGATCCTGAGGACGCGCTGCTCGCGTTCCTTAACGAACTCGAGGACAGGGTGGGCCGGCCAGACGGCGCGTGAGAAAACTTGCCGAAACGGATTGGCCAGGCGCTGGGAACCGGCTGATCCGGGACCGAGTCTGAATGGGCGCACGCAAACACCAGCGAAAAATGCATGCCAAACACGACCTGTCGGCCGAGTTGCCTATGAGATCGATTGTTTTGCCCGCAGGTGCGGTCTGACCAGGGACGAAGCACTCAAGATGATGCAAAATGCCGGCAGGTCCAACGATGGAACCAAGGCATCTGGCGAATCCGGGCCGAAGTAGCCGCATGGATTCTACATAGCGGGCGGCCGGGACGGTCATCCGGCACAGCTGCTTCGTCGTCGGTCTCGGTATCCGCATTGCAGTCGGTGGTGGCGCGCACCGCTGAGGATCAAGCGATGCACCGGCCACCACCGATGGAACATCCGCCGACAATTTTCGTTGACATGCTCCACAAGGCGAGAGGTCGAACATGTCGAAGTTCCAAGCCGCTACTCCGGAGCGTTTGCAGCAGCTCAGGCTCGAGGCGACAGCGCACTTTGCGCCGCTCATACTGCGCGAGGCGCTGGTGCGTCTCTGCCGAGCGTGTGGAAGCGAGAGCCTCGAACGGTTCGAGAAGACCATGGTTGACCAAATCGAGGCATCGCGTGACGAAAAGGCCGATTTCGACACAATGAAGGAATTTGCCATCGAACAGCTCTATGGCTGGATTCGAGAAGTCAGGTCTTCACCGGACATGACACAGCCGCTGGAGAATGTAGACACCCGAAGGACCGCTGGCCGCTCGGAAGAGCCGCAGACGCTGGAAGACCAGCTGCAGGCGGGTCTGGAGGATTCTTTCCCCGCAAGCGACCCGCCGGCTGTTGTTTCCACCGCGATCCCCGGCGGATCGAAGAAGCTGGTCGGAACCGACGAGGTCCTCAGACAGCAGCAGGAGAAAAAGGCCGAGGAAGCCAGCCATTCGCGATAAACGGCTCTGCGGGGAAGCAGCCTGCCGGTTCACCCGCCGTCCGGCATGAAGGCTGTCCGGGCATGTGTGTCATGCGGCTCGCCTTCGACAAGAATCTTCGCTTCCAAAGCCGCGTCGATAAATGCTTCGCGGGCTTCCGCTGCCGTAATCTGGCCGATCTGGGCGCCATCCAATGCATCTCCCGCCATCAGCGACAACGGGGCATTGCGGGCAGGCCATTTCTCGCTTTTGAGGCAGTAAGAAGCCTCGAAAACGGAGCTGACCATTCGCGATCGTCCCGGTTTGCCGAAGTAGATGCAAACCGGAGCATCGAACTTTATCTCCAGCATGGCGGTCCTCCCGATTTAACCACCCTTGATATAAATTAGCCTCAGCGGGTCACATGGCCTGCTGGGCATTTTAGCCGACGTCGCGAACCGCAGTGGGATTGGTGCCTGCTGGTATTTCGGCGGCGACATCGTGCGCCAGAATGCCCGCCTTGCGGGCGAATGCTTCGAACGCCGCGCGCACGGTCTCGGCATCGACCTCGTCAGCCAGCCCGGCGCGACAGGCGTCGAACGCCGCCTTGTGCGCCGGGCCGCGACTCGGCCATTCGTTCAAGACGTCATAGGCCTGCCAGATATTTTCGACATGGCGAGGGAAACCAAGGCCGACGAGAATTGGAACGGGGCGGCCAAACGATTTTTTTGTCATCTGTGTCTCCGCGAAAGAGCCTGTCGCATCAACGCTGGGCGGACGCGAGGCCCATGCTCTTTAACGCGGGATTGCTGCACGGGTTGCAGCGGGTTTGTTCGATCGTGCGCCGGCCGATGCTGGCGTCATTTGTTGGTCCGCATCTTTTGCCGGGGATTGATACCGCCTTGAGGCGTGGTGTCGTTCTCGACATCGCCTTCGAACGTGTTGTCGCCCTGATCGAGCCGGTCGCCCTCCTTGATCGTGCCCTTGGAACTGCCGATGCCGGGATCGTTGGCAAGGTCGCTATCGGCCGGCGTTTTGCCTTTGGCGTGCTTGTTTCCTGTCATGGGTTCCTCCTGTTTTGAGGTGGCGGACTGTCCTTAAGGTGGCGGCCCAGGCTCGCTGCGAAAATCGCGTTTCGACACGCCAATGGCGGCGCCCCGGATTTTCGGACGGCCTGGATTCCAACTCCGCGATACCGGTGGTTGTTCCGTCAAAAATATCACCGCCGGCTGGGTTGCCCAGCCAAGCCGCTCCGGTTCCCGATCCGGGTGATTTTCGCCAGCCGGAACGATCTTTCGCCCAATGCATTTAACTGGTCTGCGCTCACGAACTCATTCTGGACGGGAGCTGGACCATTGCCACCTACAGCCTACGCCTTGGCGACTCGCGAAACCGAAGAAGTTTCCATCGTCGACCTCATACCCGCTTTGAGGGCTTTCGCCCGCACCTTCTGCCGCACTCCCGATGATGCCGACGACCTGGTCCAGGAGACGCTGACCAAGGGCTTGGCCAACATTGACAAGTTCGAAGCTGGAACGCGCATGAAGTCATGGCTCTTCACGATCATGCGCAACACCTACTACACGCGTGTCAGGGCCGCGGTGAGGGAAGCGCCCGGCCTGCTCGACTGCGCTTCGCTGCGGCCGATCTCGGAAGCGACGCAGGAATGGTCCGTACAGGGCAAGGAGGTCCACCAGGCCATCCAGAGTCTTCCTGAGCACCAGCGCGAGGTTCTGATGTTGATAGGCGTTCTGGGCATCAGCTATGAGGAAACGGCCGAAATATGCGGTTGCGCGGTGGGAACCGTGAAGAGCCGGCTCAACAGGGCACGCGCCGGCGTGCTGGAATACCTTGGCGAAAGTTCCTCGCAAACCCTGATGGAAAGGCGCAGCTATCTGTCCGAAGGACAACTGGACTTCGAAGCCGAGAGGCGCCGCTAATACACGTCACGTTAGTTACTGGCTTCGCGCAAGCGCCTTTCGATAAGCGCATGCTGCAATTCGATCGCAAGTTTGGTCAGCCGGTCAGGAACCCTTTCCTGCTCGATGGCCGCAAGCAAGGAAGCGATTTCCCGATCTATCGTCAGATCGGCACGCCTGCTGCCGGAATCTTCCCTTGAGCGAGACATCGCGTTCTCTTGGCAAATGTTGGTTCCTTCACCTCACTCTGGTGGCAACAGTGCGAGTTTGCAAGAATTTGCAGGGCGTCCATGCGACCGGCATCGGTCCTTGCACAGCTTCGTCAGCGGTTGGGCTCTCGCCGCCTTTCAATTGCTCACCGGCTGCAAGCCACATGCTGCCGCAACGATCAGTCTTCAGGCCGCCGATCCGCTGAATGATCCTGGTACTGCTCGGACTTGACCCGATTGCCGTCGAGCCCACGCTCCTTGGTGTGCTGCTTCTTGTCTCTGTTGGACAGAACGGCGTTCTCTCCGATCTTGTCCTTGGGAAGATCGGTCATCGCGCCAGCGCCAGCGCCTTTGCCGTGACTGCCGCGACCGATGTGCTTCTTGCTGCCGGACGCCATCTTGTCCTCCTTCATACTGTCGAATAGCGGCTTTTCCCGTTCGGCATCCGAACCATCGTTGGGCCGCAATGTTCCGCCGGAAATCGTAAGCAGGAAGGCATCGCCGTCCCAGTGCCGGAACGGCTTTTCGCCGTCGACGAGGACTTGCATGCCATTTGCGTTGGCGAAGTTATGGACATCGGCGCGATCCAGCGCCGGCGATCCGCGATATGAATAATTCAAAAGCGCGGCCATGCCCGGCCTCTTCAGCACGCGCGCGATTTCCACGAAATGTCGCTCCGCAAGGCCGGCCAGCACCAGATAGGGAAAGCTGTCGACGGCCAGCACGCGGTCGAAGCTGGCATCGCAAAAATCGGCAAGATCGAAACCGCGCGTAGGGCGGAATTCTACATTGCCGAGCCCGGCGCATCGCCGGCGGGCGATCGAGATCATCGCTGGGGATATATCGCTGCCGACGATCCGGTGCGACAGAGCGGAGAGCGCCTGTTCGAACCGACCGATACCACAGCCGATATCCAGTATGTCGCGGTCAGTGCCGGTAAAGCCTCGCCTCTCCAGCCATGCAACGATCTCAGCCGTAGCGGCAGAGAGCTTTTCCTCATTGCCCAGCGATGACAGCTGGATGCTCGCCGCCGGGGAGATCGCCGCCGCCGCGTCAAACCCGGCCGCCAGCCGCTTGACGACCGCATCGTCGGTCTCGCCCTCGCCACGCTCGTGCCGAACGGCAGCACCTATTTTGCGCAGCGTGGCGAAGATCTCGGGCCTGCGCTGAAGCAGGTCGGCAATCCGTCGTAGTTTTGCCGTCTTTCGCGCATCGGCCGAATGTGTGTTTTGTGCAATCTTCGCCAGTTCTGCGGCTTCGATTCCTGTCTCGAAACGGAGAGCCAGCCTGGCGATGACGGCTTCGACGCCGGCACCGTCTGCCATGCAGTCCTCCAGCACCCGCCTTGCTGATGTCGACCGCCGAGATCCTGGCTGCGTCGCGCTCATCGCCCTTTGCTCCGCGTCCAGATCTTGCGCATCGTCCACCGGTCTACGGCGCCCCAGCTGTACTTGTAGGCCTCTTGCCCGCGCAGAAAATCGAACTCTTCCGCGCCTTCGCAGATCGCCTGCCTTATCGCTTGGCCGATGAGCAGCGCGCCGGGACTTTCCTCGGCATAGGCCGGATCGAAGCCACCGAGATAAGCGCAAGCGCGGCCACGATGATGGAACCCGTAATAGGCGCCCACGATCGCGTTACCGATCGTGATAAGCCAGCATCGGGCAAGCGCTTGGGCAGCCATTTGCGGCAGCGCCTGACGGTGGAATTCTTCCACGCGGGAATCGGACAGCACGCCGTCGCCGTGTCCGGCCCAGCGCGCGCGGTGAAGGCGGATCAGGTGGTCGAGGAATGTCTGCGGATCGGACACGGGTTCGATGGAGACACTGCCGCGTCTCGACGCGGCCCTGTGGGCGCGGCGCAATTGGCGCCTCCGCCGCGCCGGAACACAGCCTTCAAGCGTCTGGTCGCCGGCGAGGGCGAGCACCGGGCAAGCGGCGTGACCGACGGCTTGGCACGATTCGAGCGCGGCATGCCTGATGGCAAGGCCGGCGCCGCCGGGAGGCAGATCCTGCAAGATCCACTGTGACCAGCCGACGGAAAGAACGGCGCCACCGATGACTGCGCCGACCGGTTCGGCGATCTCGGGAAGACAAAGGACATCCAGATAGTCGCTCAACGAAATGCCGAGCGGAAGCAATCGCGCGCCGGCGTCGTGGCGTTCCAGATAGAGTGGCGCCAGGCCGACCAGATCGTCGCCACGCCAGATGGCGACCGTCGCTAGCTCGCCGGGAGCAAATGTCCGCCACCATGGCAGCAACCATGCGGGAGACTGGAACGGCGTCGCCGAGGGACTGCGCGACCAGAGTTCCCACCAGTGCGGCTCGAGGGCTTCGAGGTCCGCCGGATCGTCGATGGTCTCACTGCGGAGCATGTCGCGCTCACTTTGCCGTCGCGAGCTGCCCGCTGTCTGTGCCGAGCCGTGCCAGCGCCCGATAGGCGTCCATGTAGGAGGAAACCATGCGGTCGAGTGAAAAGCGCCGCCGCGCCTCGGCCCGGCAGGTCTCGGGGTCCAGGCTGGGTGCGGCAGCGATGGCTTCGGCCATCTCGTCGACATCCCCGACCAGATACCCGGTCTTGCCGTGCTCGACCACATCCGGCAGTGCGCCATTCGGGAAGGCCACCACGGGGGTGCCGCAGGCGAGCGCCTCCATGGCGACGAGCGAACTGGTTTCCGCGGCAAGGCTCGGGATGACTAGGCAGCGGGCTGTGTTCAGCAGGCGCCGCTTGGCGACAAAGCCGAGCGGACCAAGGAAGCGGCGCCGGTCGTCCAGCCGGGGTTCGACCTCGTCGCGAAAATACGCTGTGTGCGTTTCATAGGGGTAGACCTTGCCACCGATGACCAGCGGCACTCTGGCCTTCTTGGCTGCGTCCAGCGCCAGATGGATGCCCTTTTCCGGGCAGACGCGGCTGAGCACGAGCGCAAAGTCGTGTTTGGCCTGCGGTTCGCTCAGCGCGTCGACGTCCACTCCGTTGGGAATCGGCCCGATCAGCCTGGCTCCCGGTGGTGCGGTTCTTTGCTGAGCCGCCGATACGGCATGCAGCCACAGATCGTTTCGCGCCGGACGCAGAGCGTCGGCCGGATACCAGTCGAGCGGCAAATGCAAGGTCACCAATGTCGGCCCGTCGCCCGGCAGATAGGCGTCGAAATCGATGCCGTGCAAATGAACCACGTCGATTGGCCAACGGGCGCGCGCGGTAGCAATTGCGGCGCGATGAGCACGCTGTGCCCGGTGCCTCGCCGCTTCATCGAGCACGCCCGGTTCGGCCGGCGTCTCGATGAGGACACCCGCAGCGCTCGAGCCCTGGCAGCCGATCACGATCGAGCGGTGTCCGGCCTGTACGAGCGCCTGGTCGAGCATCGACAGCACCTGCTCGGCACCACCGACCGCATCCGGCCCGACCGGGGCGAGGGGATAGGCGACGTTGAGGACGGTGAGCGTCATGGCTGGAGAGCCGAAGCTCCTCACGCTGCGGAGGCGCGCAGCCTGCCGACCGAAGGGGCAGCGATGCTGCCGGCATATCGGCGCGTCATTGCCGCGCAGAAGTCGGCGAATTCCTCCGGCACCAGCGGCGGACTGCTGTGGTGCGGCATCATTCCGCGGTGTTCCGGCGTGAAGCAGAAGGTGACCGTCACGTCGAAGTCGGCCAACGCCTCCATCTGCCTGTCGAACCAGTCAAGTGCGTTCGGCCTGAAGCTGTCGGCCCAGGAAAGCCCGGTGCGCAGATTGGTGACGCCGAGCCGTTTCATCCAGGCGACGGCGTCACCCAGCCGGTGATCTTCGAAATGGAACCACTGCACCAGTCCCATTGCCGGCGCGTGGCGCAGGAATTCCTCGAGCGCGGGCTTTGGCGTGCCGTCCTGGCGCAGCAGGCCCATGTAGAAATGGCGGTAGTAGGAAGAGCCTTCCGCCTCGCGATGGCGCGTCGTCGCTTCCCATTCTCGCGGCAGGTCGTAGAGGCTATACCATTGGATGCGCGGTGCGTTGCCGATCAGCAGTTCCGCGGTCCGGCGCAGGCCCCAGACCTGCACCTCCTCGGCGCCGAAGGTCGACACGCCGACCTCGCTGACCCATACCGGAAGATCGGTGACAGCCGAAATCTCCCCGATCTTCTGCGGCCATTCGTGGATCTGCCAGAGGTTCCAGTCGAGCGGGAAACCGTGCACGGCGACAGCATCGACATGATCGAGCACGTCGAACTCCTTCATCCGTGTCATGAAACCGGCATCGATCGGCGAGATGCCGCCAAGAACCTTGGTCAAGGCCGGATTCTCCGACGCGATCGCGTCGGCGGCCAGGATTGCCATGTTGGCGAAGCGGCTCCAGTCGGGGTCGAGCTCGGGATCCCAGTGGGATTTGTTGTTGGGCTCGTTCCAGATCATCGCGGCTTCAATCATTTATCGGTCCTTTCGACGGGTAGACGGCGGCGCCGCCGGCCGGCACGTCGCCGGTGCGGCAGAAATAGACCTCCTGCTCCGGTTGCAGCACGATCTCGAAGCCGGCGCTGCGCAGCATGGCTTCGGTGCAGGCGCGATTGGGAATCCACCAGTTGGTCGGGTCGTCGGCATAGCGATGCTCGATGAAATGCAGCTTTGGGAACTCCGGCCGGTCGAACAGGTCGTGGGTCCAGAAATGATAATTCTGCTCGAGCGCCGGCACGTTGGTGCTGCCGCGCTGCATCGACTGGAAGATCATCAGGTCCCGGGCGACGTGCTCCCGGATCAGATCGAGTGCGAGCAAGGGATGGCGCAAATGGTAGAGCACGCCCATGAACAGCACGATGTCGAACCGCTCATGCAGGGCGCCAACGTCGTAGACCGAGAGCTGCCGGAATTCGATGTCGCAGTCTGCTACCTCAGCGGCAAAGCGCGCCTGCGCCAGGTAAGCCTCATCGAAATCGATGCCAAGCACGCGGCCGGCGCCGCGGCGTTTCATCTCGATCGAATAGAAACCCGCATTGCAGCCTATGTCGAGCACCGCCTTGCCGGAAAGATCGGCGGGGATGGCGTCGGCGAATTTGCGCCATTTGATCAGGGGGTAATTGCCGAGGAAATGATCGGGAGCCGTTTCGACGCCGGCCAATTCCATGTTGTGGAACCATGGGCCGAGCGCATCGATACGGCGGCGGATTTCGGCATCGGAATGCAGCATGGCTAGCCTCCTTCGCCTGCGAGGACAGGGACGTGCTGGTGGCCGGGCAGCGTAATGGCGACTTGGTCGTCCTTGGTACCGCCGGCGCTTTCAAGCAGGCGAAGTGCGGTGCGGTAGCCGTTGAAGGTGCCGACGTCGACATAGGCGGTGCCAGCCTTGATGCCATAGGCATCGCCTCCGGCGGCGAGATAGGCATTGACCAGCGTGCCGATATATTCGTCGCACCGGTCCCGTTCCCGCCACAGCGCGGCGAGCTGGTGAAGGGTGCGGCCGGGCATCTTGAACGCACCCCAGATCCAGTTCGATTGGGCATTCTGCTGCTTGACCTGGATTTGCTTCACCCGGTCGTCCTGGTCGACAACGACGGCATCGAAGAACTCCGGCTGGTCCACCGGAAACAGCAGGAAGGACAGGCCGTCGTCCGGGAGGGCCAGGAAGCCGTCTTCGGGAAACCAGATTGTATCGGGCAACCCGACCAGAACGGTCTCATCGGCTGTGACGAGCGGTGCGGCACGGAAGATGGCGTCGCAAAGGCCGACCGGAGAGGGCTGCACCACAAACAGCGCAGTCGCGTCGGCATAGCCGGCAGAATAATATTCGAGGATATCCGACTTACCCGAGCCGATGACGAAGCAGATCTTGTCGGCCCCCGCGCGCACCATGCGGCGCACCAGGTATTCGCTGACCGCGCAAGGCCGCTCGGTGTTGCCGTCGATGCGGCTGCCGACCGGCAGAAGCTCCTTCGAAAAGCCGAGCGGCTGGATGCGGCTTCCCCGTCCGGCTGCGGGCACGATGCCCAACATCAAACTGCCTCCTTCAACGGCTCGCCATGCGTGGAGCCGTGCAGTGCATCGGACAGGATGCGGTCGAATTCCTTCGCGCGCCGCGCCGAGGTGTGTTCGTCCAGCACCCGCTCGCGCGCTCGGCGGCGGATAGCGTCAAGCTCGGCGTCGGACAGGTCGAGCGCGGCGACCACGTCGTCGGTGCTGTTCGCCACGACGATCTCTTCGCCGGGCCGGAAAAAGGCCTCCAGTCCCGGCCATGTGTCGCTCACCATCGCGGCACCGCAAGCGGCGGCTTCGAACAGCCGGCCGGAAGGACACCAGCCCCTTTCGGCCATCGCCTCGCGGGTCACGTTCAGGGTCAGCCGTGATGATGAAAAGAAGGCGGGGTGGTCGGCCGGCGGCAGATGCCGGACGAAGAAAATATTGTCGCTCCACGGGAATTCCTGCGGATATTGTGCGCCGCCAATGATGAAGCGGCGCTCCGGCAGGCGCGCAGCCGGACTGACCAGCAGCCTCTCGACCCCGACCTGGCGGTCTGCCGCATAGGTCCCGAGATAGGAAAGGTCGCCGGCAAACTCCGGCCTGGGCGGAGCCGGCCGGTGTCGCTCTGGATCGACATGGCCGTAGAGCGGCATGACGCGGCGTGCACCCAGCATCGACTTCAATGCGTCGATCGCGGTGCCTCCCGTGTAGCTCAGCACGAGATCGAAATCGCGAAGCCCTTCCGGCCCGAAATAGGCCGGAGGCTCACCTTGTTCGATCCGCGCCAGTGTCACCGGCGTATCCAGATCGTAGAACACCTTCAGCCCGCGACAGGCCTGGAGGGCAAGGCGCGACGCGCTCACGGCATCGGGGCAATAGGAGGTGACGATGACCACATCGGCCTCATTCATCGCCTGCTCGGCAACGCGCTGGATGTCCTCCCAATCCTGATAAAGGACGAGGTTGCCGCCATCCAACTGGTCGAGGTCGCGCGTCCCGGCATAATAGGGAGTGTTGCGTTCGAAGAAGGTGATAGACCAGCCCAGCCCGGCCATCGCCCGGATCAATCCGCGCCACAGCGTAGCGTGCCCATTGCCCCACGACGATGTCACGGTAAGACCGAAAATGACCATGCGCATCCGGCAATTCCTCGTCAGGCAGCTTCGTTGAGTCTGATCAGCTTCGACCCCCAGTCCCCCCAAACAACCGTGGTGATCGACGCTGGGTCGATATCGAAGCGAAAGCAGTTTCCCAGCGACAGGCCGAGCACCTTGCACACGGCGGCCTTGATGACGTCGGCATGGCTGACCAGTGCGACGCCCTGGTTCTGGTAGGTGCCGCGGACCTGCTCGATCAATGAGACGACGCGTTGCTGCACGTCCAGCATGGTCTCGCCGCTCGGTGTTCTCGCCTGCTGACGCTGGTCGTTCCACACTCGCCAGTCGGCATCCTGGTTCAGCTCTTCGAAGGTCTTTCCCGACCAGGTGCCGAAGTCGATCTCATCGAGTTCCTCGCGGATCACGATCTCACCGGCATTGCAGGCGAGCGCGATCGGATTGGCAGTCTCCTGCGTGCGTTCGCGCGGGCTGCAGAAGATTGCCGCTATCGCGTCGCGTGCCATGCGGTCTGCCAGATGCGAGGCCTGTGCCTTGCCGGCTTCGCCGAGGCAAACGCCGGCCATCCGTCCGGCAAGATAACAGCCGACATTGTCGTGCGCGGCGTGGCGCACCAGAAAGAACGTCGTCGTCATTCCGCGGCATCGAGCATCGGCTCGTCCTTGCCGGCGATGAACGAGAGCGTGCGCTGGCGGGCTTCCGCGTCGGTGAACTGCTCGGGCGGCGATTTCATGAAATAGCTGCAGGGACCGGTCAGCGCGCCCGCGATACCGCGGTCGAGCGCCAGCTTGGCGCAACGCACCGCATCGATGACGACGCCGGCCGAATTGGGCGAATCCCACACTTCCAGCTTGAGCTCGGCATTCAGCGGCACACCGCCGAAGGTTGTGCCTTCGACCCGGATATAGGCCCACTTGCGATCGGTCAGCCACGGGACATGGTCGCTCGGCCCGACGTGAATGTTGCCGGGCTCCAGGGGAACGTCGATCTGGCTGGTGACGGATTGCGTCTTTGAGATCTTCTTCGATTCCAGCCGCTCGCGTTCCAGCATGTTGAGGAAGTCGGTGTTGCCGCCGAAATTGAGCTGATAGGTGCGATCGATGCGCACGCCGCGCTCGCGGAACAGGTTGGCGAGCAGCCGGTGGACGATCGTCGCACCGACCTGGCTCTTGATGTCGTCGCCGATCAGCGGCAGGCCGTGCTGCTCGAAGCGCCGGCGCCACTCCGGCCGCGAGGCGATGAAGACGGGTATGCAGTTGACGAAGGCACAGCCCGCCTCGAGCGCGCACTCGGCATAAAAGCGCGTTGCCTCCTCCGAACCGACAGGCAGATAGGACACCAGGATTTCGGCGCCGCTTTCGGCGAGGATCTTGCCGATGTTGGCGACCGGCTCGTCGGCCTCCACGATCTCGTCGCGCAGATATTTGCCGATGCCATCCAGCGTCGGTCCGCGTTCGACGCGGGCGCCGGTAGGCGCTACATTGGCAAAGCGGAAAGTATTGTTCGGCGCGCTGTAGATCGCGTCTGCCACATCGCGTCCGACCTTGCCGTTGGCGACGTCGAAAGCGCAGACCACTTCGATGTCCTTGACATGATAGCCGCCAAGATCGGCATGCATCAGCCCGGGTATGGGCTCATTGCTCCTTGCGTCGCGGTAATAGGTGATGCCCTGAACAAGGGAGGAGGCGCAGTTGCCGACGCCGACTATTCCGATCCGAACTTTCTTCGATCCCACGAAACCGCTGCCTATGCTGTTGAAGGTAAGTTCTTCGTGCCAAACCGCCTGCCTCGCTGATTGTTCCTTGCCGGCTGCAAAAATCGTGCAACCGATGGTGGATCAAAGTAGCGCTCGCCGAGTTGTGCAGTGAGGCCAACCGGGACGGGACAATGATCGTCTATGGCGACCACAAGCGAATTGAGAGCGCGCGATATGTTCGCGGCTCGGCCTGCAAAGCGGCCGGGCACATTGCGGATATGCCAAGCGGGATCGGACGGCACGCAGCCCTGGTCGGCCTGTTCATCAAGATCTCGGAATTGGTCCAGGGCCTTGCCGATGCTGAATTCGAGGCCAACGGCATGGACAGGAATTCCCGACAGCGGATCGCGGGCGCAAATCTCCTGGTCGGCTTGGCCCGGGACGTGGGCAGATCGTGGGCGGCCGGATTCGCCATCGACGGCCCGGTCGATGCCGAAGTGCCGCGAATGCTGGCCGAACTCGATTGCGATGGCGAAATCCTCATCGGCACGGCCGAGGGCTACGCCCATTACGCGCTCTATCCGGAGAGCTATTTCGTCGCCGCGCGGCAGTCGGGTCTCGATGCGAACACATGCGTAATCGGCATCCGCAGCATCGGCCTGGGGCTTGCAGCGATGGTGGCTGCAGCCATCGGCGCACCGGCACCCGTCAGCGTCCGTCCGACCGGTCATCCGTTTCGCAGGCGGCTTGCCGCCGATCCGGAACTGATCGGCGGCTGGAGGACAAGGCCATCGGCCCATTTCGCTGTCGTCGATGAGGGCCCGGGCCTGTCCGGCAGCTCGTTTCACGCAGTCGTCGCATGGCTGCAAGCGCTGGATATCGATGCCGGGCGCATCCATCTGTTCCCCAGCCATTCGGGTGGGCCGGGCCCCGAGGCATCGACGAACAGTCGGGAGGCATGGACGGTTTGCCAAAAACACAGCGTGGATTTCGAACGGACTTTCCCTGCTGGATCCGCTGTCCCGACGTTGCGGGATTGGGTGGCCAGGACGATCGGCCGCACAGCGGCCAGCCTGACCGAAACATCCGCCGGAGAGTGGCGTCGCTTGCACTATGGCTCGCTGGATCATTGGCCACCTGTTCACCGCGGCTTCGAGCGGCGAAAGTTCCTCGCTTTTGCGGGCCGGGGAAAATGGTCGGTCAAATTCGTTGGCCTCGGCGAAATCGGAATGCAAAAGGCCGAGACCGCCAGGAAGCTGCACGATGCAGGCTTTGGCCCGGACATCGCCGGGCTGTGCCATGGCTTTCTCGTTGAACGCTGGATCGACGGTACAACGCTGGAGCGGGCAAGGCATTCGAAAGAAAAAATGGTCGCTCATCTCGCGCGCTATCTGGCCTGGCGCGCAGCCAATCTGCCCGCCTCCGAACCGGGCGCCTCGCTGGAGGCGCTTGCCGACATGGCCGTGCAGAATACAAGCGAGGCTTTGGGCGAAAGCCGCGCAGCGGAGCTGCGGAACTGGTTCTCGAAACAGGCTCCACCAAAGACCATGCAGCGGGTCGAAATCGACGGGCGGCTTCATCCGTGGGAGTTCATCCTTTCGCGCGGCGGAACGCTGATCAAGACGGACGCCCTCGACCATTGTCGGTCGCACGATCTGGTCGGCTGCCAGGACATCGCCTGGGACATTGCTGGCGCCCGTGTCGAGTACAGCCTCGCCGACGCGGCGACTGCGGCACTGTGCAAAGCTGTCGAGGCGACTACCTCTCGTCCCGTCGATGCCAATCTGGTCCACTACTACGAGCCCTGCTATCTCGCCTTCCAGCTTGGCTTGTGGAGCATGGCTGAGCGATCGGGCGATGATCGGGAACAGATCCGGCTGGCGGCCGCGGCAAGACGTTACGCTGCCGCGCTGCTTCGTTTCCTGGAAAGCCAAGGCGACCTGCCGCCGCTCGAGCGGGATCAGTCCAGCCGGCGCAGCATATCCGCTTCCTTTTCGAGGATGGCCGCTACCTCCTCGCGCTGAAGATGCGTCATCATCAGGCTCACACAACATTCCAGATAGGTGATGGAGGCGCGCCGCAGGAAGGCAGCCGTCTCCTTTGCGGCCATTTGTTCGATGTCTTTGGCGGATCGCTTCGGATGCACAATCGTCTCCATGCCGGTACCTTGACAGAACCAGAAGCTGGACGGGTTGTTCCCGCGACGAGAAAAAGTGACCAAATCCGAGACGACGGCGCTTTCCGTCGTGACCAAGCAGCGGCCAGACGCTCCCCGCCTTCAGGCCGGCAGGTTTTGCAGCCGGCCTGATGCAGCACGCACGGTGGCGGCAATTCGACGTCTTCTGTCGATCATCTGCGCCGTCTCAAGCTCGGCAAAATAGCCGATTGTGCGCACCAAACCCTGCCTGAGCGGCACTTTTGGCGACCAGCCGAGAAGCTTCCTTGCGCGGGAAATGTCGGGTTGCCGACGGCGAGGATCGTCTTGCGGCAGCGGCAGGAATTTCAAGTCCGATTTGGTTGCGGTCATGCCTCTCACCAGGCTCGCCAGTTGCAGGATGGTGAACTCCCCCGGATTGCCCAGATTGACAGGCTGGCGCGGATTGGGATCGACCTCCATCAACCGGATTAAGCCGTCGACCAGATCGGAAACGTAGCAGAACGACCTGGTCTGCAGCCCGTCGCCGAATATCGTCAGCGGCCGTCTCTCGAGTGCCTGCATGATCAGATTGGAAACGATCCGTCCATCCGCAGGATCCATCCTGGGACCATAGGTGTTGAAGATGCGCGCGACACGGATATCGGCCTTTCCCATTCTCAAATAATCGAAGCACAAGGTTTCGGCGGTGCGCTTGCCTTCGTCATAGCAGGCCCGGGGGCCGATGCAGTTCACGTGGCCGACATAGTCTTCCTTCTGCGGATGCTGTTCGGGATCGCCATAAATTTCGCTGGTGGACGCCTGCAGGAACCGGGCGCCATTGCGGGCGGCGAGCTCCAGCAGATTGAGCGTTCCGATGACGCAAGTCCGCGTCGTATGGACCGGGTCGGCCTGGTAACGCGGCGGCGAGGCCGCGCACGCCATGTTGAAGATGCGGTCAACCGGTTCGCCAAGCTCCAACGGTCGGCAAATGTCTTGCTTGATCAGCCGAAAATCCGGACGATCGGCGATCGATGCTATGTTCTCCATGCGGCCGGTAAGGAAATTGTCGACGCAGATCACGCGCCAGCCGGCCTGGAGCATTGTCTCGCAAAGATGCGAACCGAGGAAACCTGCGCCGCCGGCGACAAGCACGGTCTTGGTCCGTTGCGCCTTTCTTGATAGCTGCATCTCTATCTTCTCCCGTCTGCGGGTCATGCTGCGCTCTCGACGTCGAGATCGAGAACAGAACGTGGCGATTTGGCCTGCGCCAGCAGCGAAACGAATTCGCGGGCTCTTGCGATGCTTGTGTGAGCTGCGAGGATGAGCACGCGCGCCTGCTTGGCCATGGCAAGCCGGGCGCCGTCGGATTCCCCGGACAGGATACCGATTACGTCCTCGGTCCTGCGCGCCGTGTGGATCGTCCACTCTGGAAACAGGCTGTCCAGTCCGGCCCAGCTATCGCTGATGATCGCCGTGCCGCAGGCGGCTGCCTCGAAGAGGCGCACGCTGGGCGACCATCCGGCCGCGATCATGGAACTGCGCGTGACGTTCAACGTGTAGCGTTGGCGGCTGTAAAAGGCGGCGTGATCTGCCGGCGGCAGGTGTTCGATGCGATCCACATTGTCCAGCCAGGCGATTTCGCGCGGATACTGCGAGCCTGCCACGACGAAGCGGCGCTCCGGCATGCGACGCGCCGGTTCGAACAGCAGGGCCTCCAGCGTCGCCTGGCGGTCGGGGCTGTAGGTGCCGAGATAGCCGAGATCCCAGCGGATTGGATGACCGGTTCCGTGATGCCGTTCCGGGTCGACGGAGCAGTAGAGCGGCTCGGCCCGCCTCGCGCCGAATTCCGCCGTCAGACGGGCAAGCGTCGGCCCGCCGGTGAAGGAGAAATAGACGTCGAAATACGGGACCTGCCGCCTGGCAATGTACTCGCAATCATCGGTCGAAAGCTTTGCCAGCGTGATCGGCGTGTCGATGTCGTAGAAGCAGAACTGACCCGTGCACAGCGATGCCACGACGTCGATGATTTCAGGGCCTTCGGGAACGAAGGAGCCGACGACCACGATATCGGCATCGCGCAGGCAGCGCGCAAAATTGCGGCGAAGATCATCGGTCGTCTCATAGTAGCGCAAGGCGCAGAAATCGGGATCGCGCAGATCCCGGTGACTTGCGTACCACGGCACGTCGCGTTCGAGAAAAGTGACGCGGTGGCCGAGTTCGTGGAGACCTTTAAGCAGCCCCCGAAAGGTGGTGGCGTGGCCGTTTCCCCAGGATGAGGAGAGCGACAGGCCAAGAAAGACGATGTCGAGCGGCTTTGTCATTCGGCCGCCTCCACGGTCGGACGCTCGAAATGGCGCCTGAAGATGGCGTCGGCTAAAACGGCACGTGTCGTATAGGTATGTTCGCCAAGCACGCGCCGAAGCGCCGATGTCCCGATCGCCTTGGCCCGTTCGGCACTAAGGCTTTGCATGATCTCGGCGACGTCCTCGCCATCGCGCGCGACCAGGATTTCCTCGCCGGGTTTCAGGAACAGGTCGACGCCGAGCCAGGCGTCGGTGATGAGGCATGCGCCGGCGCCCGCCGCCTCAAAAACGCGCGTCGCAGGTGAAAAGCCATTGGCCGCCATGCTGTCGCGGCTGATGTTCAGCACCGCCTTGGCCGTGACGTTCAATGCATTGTGGTCGCGCGTGCCGACATGGCCGAGCCATCGGACATTGGCGGGCATCTGCTTGTCGCCCCAGCCCGATCCGCCGAGCAGGAAGCGCTGATCGGCGGAGAGGCCGGCCGGGTCGAGGAAGAAGGCCTCGACGCGCGCCTCGCGGTCCGGCAGCCGGTTGCCGAGAAAGGCGAGATCGCAGGCAAAGCGCATGTCCTTGCCGACCGGATGATGCGTTTCCGGATCGAGCGCGTTGTAGATCGGCGCGCATTCGGCCGCCCCCATTGCCCGATAGGCCCAGACCACCGGGTCGCCGCCGCCATAGGTCAGCACGAGGTCGATTTCCTGCAGCGCGCGATGCAGCGGATGGTCGGGCTCGTCGCGCAACTGGCCAAGCGTCGCCGGCGCATCGACATCCCAGAATACGGTGAGCGCATCGGCACGGGCGTGATCGAGCACCGCCCGCAACAGCGCGTCGTCGGCGAAACCGACGCCGCTCGCCTTGACGACGATATCTGCCTCCGCCGCCCGCGCCGCCACCTGCATCAGCGCCTGTGGGGTCGCCTCATAGACGACGACGGCACACCAGTCCGGCGCCTCGATGTCGCGGTTCTTCTGGCGATCGTAGACATCGGGCTCATAGAAGGTGATGTCATAGCCGAGCCTGGCCAGAGCCTTGAGAAGCCCGCGGTAATAGGTGGCCGCGCCGTTCCAGTAGGACGACAGCAGGCTTGACCCGTAAAATGCAATCTTCATTCGGCGGCCTCCGTTGCAAGGATCGTGTCGGCGGCTTGGCGGCGCCCGCATTCGGCGAGCACGCCGAACAATTGATCCGCCCGGTGCCGGCATGTGTGCCGCAAGCGGATGGTCTCGAGGCCCGATGTCGCCAGAGAAGCGGCGAGATCCGCGTCGTGCAGCACGGCGCGAAGATGACGCCGCATCTCGGAACCGTTGTTTGCAAACAGAAAATCTACGCCGGGCCTGAACAGGCGTTCGACATCGGACCACGGCGCCGAAACCAGCGGGATGCCGCAGGCGAGCGCCTCGAACATACGGATGGTCGGGATGCCTGGCAGGCTTTCGCGGTATGGACGCCTGGGGATGTGCACTGTGATGCGGTTTGCTGCAAACGCCTTCGGCACGTCGGCGTTGGCGATCCAACCTTCGTAGTGCAGGCCGGCGGCCGCAAGGTCGGCGAGCGCTTGCCGTGGATAGCGAACGCCGTGGACAGTGCCGCTCAATCCGAGGTCACGCACCGGCTCGACCAGGAATTCCCTGATTTCGGCGCTGCGCTCGTCGTCGCCCCAATTGCCGATCCAGATCAGGTCGGCGCAGCGCTCGATTTCAGGATGGGGCTCGAACAGATGGTCATCGGCTGCCTCGTGCCAGGTAAAGACCCGCTTGCCCCATCCGGCGCGAAGATAGCTTTCCCGCAGCGCCTCGCCGAAGGCGAGCACGCCGTCGTAATGTTCAAGCTGCAAGGCAGAAATCGCTTGCGTGGCCGAGATGGCGCGATGGTGCGTGTCGTGGAACAGCAGCGTGAAACGGCCGCCAGTTGCTTTCGCCTTGCCCAGCCGCGCAACAAGGTCCGGCTCGGTCCACTCATGCACGATCACCACATCGGCATCGGATATCCAGGCTTCGTGGTCGAAAGCGGCATCGTAGGTCACCGGCATCAATTCGGGGAAATCCTTCCGGAATCGCTCGATCGCGAAGGACCCTTTCTCGGCTACCAGGTTCGACCGGCTCCAACCGTCGGCGGGTTCCAGCGCGATCGCCTGGTGCCCGCGCGCGACCAGCTCGCGCATGATGCCGCGCAGGAAATGTGCGTTGCCGTGGTTCCAGTCGGAAACGATCGAATGGGTGTAGAATAAAAATCGCATAATCAGTTATCCGCCATGGTGGCCAGGGCCGCCTTGTCGTAGACGCCGCGCATGGCGGTCGCCTGCCTTGCCAGTGAAAATCTGCGGCTTCGGCGCGCCGCCGCCTCACCGAGCTCTCGCCGGCGCTGCGCGTCAATGCAAAGGCCATTGATGCAGCTGGCGAGATCACTCGGATCGCGCACGTCGTAGAACAGGGCCGCGCCGTCCCACAGTTCCCGGTAGGTCGCGATATCGGCAAGCACCAAGGGCGTTGCCGACATTGCGGCTTCCAGCGTGGCCAGGCCGAACGGTTCGTAGAGCGACGGCGATACGAAGATACCGGCCCGAGCCATCAGCAACCGCACTTCCTCATGTGGCACCGGTCCGACGGGAACGGCGTGACTGAAGCCAACATGCTGGCCGTCCGGGCCTTGCAAGGAGCCGGCGACGAAGACCGGCCATTGCGTCAGGGAGGCGGCCTGGTCCAGCACCGCCGCATTCTTTCCTTCGTCCCACCAGCGCGCGGCGGCGAAAACGACCGATTCCCGTCTTTCGCTCTTCGCGCCGGGCCGCGCCCCGTTGCCGACGACGCTCAGGCGGGCGATCGGCCCGTAGCAGGTTTCGAGCATGTCGGCATGGCTGCGGCTGGGTGCAACGACCATGCCTGCTTTGTCGAAACCGCGCCGGTTGCGGTCCTTCTGCCAGGCCCATTCGCCGTCCGCCGCCTGTCCCTTGACGGCGTGGAACCATGTCACCACGCAGGAATGCGAGACCGCTATCACCGGGCAAGGCACATCGAGCCCCGCGGCCTGCGTCGGCGCGTTGAGATGGACGATTTCGACGGCGTAGTCACGTATGAGCGGGTGCAGCTCCTGCTGCAATGTGTCGAGGTCGTGCTCGTTGCGGGTCATCCAGTCGGGCGGCGTGTTGAGCCATGTCAGCGCCGCGAATGACTGGGCCTCCTCGGCCTGCTGCCTGGACGGTTCCGGACCAACCCCGGCAAGCACGACGCTGTCGCCGCCGGCGACCAGTTGCCTGGCCAGATCGAGCGCATAGCGCCAGACGCCACCGACGGCATCGACGGTCATCAGTATGCGACGCGGCGGGCTCAGCGTCCGCAACATGTGGCCTCCAATTCAGCCAGCGGACGCGGCCGCTTCTCCTGGATGTCGCTGAACGTTCGGAAGGATGCGAGGTAATGTTCATGCGCGCGCTCCCAGGCGAGATCGTCCGGCTCGCCCCAAAGTTCGCGGTAGCTCGGCGAACTCGGATAAGGATAGAGCGGCACCGGTTCGTTGGCCCAAACGCCGTTGTCGATCAGGTGCTTCCGCCAATAATCGACGAGCGCGGGATCGTCCTCGACCACGCCGATCAGATTGGCCTGCACGAACGGCACGTGGCGCCTTGCGTCGACCAGCAACGCGGCCAGCTCCTCGGTGCCCAAACGGCAGCGTTTTGCCAGCATGGCGCGGCCTTCCACAGTCAGGCTTTCGAGCCCCGCCTCTATGGAGACGCAGCCGGCGGCGCCGAGCATTCTCAGCAGTTCCGGTTTCCAGAGGTCGATACGGGTCTGCACGCCGAACTTCACATCGCGATCGACCAGCGCCTCCAGCAAAGCCTTTTGCGGCAGGAAGATCTCGTCGATGAAGTAGATGTAGCCGACGCCCTGTGCGATCAGCCGGTCGATCTCGGCGATCACTGCTTCGTGGTTCCGGCGGCGATAGGCATCGCGGAAATCGATCTTGGCGCAGAAGCTGCAATTGTACGGGCAGCCGCGTGACGCTTCGACCTCCGCTCCGAAACCGACCTGACCATCATCGAAGCGATGATGGTGGTGCGAATGGGCGGCAATCCAGTCCGATGGCCATTCGAGCGCTGGGTGATCGATGAACGAGCTCGCATGGACGCCGCCGTTCGAGACCAGTTCTCCATCCTCGAAGTGGGCGGTGGACGGCACCGCGCTCCAGTCGTCGCGCCGGGCAAGTTCCGCGACCACTTCCTCGCATTCGCCGCGCACGACGATGTCGACGCCAAGCTTGCGCAAAGTCGGCGTCGGCGTCGCCGAGCCATGCGGCCCGACGGCGACGGTGCGACCGCCGCGCCCGGCAAGATGGTTGAGGAAATCGGCCGGCACGCGCAACTCGGGCGGTGCGCAGCGCCAGAACAGGTAGGTCGGCGCGGTGCTGACGACGGTCATGTCAGGCTCGAATGCGGCGACGCGATCGGCGAGCGCGGCGTTGTCGAGCTTCTGGATCTGCCCGTCCAGCATCAGCACCTCGTGGCCGGCTGCTTCGAGCAGCGCTTTCGAATAGCCGAGTTCGAGCGGCAGATGCGGCTGGCGGCAGCCGAAATAGATGCTGTCCTGGTACGTCCAGGACGGATTGACCAGAGCGACCCTCATGCCACGTACCTCGCCGGTTCGGGATGCGGGTCGAGGCGATGACGCTGCAGCCAGTCGGCGAGGTCGCGGATGCCGTTTTGCCACGGGACGTGCGCTTTCCACCCCAGCGCCGCCTCGATCGCGCGCGTGTCGGCGACGAAGAACGGTTGGTCGCCGGTGCGTTCGCGGTCGTAACGAATCGGAACGTCCCGTTTCGTTATGTCGCGAATCTCCTTCAGCAGCATGCGCAGGCTGACGGCGTTTTCCGGTCCGCCGCCGAGATTGAATGCTTGGCCCTTGATCGCCTCGATGCGGTCGAGCACGGCGCGATAAGCCGCGACCGCGTCGGCAACATGGAGGATGTCGCGCACCTGCTTGCCATCACCGTAGATGGTGATCGGCCGGTCGGAGAACGCGTTAAGCAGGAAATGGGCGACCCAACCCTGATCCTCCGTCCCGAACTGGCGCGGTCCATAGATGCAGCTCATGCGCAGCACCGCCGTCGGCAGGTCGTATGACTTGGCGTAGTCGAGGACATACTGGTCCGCCGCGCCCTTGGAGCAGCCATAGGGCGTGCAGAAATCGAGGCCGCGCGTCTCGTCGACGCCGTGCGCTCGGACGCCCGCGTCGCGAGGCGCGTATCTGCCGTCTTCTTCGCGCATAGCAAGGTCGGCGAGGCGGCCATAGACCTTGTTGGTGCTGGCGAAAACGACGGGGATGCGCTTGCCGCTGCGGCGAGCGGCTTCCAGGACGTTGAACGTCCCGCGCAGGTTGATGTCGAAATCCTCGTCCGGCCGAACCAGGCTCGTGGTGACGGCGGTCTGCGCGGCAAAGTGGAAAACCGCCCTCGAGCCTGCCACCAACGGCGCGAGCGCCTCGGCGTCACGGACATCGGCGATTTCGACGGCGAGGCGGTTGCCGTGCTTTTGCGTCAGCCATTCCAGGTTCTGCTCGACGCCGGGACGGCTCAGATTGTCGATGACCAGCACCGGCTCGCCGTCCGACAACAGGCTGTCGGCGAGGTTCGAGCCGATGAAGCCGCTGCCGCCGATAATGGCGACGGGCGCTTCGCGAAAATTGCGTGAATCCGGTCTCATGATACCAGCCCTCGCGCTTCGAGTTCCCGCTTCATCTCGGCGCTGCGATCGATGGCGACCGTGTTACGCACCCAGGCGACGAAATCGCCGAGCGAATGCTCCAGCCGGTGCTGCGGCTGGAAGCCGAGCAGTTCGCGCGCCTTGGAGATGTCGGCAAAGCAGTTGCGGATATCGCCGGAGCGTGCCTTGCCGAGGATTTCCGGCTGGCGTCCAGGCACGCCCATCGCTTCGGCGAGCAGCCGGGCGAGCTCGCTGACCGCGTAGGCCCGCCCGCTGCCGATGTTGATGACGTGGCCGCGCGCCTGAGGCTGTTCCAGCGCCAGCCGGAAGGCGAGGGCGACATCGCGTACATGAACGAAGTCGCGCTGCTGTTCGCCGTCTTCGAAAATCAGCGGCCGCTGGCCATTGGCGATGCGCGAGGCGAAGTTCGCCAACACGCCGGTATACGGGTTGGAGAGTGCCTGTCCGGCGCCGAAGACATTGAACAGGCGCAGCGCCACCGCGTCGACGCCATAGGCTTCGCCGAAGATCAGCACGGCTCGTTCCTGGGCGTATTTCGTCAGCGCGTAGATCGAGGCGAGGTCGACCGGTTTCTGCTCGTCGGTCGGCAGCGGCAACAGGACTTCTCCTTCCGGCGACAGGGGATTCCATTGGCCGCTGCGGATGTCGTCCGGCTGCCGTCTTGCATTGTCGATGCGCTGGCCGTCCGGCGTGGCATAGAGACCCTCGCCATAGACGCTCATCGACGAAGCAACGACGATCCGTTCGATCGGGCGTTTGATCAGTGCCTCCAGCAACGTGGCGGTGCCGAGGTCGTTGGCGCCGACATAGCGGGCGATCTCGTACATGGACTGGCCGACGCCCACTTCAGCCGCCAGGTGAATGATCGCGTCGACATCTTCGACCGCCTCTGTGACGGCGTCGCGATCGCGAACGTCGCCCTTGATCAGCTTGGCGCCTGCCGGCAGGCTGATTGCCTCGCCGCCATGCACCTGATCCAGCAGCGCATCGAGAATTGAAACCCCATAGCCATGTTCAACGAGTTCCTGGGCGACGTGGCGGCCGATAAAACCGCAGCCTCCCGTGACCAGTATACGTTTCACGACAACTCCTCATACGAATGGCTTTGCCGCCCCAAACTTCCGGGCGAAAGGTTTGTTCCCTTGCTTCAACAAAGTTCAGGAGGCTCGCCGGGGTAGGTTCAACCAGGCGTGGGAACATCGAAGGCTGCTTGGTGTTAGGAGCCATGTTCGACCAACCGCGCGCACATGCCGGGCAGCGATGCATCTGCAGGTTGTGTGGAGGCAGACCGGCAACGCGGGGGTCTCGCGGTCTGCGGTGGAATCGAAGGGAGATTGCGATGTCTGAATCGAAGACGACCACCGATCACGACGAAATCCGCCGTTGGGCCGAGGATCGCGACGGGCGGCCGGCGGTGGTGCGCACCAAGGGCGAGGGCGGCATACTGCGCATCGACTTCGGCGAGCCTGAAGAGACGTTCGAGCCCGTTGAATGGGACGAGTTCTTCAGGATCTTCGATGAGAACGAACTGGCGTTCCTCTACCAGGATGAGACCAGCGGCGGAAAGACTAGCCGCTTCAACAAGTTCGTCGAGCGCAGCCGGAAAGGCTAACATCGTCTAGTACCCCTGCATAGAGGATTCGACGGGTTCGATGGGTTGTAGCCTGGGTAGGATATCGGGTTTGACGAGCAGTTCAATGCTGCGCGCGAGGCCCGGTTGCCTGCGGATCAATCCGGCCCGCTCGAGGGTGAGCACAATCTGATGGACGGAAGGCGCGGTGACGCTGAAGAAGCGTTGCATGTCGCGTTGGCCGCAGAACTATTCGAGACGACGGAAGCGATCGAGCGCGTCCTCGTCATAAGGGATGCCTCCCAACTCTCGGGGTGCGCCGAGGCTAGACTTCGCCTGGAAAAGGCGACGACGCGCATCATCGACTATGGCGGCGGCGACCTCACGCAAGAACCCTTTCACGTGAGGATCGTGCTTGCAGATAGCGTCGCCGCCTACGTCGGATCGGCCAACCTGCTCAGGCGCTCGAAGGCAGCAAACCAGAGTGCGGAATGCTATCGAGGGTCCGGCTGTTCATGCCGTCAAAGTGCTCATCGATGCGGTTGCCAACATGGCAGAAGCAATCTCCACGAGGTGCTGACCACGAAACGGTATCATGGAACTATTGCCAATGCCGTCATGGCGAGAGTGTTAGCGCAATCGCTGTCACCGGAAGCGCGCGCTTATGTGCCGTGCTGGAATGCACATGAAGAATCCGCGTCCGCGCGGCCTCGTCGATTTCCTTGCCTTCGAGGAAATCGTCGATCTGTTCATACGTGACGCCATGGGCATCTTCGTCAGGACGAAGCGGGACAAGGTTCTCCAGGTCGGCGGTCGGGATCTTGTCGACGAGTTCGGGCGGAGCGCCCAGATGCGCGGCCAAGGCTCGCACCCTGCGTTTGTTTAGCCCCGAAAGAGGAAGGATATCGGCGGCGCCGTCGCCGAACTTGGTGAAGAAGCCCATCAGTGCCTCGGCCGCATGGTCGGTGCCGATGACCAGTCCTCGGCTGGCGCCGGCGAGCGCGAACTGGGCAATCATGCGCTGACGCGCCTTGATGTTGCCAAGCAAGAAATCCTCGCGGCCTGCGTCGCCGAACTCGACACCAGCCCGCTTGATCGAATCTAGCATTGCGTCGGCAGCCGGCTTGATGTCGACCCGATGCACTTCGTCCGCCCCTATGGTGTCCAAAGCCCGCTGGGCGTCGCTCTCGTCGGCCTGGTTGCCATACGGGAGCCGAACGGCCAGGAATTTGGCGTCGTATCCAGCCGTTCGCAGTTCCTCAACGGCCCGTTGAGCCAGAAGGGCCGCGGCAAGTGAATCCACCCCGCCGCTGATCCCCAGTACATAGGTGCTGAGCCCCGATGCACGCAGATACGTGCCGAGAAAGTCGATACGCCGGCGTGCCTCCAGCGCGACGTCAACACTGGGAGCGACACCCAACGCGTTGATAATCATTTCCTGTTCGGTCATTGGCAGTGGGTGCTCCTGATATCACAGCAATGACGGGTTCGATGGGTTGTAGCCTGGGTAAGATATCGGGTTTGACGAGCAGTTCAATGCTGTGCGCGAGGCTGGGTTGCCTGCGGATCAATCCAGCGCGCTCAAGGGCGAGCACCATCTGATGGACGGAAGGTGCGGTGACGCCGAAGAAGCGCTGCATGTCGCGTTCGGCCGGCGCGCGATCGTTGAGCAGGCCGTAGATCCGGATGAAGGCGAGGTACTGGCCCTGCTTTTCGGTGAAGCGGGGTCGGTCTGGCGGCCGTCCGTCACCTAATTGATTCATTTTCTGATTCTTCCGGAACCTCCGCAACCGAAGGAGGCCTTCCGGGATGAATGTACGCTATCGCGTCGATCTCGACCAACCCGAACGCGACGAACTCACAGCCATGCTGGCAGGCGGCAAGCATCCGGCGCGCAAGCTCAAGCGGGCGCAGATCCTGCTTGCTGCCGATGCCGCCCGCAGTGACGAGACCATTGCCACAACGGTGGCGGTCGGCGGCTCCACTGTCTACCGCACCAAGCGCCGCTTCGTGGAGATGGGCCTAGAGGCGGCGCTCAGCGAAGAGCCACGCGCAGGCGCGCAACGCAAGCTGACGGGCAAGGAAGAAGCCCTGCTGGTGGCCACCGCCTGCTCCAGTCCGCCGCCGGGTCGGGCCTGTTGGACACTGGATCTGCTGGCCGATGCGTTCGTCAAGCTGACCGAGCACGAACAGCTGGCGCGCGAGACGGTGCGCCGGCGCCTGGCCGAGAACGATCTCAAGCCGTGGCGCAAGGACATGTGGTGCATTCCAAAGGTTGACGCGGAGTATGTCGCGCGCATGGAGGATGTGCTCGACCTCTATGCCGAGGCACCGGACCCGAAGCGGCCGGTGGTGTGCTTCGACGAAAGCCCGACCCAACTCATCGGCGAGGTGCGTCAGCCAATCCCGGCCGCGCCGGGAAGGCTGGAGCGCTACGACTGCGAGTACAAACGCAACCGCACCGCAAACCTGTTCGTCTTCCTCGACGCGCATCGTAAGCGCTGTTTGCCTCGCACCTTGACCACGACGCCGTTGTGCCGTTTCGAAGACTGCCGCTGTGACGGAGATGGCAACAAATGCGCCAACAGCGGACGTTGTTGGATTGCGATCCGCAGCACCAAGGTGACGAAGGCCGTCAATATTCTTCGCGTTGACAGCGGTTCTGTGGGACGCGAAAGCTGCGTCCAATAGGAAGCTCGCGCTACCTCTTCTCCAGGCCTTTGAGATGTTCGATGAAGGCCCGCAGTTTGGGGTGAACTTGAGACCGCTGCGGGTAGTAGAGGTACACACCCGAGCTTGTCCCGGTGAAGTGGTCCAGAACGACTTCGAGCTTGCCGCTCGTCAACTTGTCGCTGATCGCTTCTTCAGGGCTGTAAACGACCCCTAAGCCGTCGACGGCCGCATCGATCGCCAGCAGAACATCATTGAGGATCAGCGGCCCCTTTACCTGAACCTCAAATTCCTTGCCGTCGCTCTCGAACTCCCACCGATCGTACACACGATTGCCAGCTCCCGCGCAGATGCAAGGATGGGCCAACAGGTCTTTTGGATGTTCAGGGTGCCCATGCTTGTCAAGGTAGGCCGGTGCAGCAGCCACAACCCATCGGACGGGACCGAAGAGTTTGAGCGCCACGACATCTTTGGCAAGGATGTCCGACACCCGTATTCCTGCATCAAACCCGCGCTCGAATATGTTGGTGGCCGCGTTCTCGAAGAAGATCTCAACCGTCACATCCGGGTACTTTTCGATAAAGGTCGCGATCAGCGGCCTAAGGAAGTTCGGATAGACGGTCTGCGGGACATTCAAGCGCAGACGACCGGCAGGCTTGTCCGCTGCGCTTCCCGCGTCCTTCATAGCGGAAAGGATCGCATCCAGCGCCGGTCCCGCCTGTTGCAGGAATTTCTCCCCGGCTTCGGTCAAGCTCGTAGCTCGTGTCGTTCTTGTAAGCAGGGTGACGCCCAGGCGAGTTTCGAGGTGTCTGATCATCTTGCTTATCGCAGGCGGCGAAACCCTGAGTGCTTCTGCCGCCGCCGTGAAGTTCCGCTTCTCGGCGACAAGCGCAAACGCCACAAGCCCATCAAGCTGATCCTTGTCCATTATGAACCTCTGGTTAATGTCGCATCAACCCGAATGCCATTTTTTGAAAGGAACGGCCATCGTATTCTGCGCTCACTCACGAAGACACAGCCGCAAACGCTGATGTGTTTCGGAGGTTGATCAAACCCAGTGGAGGTGCAGCACCATGAAGAACTATGCAGACGATTTCGAAACAGGCGCTCCCGAGATGCCAAGCCGCCGTAAATTGTTCGCCGCTGGGCTAGGCATCGCCGCAGCGTCGCTGCTGCCTCTTTCCGAGTCGAGAGCTCAAACGGCAACATCGGGTGCCGCAGCCACAGGTGCAAGGTCATCGAACCTTCAGCGTCGCATGCTCGGCTCGCTGGAAGTCTCTGCCATGGGGATGGGCTGCCAAAACTTTGCCGGGATGTACAGCCCGCCCACGAACAGGCAGGAGGCCGTGCGGATCATCCGGGCGGCGCATGACCGGGGCGTGACCTTTTTCGACGTCGCTGAAGTCTATGGACCCTTCCTGGGCGAGGATATTGTTGGCGAGGCGCTTTCGCCGATCCGCGACCAGGTGATCATCGCGACCAAGTTCGGCTTCGACATCACGCCCGAAGGCCAGGTCACAGGCGTCAACAGCCGCCCTGACAATATCAAGCGGGTGACCGAGCAACAGCTCCGCCGCTTGAAGACGGACTACATTGATCTTCAATACCAACACCGTGTCGATCCGACCGTGCCCGTCGAAGACGTGGCCGGAGCGGTGCAGGAATTGATCCGTGAAGGCAAGGTCCGCCACTTCGGCCTGTCCGCTGCAGGCGAAGCGACCATCCGCCGCGCCCACAAAGTGCAGCCAGTCACGGCGGTGCAGAATGAATACTCTGTCTGGACCCGCGATCCGGAGGTGGAGGTTCTGGCGACCTGCGAGGAGCTTGGCATCGGGTTCGTGCCATGGAGCCCGCTCGGCATGGGATACCTGACCGGTACTGTCACCCCCATGTTCGTGCATGGCCCTGCCGACCTACGGGCCAACCTGCCGCGCTTCACGCCTGAAGCCCGCCGCGCCAACTGGCCGGTGGTCGAACTGCTACAGCGTGTAGGCGCACGTCATCAGGCTGCGCCCGGCCAGGTCGCCCTTGGCTGGTTGCTCGCCCGCAAGCCGTGGATCGTGCCCATTCCCGGCCCGATAACGGAGGACCAGATGGACCAGAACATGGACGCGCTGCAGGTCCAGTTGAGTGCGGCCGATGTCAAGGAGATCGATGACGGCTTTGCCCGGATCACGGTCCAGGGCGCGCGTCTGAGCCCACCAATGCTCGCGATGATCGATACCGGCGCAAAACTTGGAACGAGTTCCAAGGGCGGAACCGGCATGTCACCGGTCAGGTGACCAACCCACAAGAACCGACGGGCTGAAGTCTAGCCGGGTACCGGCGGCGCTTCTTGTCCGAGGCGCTGCCACCTCTGTGGTCCTCGCTCCGGTCTTTCCGGATCGGTAGGGCCAGCCAGAGAGCACAACGAAGGGGACTACCATGAATAACAACAATCGGGTCGCTGTAATCACTGGTGCATCCTCCGGAATCGGTGAGGCGCTGGCACGTGAGCTTCTTTCAGAAGGATATCGCGTAGCCCTTCTAGGGCGGCGCCTCGAGCGTGTCGCGGCACTCGCAGACGAACTCGGCGAAGGCGCTATCGCGATCCAGGCTGACGTGACCGACCGGGACTCCATCGCTGGAGCCGCCGCGCGCGTCCAGGAGTTCGGCGGCGCCGATGTTCTAGTCAACAACGCAGGCGTGATGCTCACAGCGCCGTTTGGATCGGCCAAGCGATCCGAGCATCGGCAGATGGTCGAAACCAATCTCCTGGGTGTCATGACTGTGACTGAGGTTTTCCTTGACCAACTCCGCGCCAAGAAGGGAGATCTGGTGAACATCTCTTCTGTGGCAGGTCGCGTAGCTCCAGCCGGGTTCGCTGCCTATTCGGCAACCAAATGGGGGATCAACGGCTGGTCCGAGGCGCTTCGCGTCGAACTCCAGCCAGACATCCGCGTGATAGTCATCGAGCCTGGTGCGGTGGCGACAGAATTATCCGACCACATCACACACGAGGAAAGCAAAAAGTCTGCTCAGGACTACCGCGACAATGTTGCAATTCCGGCTCAGGACATCGCCGAAATCATAGCCTTTGCTCTCAGCCGGCCGAAGCGGACGTCCCTCAACGAGATCCTGGTCCGCCCGACCGTGCAGGCGATGTGAACAACTGTCTTACAGCCCCATGCGCCGCAAGATCGGTGAAGGGCTGACAACATGAAAGGACACATGAGATGAGTAACAAAGTGTGGTTCATCACCGGGGCAGGACGTGGCCTCGGCCTGGACATTGCCAAGGCGGCCCTGGCAGCCGGCCACAAGGTGGTCGCGACTGGCCGTAATCCAGACAAGGTGGCGAACGCTCTAGGTGCTTCCGACGACCTTCTTGTCGTGAAACTCGATGTCACCAAGGCCGCTGACGCCGACGCCGCCGCGCAGGCGACCCTTGAGCGGTTCGGACGGATCGACGTGCTGGTCAACAACGCGGCCAGCTTCTACGCCGGGTATTTCGAGGAACTGTCTCCCAAGCAGATGCAGTTGCAGCTAAGCACGAGCCTTGACGGTCCGATGATCGTGACGCGGGCGTTCCTTCCGGTCATGCGCAAGCAGCGCTCCGGCCAGATCGTCTCGATCTCCTCGACGGCAGGTCTGATGGGCTTTGAATTCTGCACAGCCTACTCTGCTTCGAAGTTTGGCCTCGATGGCTGGATGGAAGCGCTGCAGACTGAAGTCGGTCCGTTCGGCATCGAGACGATGATCGTCAACCCAGGCTTTTTCCGCACGGAGCTTCTGACGGAGGAGTCCACCAGTTACGCGGAAATCGCGATCGAAGATTATCACGAGCGACGCACGGCACAGATTGCCTTCTGGAAGTCCCAGAACGGCAAGCAGGGCGGTGACCCCGCTAAGCTGGCACGCGCTCTAATCACGCTCGCTGAGCAGGACGAACTGCCACGGCGCTTCCTCGCTGGCTCTGACGCTATCCAGGTGGCGGAGCAGAAGATTGCTCTCTTGCAGCAGCAGATCGAAGCGTACCGAGAACTGTCGAGTTCTCTCGCCATAGACTGAGGACGCTGGAACGCCCTGAGTCCACACCCTGCGTGCGGGCTTTGGGGCATTCGCCGATCCTCTATCTGCGTACCTTCCGAAGTCCGCTTTGGGCCGACTGTAGTCTTCGGGGCCACATTACTTCCCCTTGTAAGCCCAAGGCAGCAGCTCATCGATCCGGCTCTGCTTGTGACCGTTGACGATGGCGGTGAGCGTATTGGTCAGGTAGGCCTGCGGATCGACGGCGTTGAGTTTGCAGGTCTCGATGAGCGATGCGATGGTGGCCCAGTTCTCGGCTCCAGCGTCGTGCCCCGCAAAGAGTGCATTCTTGCGATTGAGGGCTATCGGCCGGATGGTTCGCTCGACGCTGTTGTTGTCGATCTCGATGCGGCCGTCGGTCAGGAAGAGCTTCAAACCATCCCAATATTTGGCGATGTACGCCAAGGCCTCGCCGAGTGGAGACTTGGTCGCGACACGGGCGCGGTGATGGACGAACCAGGTCTGCATGTCGGTGACCAGTGGTGTTGATCGTTCCTGTCGTCCGGCGAGGCGAGCCTCCGGATCAAGGCCACGCAGTTCGGCCTCGATCCGACCCAGTTCGCTGATCCGCTTGACGCTCTCTTCGGCGATAGGTGCTGCTCCGTTGCGGGTTATCTCCACCAGCTTGCGGCGAGCGTGTGCCCAACAATAGGCAAGCCGGATGTCCGAGCCGACACGGTCAGGTGCGATCAGTCTGTTGTATCCGGCATAGCCATCGACCTGCAGGATGCCGGAGAAGCCCTGCAATATCCGTTCGGCATGAATGCCCCGAGCGTAGGTGAAGGCCACACCAGGCGGAGCACCGCCGCAACTGGATGTTCTCAACCGAACAGGCGCGCCTCAAATTGGCCAAGGCCTATCCAAAGCCAACCGCCAAAGAGTCATAATCCATGTGCAGAGATACTAGTTGCCGGCGGGCATGGTCAGTGCAGCAGGTTTGCTCCGCGTGCCTTGACGATGTTTCGCATGATGTCGTTAAGCCAGTCCTCGGTGGAGGAACCGGATCGTCTCCTGTCGATCTCGCCGATCGCCTGCTCGAGCGTCCGCTCGACCAGCCGGTCGGAAGCGTCAACGTCTCCCAGCAGCAGACGCGCTGCGAGCCTGAGCTTAGGCAGCAGGGAAAATACGTCGTCTGACGGCTCGGTCGCCAGATTTCCGCTTGATGCTTTGGGCTCGGAGGGGAAGAGAGCATCGAAAACAGCCTGGCCGTCCGAGGATTTTCTGAGGCTGCTGGCATACCGAAGGCGCTCAGGAATAACGATGTCTTCGTCGCCGCTGAAAAACACGAACGGCACGCCGCGGCGCATCAGTTCGTCCGCGATCGGGAATACCCGTCTTCCGTTGAGATTGACGTCCAGGATTGCGGCTTCCGCCTCATCGGTATGCTTCGACGCCTGTTCGACCGTCGCCACGGGGCCAAGCACGACGGCGCCCATCTTGCTGAAATAACGTGCAAGATCGCCCGCCAGCATCCATTCGTCCTCGACGATCAGGATATGCAAGCCTTGCAGGTCGCGCACCTCTTTGTTCCTTCTTTCTGCGGGAGTCACGGCTGTCGGCGCGGACTTGTACAAAATGACGGGACAAAGCCTCTTGCAACCGTTCCGCGCGCGCGAGCAGACGAGGCGGGATTTCTTCGGATACCGGGACCTTGGCCAGATCCGGCGAACGTAACGAGATTTGTTTTGCCGGCTTTATCTCAGGTGGTCGTTTTGCCATTGGAACCGCCTCGAAAACCGGATGTTAATGCCCACCGGCGGTGCTTTGTTCCGTTCGAGGACTATTTACTGGCCTGAGGCTCGGTCCGGTCCTAAAGCACGTCGCGTTTTGCCGGCCTCATGCGACGCGCTTTAGGCTGTTGTTTTTATTCATCTCGTTATCGCAAAACCGCTGCACACTTTTGCGCGACATGCATTAGTCTGAGGTCCGATTTGGCGGTTTCGCAGCCGCGGCTGTTACCGAGGCGTGGCATGGTGTTCCAGAACGGAAGATTTCCCATTGTCGGCGTCGGCGCATCGGCCGGCGGCATTCCCGCGATGGAGGGCCTGTTCAAAGGACTGACCGGCGGCACCGGCATGGCGTTCGTCGTCGTCACTAATCTGAGCCCAGAGCGCGAAAGCCTGCTGCATGACGTTATCGCACGTTACACCGGCATGCCGGTCATCGTCGCCGAGGAGGGCATGGCGGTCCAACCCGACCAAGTCTATGTGATGCCGCAAAACGTCGTCCTCACCATCCGTAAGGGCGCGCTTTCGCTGCGCCGGCCGAACACGCTTAACCGCGAGCGCAAACCGATCGACATCTTCTTCCGTGCACTGGCCGAGGACCAAGGGGAGTACGCCATAGGCATCATCCTGTCGGGGGGCGATTCGGACGGCACGCTGGGCGCCCGGGCGATCAAGGAACATGGCGGACTGACGATTGCCCAAGCCTCCAACGGTTCCGGCGCGCGCAACCCGGACATGCCGCAAAGCGCGATTTCGAGCGGCCTGATCGATATCGCAGCGCCCGCCGAGGAGATCGGCGCAAAGCTTCAGGCGTTTGGCCGCGGCTTCAATGTGCTGAACGGGCTGGCCGAGGGGGGTGGCGAGCACAAGGCTGACATGGGTCGGGCCGCCGATGAAATCGACCCCACTCTGCGCGGCCATTCCGGTCACGACTTTTCCAGCTATAAGACGAAGACGTTCTCCGCCAATGAAGAGGCGCAGTCGACTAATGAGGAGCTTGAGGCCTCGAAGGAGGAGAAGCAGTCGCTCAACGAAGAGCTCAGCACCATCAACGCGGAGCTGACCAGCAAGATTGAGGAGCTCGACCGCGCCAACAGCGATCTCAGAAACCTGTTCGAAAGCACAGAGATCGCAACCATCTTCCTCGACCGCAACCTTGTGGTGCGGACCTTTACCCCCGCTGCATCGGCCTTCTTCAATCTGCACCCATCCGATGTCGGACGGCCGCTGACCGATCTTTCGAGCCAGCTCGACTATCCCGAGCTGAAGCCTCACATCGAGGCAGTGTTCGAGACGGGAGAGACCCTGAACCATCACCTTGCGCGCGACGACAAGGGCCGGTTCTACCTGGTTCGCATCAACCCGTGCCGGGACAAAGGCGGCGGCATCCAGGGCGTCGTCGTGACCTTGATCGACGTGACGACGCTGGCGCAGGCGGAAGAGCGTCAGCAGGTGCTCATCTCCGAGCTGAACCATCGCGTCAAGAACATGCTGGCGGTCGTGGCCAGCATCACCAACCGGACCCGTGAAAACTCGGCATCGAAAGAGGAGTTCGCTGAAGCCTTGATCGGGCGCCTGCATGCAATGTCACGAGCCTATAGTCTGCTCTCGCGCGAGAGCTGGACGGAAGCCTCCGTCGAGGAACTGCTGCGTCAGGAACTCGATCCCTTCGGCCCCGAACGGTTTGAGCTCGATGGCAGGAGGGTAAATCTCAAGCCGGCACAAGGGCTTTCCTTCGGCATGGCCATCCATGAACTGGCGACGAATGCCGCCAAGTATGGCGCACTGTCGAAACCTGCCGGGCGGATAGTTGTCAAATGGTCGGTGGCCGACGGAACCTTCAAGCTCGTCTGGCGCGAGAAGGGCGGCCCCCGCATCAAGGAGCCAACCGACAGCGGCTTCGGCCTTACCCTTCTGCGCGGAGAAATCGGCTATAGGCTGGGCGGAAGAGTTGAAACAAGTTTCCGCTCAAATGGTTTGGAGGCGGAAATCGCATTTCCTCTGACCCGCGAGGGCTCGTCGTGACCGGAAAGGTGCGTGTGCTGATCGTCGAGGATGAATGGCTGATCGCCGACGATGCGGCGGCTTACCTACGCAAAGCCGGCCATCAGGTGGTTGGACCTGTTTCGTCGGTGACGGCGGCACTCCGGCTCGTTGGCGAAGGCGGCGTCGACGCGGCGTTACTGGATATCCAGTTGAACGACGAAACCAGCTATCCGATTGCGGAAGCGTTGCGGACGCGTGGTGTTCCGTTCGCCTTCCTCTCAGGCTTTGGTGAACGCGAAATTCCGGCCGGGTTCCGCGCTTGCAGGATCGTGCAGAAGCCGGCGAGCCAGAGTGCGATCCTGAATGCCGTGGATGAACTCGCGCGAGCCGGCTGAGGTCGCGATTTGAAAGTCGCGCCAGGTCACATCGGCGTGGTGCGTGCCTGCCGCGAACGACGAACGCCTATGGCAATATCCGCACCGGTACCGATTTGACCGCCGGAACATGAGCCTTCTCGGCTCTGTGCCACAAAGGAACCAGCGGGTTGAGCTCGGGGTAGTAACCGGCGCAATTTCCCTCCGGCACCGAGTAAGGTGTAACGCGCAGCCCGTGCACGCAGCGCTCCACACCGTCCTGCGCATTGGCTTCGAGATCGACTTCCTGTCCGGCGCTCAAACCGAGGCGCTGGATATCCTTCTCGTTCATCAACAGCACCATGCGTGTGCCGCTGATGCCGCGCAGCCGGTCGTTGTAGCCGTAGACGGTCGTGTTGAACTGGTCGTTGGAGCGCACCGTGATCAGTGTCAGCACATCGCGGCCGGCGACATCGATGTCGGGATCGGTTTCAAGGCCACTTGGCAGCTTGAAGTTTGCCCTTTTGTTCGGCGTCTCCCACACCCGCTTGCTCGCCTTGATGTCGCGATGGAAGCCGCCGGGCGTCAGGAAACGCTTGTTGAAGTCGCGGAAATGTTGGGGGTAGCAGCGCTCGATTTCGTCGCGGATGCGGGAATAATCCCCAACCCACTCGTCCCATGGGATCGAACTCCTGCCCGGCACTGTCGCCTTGGCAAGCTCGGCAACGATCCTGGGCTCGGAAAGCAGATGCGGCGAAGCCGGAGGTCGCGATCCGAACGAGCCGTGGATACAGGCGGTGGAATCCTCTACCGACACCCTTTGGTCGCCGCTTGCCTGATGATCTCTTTCCAGCCGTGACAGGCAAGGCAGCAAATAGGTTGTCCGCCCGGCGATCAGGTGGCTGCGGTTGAGTTTGGTCGCGATCTCGACATGCAGGTCGAGCCCACGCCAGGCCTTTTCGACCAGGCCGGTTTCCGGAACGGCCCGCACGAAATTGCCGCCCAGTCCGACGAAGCCCTTGACCGATCCGTCGATGACGCCTTCGCAGGTTTCGACCGTATCGCGACCTTTCTCGCGCGGCGGTTCAAAGGCATAGAATTCGGCGAACTTGTCGAGCGGCACGAGCTCGGGTTTTTCCGATATGCCGACGGTGCGCTGCCCCTGGACGTTGGAATGGCCGCGCAGCGGCGAAATGCCGGCGCCGGGTTTTCCGATATTGCCGCGCATCATCAAAAGGTTGCACAGCATCTGGACGTTCTCGGTGCCGTGCCGATGCTGGGTCAGGCCCATGCCGTAATTGCCGATCACCGCGTTGGCATGGCTGTAGACCTCGGCGACATGCTCCAGGTCGGTCTGCGCAATGCCGGATCGTGCGACGATATCGCTCCACTGGGTGTTGCGCAGGAAGGCTTCGAACTCGGCGAAGCCATGCGTGTGCTCGGCGATGAATGCCGTGTCGATGACACGCGTCCTGCCGCTTTCGCGGGCGGCATCGTCGAGCGCCAGCAACGCTTTGCCGATGCCCGTTATCGCGGCAATGTCGCCGCCGGAACGAACCTGGAAGAAGTCGCTGGACATTTTGGTGCCAGGCCCGGGCGACAGCATGTCGACAGGGTTTTGCGGGTTCTTGAAGCGTTTCAGTCCCCGCTCGGGCAAGGGATTGAAGGTGAAGACGGGCACGTTGCGTTGACGTGCCTCTTGCAGCGGATGCAGCAGGCGCGGCGCCGTCACCCCGGTGTTGTGCCCGAAGAAGAACATCATGTCGCATTTCGCAAAGTCTTCGAGCTGCACGGTCCCGACCGGCGAGCCGATCGATTCCGGCAAGCCGACCGACGTCGATTCATGACACATGTTAGATGAATCGGGCAGGTTCGAAGACCCATAGATCCGCGCAAAAAGCTGGTACATGAACGAGGCCTCGAGCGAGGCGCGGCCGGATGTGTAGAACACCACCGATTTGGGTTCGAGCCGCCGCAGTTCGGCAGCTATGTCGCGGAATGCATCGTCCCAGGAAACCGGCTCGTAACGGTCGGTGGCGGCATTGTAGCGCATGGGCGCGGTAAGCCTGCCCTGCTTCTCCAGATCGTGGTCCGGCCAATCGAGCAATTCCGTCACCGAGTGCTCGGCGAAGAATGCGGGTTCGCAGCGCAGCTTGGTCTGATCCCACATCGTCGCCTTGGCGCCGTTTTCACAGAATTCGAAAGGCCTCGGCTGGGCTGGCTTTGCCCATGAGCAAGACACGCACATATAGCCGTCGGCCTTGTTCTGCTTGAGCAGCGTGCTCCATATCCCGGACAACAGCAGGCCTTCGCCTCGCGCCTTGCGGACCAGGGATTTGAGCGATCCCCAGCCGCCTGTCGGGTGGTCGTATTTCTTGGTTTCGATGCGATCGGTTACGGCGGGTCTCATGCAAGCCACTCCCTGTGGAAGAGCACTCATTCGAACCCGCGGTGAGGCTGAATGTTCCGGGCTGGGTCCGTACCGTCACGCCGGTCCGTCTCGCCGGAACCATTTCCGCCATCGTTTGTTCGGCTCGAAGAAAGGAGCCGCGCGAAATGGAGCGACGTAACGCGTTAATTGCGATGGTGATTTCGGCCATCATCATCGTCGGCTTTCTGATTGGCTTTTTGTACGGCGATATGGGCTGGCGAACTTCGCCGCTCAAAAGAGCCCCTGAACAGAACCAGGGTGGCAATGCTCCGGCCGATACCTCGCCTGCCGCCGGCATCAAGAAGAACCCAAAGGAAAATACCGAAATGCCAGGCCAGCAATGACGTAGGGCCAGCAATGAAATCCAGCAGCAAGGCAATGCCACGAACTGAAACGGGTTCCTGTTTTTGCGGCGCCATAACGGCGGAGATGCGCGGTGAGCCTTTCTGGATTTGCTCCGATCACGATGACGACTGTCGCAAGGCGATAGGAAGCCCTCTGTCGGTGTGGGTCGGTTATCGGCCTTCCGAATTCACATTGCTCACCGGCACGCCGAAGACCTTTTCGAAAACCCCAGGCGTGCTTCGGTCCTTCTGTGCGGATTGCGGAACATCGATCGGCTATGTCGACCGGGGCCTGCCCGACGAACTCTATCTGGCGGTCGGCTTCCTCGATCATCCCGAACGGTTTTCGCCGCAGGCCCACGCATATTGGGACATGAGGCTTCCCTGGGTCGACTTTCCAGACGAGCTGCCGCGGGTGGGGACGTATTCGAGGCGGCGCGATCCGGCGTTCGGAAATCCGGCAGACCGATAGCCTACTGCCCGCCTGCAGGTGGAAACGTACCGTTCGCAGCCCCGTACGAAAACGACAATTGGCGCACGGCTGAAAACGCGCGATCATGTGCCAATGGGCCGCCGTTTGGATGACAAGCTCGATTGCAAGGCGTGCGGGACGATCCTGATGGAGATTCCCGACAATCCGAAGGATTCGACGCCGATCCATTGCAGCAATTGCGGCGCCTATCTCGGCGAATGGGGCGATCTGCAGGAGGATTTCTTCAGGCAGGCGTTCGGTGCCCAGGCCTTCGATCTGAACAACGGAAACATCATCAAGAAATAATCCTGGATCCCGCCGGCCCCAAGCCACGGCCTGTGGACCCGGCTCGTTGCGGCAATCACCGTTAATGTCGGACCCTCGGGAACCTTTCTCCCGAGCCGCTTGTTTGGGTGGCGGAAGGAGAAACGCCATGAGCACAAAACCTCCCCCTGTGCCGCCGAAGAATCTGAGCCCAAAGGGCGCCGGTGACAAAAAATCGGTAGCAGCCGAACAGGGACCGCAATCAGCCGTTCCGGATCCCGACAAGCAGGGCCAGCAAGGCAATACGAAGGTCAACACCACCCATCAAGGCAACGTCCAGGATCGCTAGGTCATGTCCACGTCGAAGAAGACTCCTGCCAGCATCCGCCAGGGCGGTCCCGGCGCCGCGCACGAAAACGCCAAGAAGCCGCTGAGCGTCGAAAAGCCGCCGGCCGACTCCGACCGTCGCAGCCACAGCAAAGTCTCCGGCGGCGGCGGCGAACGCGACAGCCACCATACCCACGACCCCGAAAAGAAAGGCGACACTCGGCCCGCGCATCAGGACAAGTGAAATCGGGCGGCGACGCGACGATCGGTGAGGTTCGAGCGAAGTGTCAGCGGGAACGGCGCGCCAAGGCAAACGGCACGACGTTGTCGACCACCGGCAAGTCGAACAGCATCGGAAGCCCCCGCGTCGCGGCCATTTCCACGATCAGCTCCTCGATCGAGTGATCGGTCAGACGGGTCTCGACGCCCAGCCGGATCATCGCCGCCAGCTTGTGCACCGGCACCGGCACGGACTTTGCCCGGTCGTCGAGCAGCTTGCTGATTTCGATCACGACGTCGGCGTCGATATTCCTGGGCAAGTCTCGCATAAGCGCCTCCCCGCCAAACGAAACGAAAAGCCCGCCGCACCTTTCGATACGGCGGGCGATCCAGTAATGCGTACCGGCGAGGGGATCGGGGTGGGCGTGCCGGCGCGCGCAGATCGCAAGTAATTTTAGTTAAATCCGTCAACTTCGATGTGTCACGGAAAAACGTCTGTACGTTTTTTACCGAACCGCGCGGATCGTTAGCTGTCCCCGCCGTCGCGCGGCGCGGCAGCACGGATGGCGCGATCCATTGCCCTCCGGACAGCGAACTCAAACAGTATACATTATAAACTTAAAACATCTTGCCAGGTGATCCAGCCTATGCTCCACTTGAGCCGGGAACATGGCTGATAGGTCGATTTCTGCCGACACGTGGCTGCATTTCAAACGGCACGACTGCGAGAACACAGCCTCAAACGATATACGAAATCTTCGCATGGGAAGGCGTGGATGACGGAAACGATAGAGCTCAAACGGGTTGGCGATGGCAATCTGCGTGCCCAGGTCTATCAACAAATCCGGCTGACGATACAGCATGGCGAATTGGCGCCTGGCCAGAAGCTCGTCGACGTCGATATTGCCGCCCAGCTCGGCATTTCCAGAATGCCTGTCCGCGACGCCTTGATGCAGTTGGTGCATGAGGGCTATCTCGTCGGCACCACACGCGGCTTCACCCTGCCCACGCTTACCGCGACGGATGTCGCCGACATCTTCGAGGTCCGCCGCCTGCTTGAGCCACGGGCCGCCGCGCACGCCGCACGGACACTTGACGCCGCTGGCCTCAAGACCCTGGCAGCCGCGCTTCGGGAGGCCGAGGCTGCGGCCGCCGCCGGCGATGCCGACCGCTTTTTCCAGGCCAATTCGGCATTCAGGAATTGTTGGCTCGGCGCCGTCGAGAACGAGCGCCTTTCCCAAACGATTGCAAGGTTCGCCGACCACGTGCTCGTCGTCCGCTTAAGGACGCTGTCGCACCAGCCGACGCAGGCCGTTATCGTTGCCGGCATGCGCGCAATCTATGAGGCATTCGTCAAGCGCGACGCCGTCGCCGCTTACGACCGCATGACCCACTTCATTCAGAACGCCGAGGAGCGTTTCATGAAGCTTAGCCCACCGTTTCAAGACTCCAACGGTGAAGGTGAGGGCATGTCGCGGCAGGGGAAAGCATGATCAGGAAGCAGCACCCGCTGAAAGGGCCGAACAGGTTCAAGCTCGGCGTCTTTTCCATGAACGCCGATGGCGGCCTGGCAATGACCACCGTTCTCGAGCGCTGGCATGCCCGCTGGGAAGACAACCTCAACTCCGCCTGCATCGCCGATCGCGCCGGCCTCGAGTTTCTGCTGCCGATCGCCCGCTGGCGCGGCTTCGGCGGTTTGACGCATGTGCGGGAATGGTCGTTCGAGACTTTCACCTGGGCGGCGGGCCTTGCTGTCGCCACGGAAAACATCGGCCTGTTCATGACGGTGCATGTGCCGCTGGTTCATCCGCTGCAGGCTGCAAAAGCGCTGGCGACGGTCGACCACATCTCCAATGGGCGGGCCGGCTTGAACATTGTCTGCGGCTGGAACCCCGACGAGTTCGCCATGTTCGGGCAGACGGTCGGCGATCGAACCTACGATCAAGCCGAGGAATGGATCAACATCATCGTGCGTGCCTATCAATCGAGGGAGCCGTTCGATTTCGGCGGCGAGTTCTATGATCTGAAGGGGGTCGTCAGCCGCCCACCAAGTCTGCAGGCGCCACGACCGGTGACCATGAACGCCGCCTTCGGCGCGCCAGGGCGCAACTATGCAGCGCGCCACTGCGACTATTTGTTTTCGACTTTTTCCGAAATCGCCGACGGCCGTGCGCATGTGGTCGACATCACCAACCGAGCGGCCGAAGTCGGACGCGAAGTCGGCGTCTATACGGTCTGTCACGTCGTCTGCCGGGAGACCCAGCAGGAAGCCGAGGACTACTACCGGCATTACGCGCTGGAATGCGCGGACGAGGGTGCGGTCGACGAGCACATGCGCAAGAAGAAGGAATTCGCGAACTCGCACGACGCGAAGGCTTTCACCGAATATCGGCAAAGGTTCGCCGGCGGTGCCGGAACGTTCCCGCTCATCGGCACGCCGGAAAAGATCGTCGACGATCTCACTGAGATCATGGACCAGGGCTATTCCGGCGCCGCCCTTACATTCGTCAACTACACCTACGAATTGCCCTTCTTCTGCGACCGCGTGCTGCCGCTGATGCGCCAGGCCGGGCTTCGAGTCAATTGATGCCGGCGGCCGCCATTCCGACCCCGTGGGTGGATGGGCACGACGCCATCAATCCGCGCGCCTTCAAGCAGGCGATGCGGGCGGTGGCGGGCTCGGTCGCCATCCTTGCCTCGGAACATCACGAGATCGGCTTTTGCGGCATCACGGCGACGGCTCTCTGCTCGTTCAGCGCCGAGCCGCCGTCGCTGCTGGCCTGCGTCAACCGCGGCAGCACCTTTGCCTCGGCCATTCGCGAAGACTTGCCGTTTTCGGTCAATCTTCCCGCCGGCGACCAAGAGAACGTTGTGCGTGCCTTTGGCGGCATGACCAAAGCCAAGGGCGCCGCGCGGTTCTCGTCCGGATCATGGGTGCGTGGCGAAACCGGCGCGCCCTTGCTTGTCGGCGCGCGGGCAATGTTCGAATGCCGGGTGGCCGAAATCATTGTGCGGGCGTCGCACATGATCGTTATCGGCATCGTCTCGGGCGTTGCGCTGGACCGCGCTCATCGATCGCCGGTCTTCTACGCGCATGGGCGGTTCCTGACAGTAGGAGATGATGCCAACTAACCGCCGTTCACGTGGCGGCGCGGCGATTGCAATTTCAGATCGGCCCGATCATGGGCCGGATCATGGGCGAACTATCAGAGGGAGTACGGCAATGCGCATTTGGAAATCCCTTGTTCTGGCTGCACTCATGTCGGGTGTAGCGGGTATCGCCACGGCCGAAGAGGTCGTCCTCAACGCCGTGCATTTTACGCCGACGCAGAACGGCTACGCCCAGAGCTTCCTGAAGTTCGTTCAGAAGGTGAACGAAAAGGGCAAGGGCGTGGTCCAGATCAACGTGCGTGGCGGGCCGGAGGTCATTCCGCCGATCCAGCAGGGCGCGGCGCTCAGGAGCGGCCTGATCGACGTGATCGACACACCGGCAGGGCAGTTCCTCGAACTCGTGCCCGAAGGCGAGGTTTTCTCCGCATCGACGAAGACGCCGTGGGAGGTCCGCGACAATGGCGGCTGGGATTTCATCAGCGGGATTTTCGAGAAGAAGGCCAATGCCCATCTGCTGGCGCATGTCGACGCGGGCTCGGGCTTCAACGTCTTCACCGTCGACGAACCTAAGCTCAACGATGAAGGCAGCATCGAGTGGAGCAGTTTGAAGATCCGCTCGTCGCCGCTCTACCGCGATTTCCTTGAATCCTTGGGCGCAACGGTGATCGTGCAAGCGCCGGGAGACGTCTACACTTCGCTCGAGCGCGGCGTCGTCAATGCCAACGCCTATACCGTATTTGGCTATGCGTCCTTCGGCTGGGACAAATTCACAAAATACCGTGTCGACCCGCAGTTCTTCAAAACCGACGTGCTGATCTCGATCAACAAGGCGAAATGGGACACGCTGTCACCCGAGGCGCAGAAGCTGCTTGCCGACGCGGCCGTCGAATACGAGCGCGTGAGCTATGACGCCAATCTCGCCGAGTCCGAAAAGCAGGCACAGGCAATGATCGGCGGCGGGCAGAAGGTGATCAGCTTGACCGGCGCCGGCCGCGACAAATTCCTGGCGGCTGCCACGCAGGCAAGCTGGGCGAGAATGACCAAACGCGATCCCACCAACATCGATCAGTTGAAGAAATTCTTCCAGTAGCCCGAGCGGAGGGCGCTGGTGCGCCCTTCATCAAGGTGGACATGAGGGTCGTCGGAAATGGACGGATTGTTTGCAGCGATCGGGAAGCTGAGCCTTGCGTTGGCGGCGGCGGCAAAAGTGGTGCTTGGCCTGATCATCGTCGCGGTGGTTGCTGATGTGTGCGTCCGCAATCTCGGCCTGAGGCCGCTTGCCTGGGCGGTGTCCGCGACGGAATACGGCCTGCTCTACGCGGCATTCCTGCCGATGCCCTGGCTGGTCCACAGCAAGGGCCATGTCTTCGTCGAGTTCCTGCGCCAGGCGCTGCCGGTGCGGGCAAGGGCGGTGCTTGAAAAGCTGGTCTATCTCGCCTGCATTGCCGTCAGCCTCTACCTCGGCAGCGTCGCTCTGTCTTCGCTGACAAGTGCCGTTGCGGGCGGCGAATACGAAACGCGCAGTTTCGATATGCCGAAATGGCTGGTCTTTCTGCCCATCATGCTCGCCTTCTATCTCTCGGCGGTGGAATGGCTCAGATATCTGCTCGGCCGTGACACGCTGTACACTCTCGATCCGCTGGAAATGGAAGGGCTCTGACCGGTGGCCTGGCTGTTTCCATTCGCCGTGCTCGTTGGCACCATCCTGCTGTTGATGGGGCTTGGGCTGCCGGTCGCCTTCGCGTTCTTCGTCACCAATGTGATCGGGCTGTACCTGTTCTTCGGCGGTTCGATCGGCGTGACGCAGATGGTCGCCAACTTCTCCGACGCTGTCTCGACCTATGCGCTTGCCCCGCTGCCGATGTTTCTTGTCATGGGCAGCCTGTTCTTCCGCTCCGGCCTCGGCGAGAAGGTCATCTACGCGCTCGACCTGTGCGTCGGCAATCTGCGCGGACGTCTTGCCTATGTCGTCCTCGCCGCCGGCACGATCTTTTCCGCGCTGTCAGGTTCCAGCCTTGCCAACACCGGCATGATGGGCTCGCTGATGGTGCCCGAGATGCTGAAGCGGGGCTACAAGCCGCATATGGCCTACGGCCCGGTGCTTGGCGCAGGAAGCCTTGCCGTCATCATCCCGCCATCCTCGCTGGCCGTCTTGCTCGGCTCGCTGGCCCAAATCGACGTCGGCGCGCTGCTCATAGCGGGGGCTCTGCCCGGACTGCTGCTCGTTGTCATGTACGCGGCCCTGATCTTCGCGCAGACAAAGATCGATCCGGACGCCGCTCCGCATTATCCGGTGCCCGCCGTCCCTGCGGCCGAGAAGGTGAGGGCGGTTGCCGTAAACATCATTCCGATGAGCGTCATCGTATTCATGGTGGTCGGCACGATCATCCTTGGGATAGCGACGCCGACGGAATCGGCCGGACTCGGCTGTGCCGCCGTCTTCGCCTTGTTGTTTGTCTACCGACGGTTCAGCTGGTCGGTTGTCTGGAAGTCGCTGGACGATGCGATGAAGGTCACCGGCATGACCTTCCTGATCATCTCGGCTTCGACGACGTTCTCGCAGATATTTGCCTTCTCCGGCGCCTCCAACGGCTTTATCCAGTTCATCGTCGGCTACGATCTTGGACCGTATCCCATGCTGCTCATGATGGTGCTCGTCATCCTGCTGCTCGGCATGTTCATGGATCAGGTCTCGATGATGCTGATCACGCTGCCGATCTTCCTGCCGATCGCCCAGCAATTCGGCTACGAGCCGGTATGGTTCGGGCTGATCCTGCTGCTCGCCTACGAGGTCGGCTTCACCACGCCGCCGTTTGGTCTGCTGCTGTTCATCATGATCGGCGTTGCGCCGAAAGGCACATCGCTCAAGACGGTTGCCATGGCTGCGGCGCCTTATATCGCGCTGACGCTTCTGCTGATCCTGCTGATTGTCCTCTTTCCGCAGATCGCTCTCTTTCTTCCGAATTTGATCTAGTCGAACTCGATCCAGCAGGTGTCCACATGCGCTTTGCCTATCTTGCTTTCTTCCACGATGACCGCGAGGCAAATTTGGCCATCGCCGGCGAAGATGTTGACGCCGTGCGGCGTGTGATTGCTTCAACGCCGGGCCTTGCGCTTGCAAACATCTATCTACCCGAAGTGGCGACGGACATGTTCAACAACGATGGTCCACCGCCGGTCTTTGGCTTCCAGCTCTATTTCGACGAACTGGCGGACATGGAGGCGGCGCTGGCGCCGTCCGGCCATCTGCAGGCGCTTGCCGCACCTGGTATGCTGTCGAGCATCGCCGGTTCGAGGCCGACGCAACAGGCAATGTGCGTGCGTCCGTTTCCCGTCGACGACGCTGGCGTCAAGACGTCCGGGCTCCCCTGCAGCTATCTTGTCCACTATCCCGGGCCGGCCGAAGACATGAATGCCTGGCTCTACCACTATGTGACGCATCATCCGCAATTGATGCGGGGCTTTCCCGGCATTCGCCACATCGAGGTTCTGTCGCGACTGGATTGGTGCGGTTCGCTTCCCTGGCCGCGGATCGACCATATGCAGCGCAATCGGGTCATGTTCGACAGTCCCGCGGCATTGACGCACGCGCTGCAATCGCCGGCGCGGCTGGAGATGCGCGCCGACTACAAGACTTTTCCGCCGTTTTCAGGCGGCAGCCGGCATTTTCCGATGTCGACGGAAGCCGTGCATCCTTCGTCAAGGGCCACATAGGCAAACAGGTTTTTTGCCGACGCCGAAAATTTCTGGAGATTTCATGTACGACTTTCGCAAGAAATGTATCTCTCTCGATCGCCTCATCGGCACCTTCTGCGCCATCCCGCACCCTGTGGCGGTCGAAGTGGCCGCCGCCAGCGGGGTCGATTTCCTGTGCATCGACTGGGAGCATTCGCAGATCGGCCGCGGACGGCTCGAGGATCTGATTCGCGCGGCCGATGTCCACAGGATTCCCGCGATGGTGCGCGTTCCCGGCCACACGCCGGAGTGGATGGCGGCCGCGCTCGACGCCGGCGCGTCGGGTGTCCTGGTACCCCGCGTCTCCACGGCCGAACAAGCGCGCATGGCGGTCATGGCCTGCCGGTACCCGCCGGTCGGCGCCCGCGGTGTCGGCCCGGGCCGCGCCGCCGGTTATGGCTACAGGATTCCGGACTACCTCAAATCGGCCAACGAGGTCCTGACGGTCGCCATCCAGGTCGAGACGGCCGAAGGGTTCGCCAACATCGACGACATCGTCCAGGTCGACGGCGTCGACGTGGTCTTCATTGGCCCCGGCGACCTGTCGGTCTCGATCGACGCCATGGGGCCGGCCGGCCAGGACAAGCTCAATGCAGCGATTATGAGGATCGCGGCCGCGGCGCGCACGGCCCGCAAGGCCGTCGGCATCTTTCGCCCTTCGGCGGATGATGTCGGCAAATGGTCGCGGCACGGCATCAGCTTCTACATGCTGGCCAGCGACACGATGTTTCTCGGGGCCGGCCTTGCCGCCGGCGTCGCCTCGGCGCGCAGCGCCTCATAGCAAGAGTTTGCCATGAAGATCATCAAGACCGACGGTGTGCTGTCAGTCGAGGAGGAGCAGCTGCGCTACCTCGACGGCTTGAACGTCGAATTTGTCGAAAAGACGCTGCTCACGGAAGATGCCCTGATCGAACACTGCCGCGACGCCGACGCATTGATGGTATTGCGGGAGCCGATCACGGCTCGTGTTTTGGCGGAACTGAAGAGGCTCAAGGTCATCGGACGGTTCGGCGTAGGGCTCGACTCGATCGACGTCGAGGCCGCCAGCCGTGCCGGTGTTCAGGTAACCTACGTGCCGGACGCCAATCTGGTTGAAGTCAGCACCCACGCCATGGCCCTGATCCTGGCCTTGACGCGCAGGCTGAAACAGTTCGACAGCGCGGTGCGCGCCGGCCGCTGGACTGCAATGGCCGACGGCGCCGGCATCACGCGGCCCGACAGGCAGATCCTCGGCCTGATCGGCTTCGGCCAGATCGGGCGGCTGACTGCCGAGCGGGCGCGGGTCTTCGGCTACCACATCATCGCCCACGACCCGCATATGCCGGCCGAGCGCATCGCGGCCGGTGGTGCCGAACCGGTCGGCTTCGACGAGCTGCTGGCCAGGGCCGACATCGTCTCGCTGCACGTTCCAGCGACACCGGAGACCAGAAACATCATGTCGGCACAAGCCCTGTCGCGGATGAAGGAAGGGGCGATACTCATCAACGTGGCCCGCGGCGGCCTGGTCGACGAGGTCGCATTGGCGGACGCGATCCGGCGCGGCCATCTGGCAGGCGCCGGCATCGACACGTTCGAGCGGGAGCCGCCTTCACCCGACAATCCGCTGCTGGCGCTGGACACTGTCCTGGTCAGTCCACACGCGGCGCACTACTCGACCCAGTCTTACGCGGAGGTTCGCAACAAGGTGTTTGCCGATGTCGCATCGGTCCTGCGCGGCGGCAAGCCGGTATATCCGGTCAACCGGATATGACCAATTCCCGATGTCGGCACCACCTCTATCCGCCTGCTCCGCGGAACCCAAGTCCTGCAAGTCGGGGTTCGCAGGGCGATAAGGGGCAGCGCAACCTGTCGCGATTTGTCCGGTTGCCACATTTTGTTCTTGCTTTGTGCCGGCAGCTATGCTAGTAATTTGCGTATGGTGCTGATTCGGACCGAGGACCGCCGCAAGGCGGTTTTTTTTGTCTTTAGGTTTCAGTGCCATCCGTCGAGGCTCAACTCGGCTTGTCGCGACGCTCGACGATGTAGATGTGATCGGCGACCAGCACCACGTCGCCATGCTGGTTGATCACCTCGCAGCGCTCGACGACCCGGCCTGAATCGGGTCGCTTCGGGTCGTCTTCCTTGGCCGAGATGGTGGTGCGGGTCCTGATCGTATCGCCGATGAACACCGGCTTGATAAAGCGCAGCCGGTCGTAGCCATAGGAGAAGGCAACCGGGTTGACGACGCTGGCCGTCAGCCCGACGCCGACCGAAAAAACCAGCGTGCCGTGGGCGATGCGCTGGCCGAACGGCGTCGTCTTCATGAACTCGGCGTCCATGTGGTGGGGAAAGAAATCACCGGTATGGCCGGCATGGACGACGAAATCGGTCTCGGTGATGGTGCGCCCGCTGGTCATGCGCGACGAGCCGATCCGGTAGTCCTCGAAATAGACAGTCTGCTCCATGTCAGGGCCTCGCCGCTATCGGCGTTGCCGGCGCCGCGCTCGATCGGTAGGCGGCTTCGACCAGCGCCATGGTGTTCCAGCCGTCCTCGACGGAACTGACAAGCTCGGCGTCCTCGCCCGACGCGTAGCGCTGGACATTGGCCATGCGGCCGGCAAAGGCGTCCGGAAACCATGCGCCGACGAGTGAAACCGCAATCCAGTCCGTGCCGCCTTTGGGGTAGATTTCGAGAATGTCCGGCTCGCCGCGCGGATAGTCGAGGTTGACGCCTAATTTGAGGTAAGCGGCGCCCTCGGTGCCGCAGATGCGGAATTCGCAGGCCTGGTGTTTTCGACCGAATTTGTGATCGTGGTTGATCGACAGTGCACAGCGCACGGTGTCGCCATAGTCGAGGATCGCGCTGGTGCGCGTTTGCGCAACCTTATGGCCGGGATGGCCGAGTGTCTTGGCATGAACCCCCTTGGGGTCGCCGAGCAATTGCCGGATCAGGTCGAGATAATGGATGGAATGCATGGTGATCTCGACGCGCGGCGCCTGCAACAGGAATTCCCAGAGCTGCCAGGGTGTCGCCAGCGCCAGCCATGCGTCGAAATCGACCACGTCGCCGAGCCAGCCCTTGGCGATCGCATCCCTGAGCGCCAGCATCATCGGCGCGAAGCGCAGCTGGAAATTCACCGCCGCCTTCAGATCTTTGGCGCGGCAGATTTCGAGGATCTCGGTCGCCTCGGTGAGATTGCTGCCCATCGGCTTCTGGATCAGCGCCACCGCACCATCGGGCAGCGCCCTGAGCACGCCGGCATGATAGGCCGGCGGTGTCGCCAGATCGAAGACGGCGCCCTTGATGGACGCAGCTTCCTCGACCGACCGGTAAGCGGTGACGCCCCATTTCTGCGCCAGTTTTTCCGCCTTGGGCAGGTCGGGGTCGAAAAGCCCGGCAACCGGGAAACCGGCTTTCCCATAGGCCGGGAAATGCGCATCGCCGACGATCGAGCCGGCGCCGAAAATCACGATCGGCCTGGGCTTTGACGGCTGTAGCCAGGCCTGGGAAAGCGAGGCAGGATCGAAAATGTCATCAGTCATAATGGAAGACTTCGTCCATCGACGCCCACCACTCGCCCTCCTTGCGGGTCGGCAGCGGCTCCTGGCATGGCATGCACAGCGCCCACCATTCCTGCGTCGTGGGATCGGCGGCCATCTTCGCCATGTCGGCGGCATAGTCGGTGCCGTGGTACTCGAAGGTGCTGAACAAAAGGTGCTCCGGCTCCCTCAGATAAATCGAATAATTCTTGATGTTGCAGGCGGAAATCATCTTGAGGACGTCCGGCCACACGGCAGCGTGAAGCCGCACATACTCGGCGACTTTCTCCGGCTTGAGGCCGAGCACCATTCCCATTCGCTGCATGTCCGCCTCCTATTTTTCTATCACCATGGTGAATTCCGCGATGCTCTTCGCCTTGATCGCATCCCAGTCCCAGTCGATGCCGATGCCGGGTTCGTCCGGCGCCAGCGCGTGCCCGTCCTCGATACGCATTTTCTTGCCGGTCAGCTCGTCGAGCTGGGGAATATACTCGACATATCTGCCGTTCTGAACGGCGCATGTCAGGCTGACATGCAATTCCATCAGGAAATGCGGGCAGACCGGTATGTCGAACGCCTCGGCTGCATGCGCCACCTTCAGCCACGGCGTGATGCCGCCGATGCGGCCGACATCGACCTGCACGATCGAGCACGCGCCCTTCTGCATATATTCGCGGAAATGCCGGATCGAGTAGAGCGACTCGCCGACGGCGATCGGCGTCGACGTCGCATTCGACAGGCGGATATGGCCGTCAATGTCGTCGGCCGGCAGCGGTTCCTCGATCCAGGCGAGGTCGAGTTCACGCAAGCGCTCGGCCCGGCGGATCGCCTCGTCGACCGAAAAGCCCTGGTTGCAGTCGGTCATGATTTCGTAGGAGTCTCCAACCGCCCGGCGCACCGCCGTCAGCCGGGCAAGATCCTCAGAGCCGTGCGGCTTGCCGATCTTGACCTTCGAGCCGCGAAACCCCTTGCCCTTGGCGGCCAGCGCATCCGCGACCAGCGCCTCGGTTTCGATATGCAGCCAGCCGCCTTCGGTCGTGTAGAGCGGGCAGCGGTCCTTGGCGCCGCCGGCCAGCTTCCACAGCGGCAGCCTCTGTTTCTTGGCCCGCAGGTCCCAAAGGGCAGTGTCGATGGCCGCGAGCGCGATTGCCGTGATCGCGCCGATCGTCGTGGCATGGGTGGCGAACTCCAGCTCGTGCCAGATCGCCTCGATCATGTCGGCGTCGCGGCCGATCAGCCGCGGCGCAAGGTGGTCGGCCAGCAGCCGCATCACCGAGGAGCCGCCCGTGCCGATCGTATAGCTGTAGCCGGTGCCGACCGCGCCGTCGGCGTCGGTGATGGTGACGATCGGTGTTTCCTGGCTGACAAAACTCTGGATGGCATCGGTGCGCTTGACCTTCGGCACCAGGTCGACCATCCGCAGTTCGACTTTCTCGATTTTTGCCATGATGTTAACCTCGCAATGTCCTGCCTGTTTCGGCGGAAAACAGATGGGCCTGCGACAGGTCCAGGCTCATCTTGACCCGGTCGCCGGCCTTCAGCGGCTTTGGATTGAGCATCCGCGATACCCAGTCGCTGCCGTTGAATTCGGCGAACACCAGCGTCTCGTTGCCGAGCGGCTCGGTGACGGTCACCGGCAACTCCACCTGGTGGACGTCGACGTCTTCGCCGGAGCTGATGCCATGCCCGGTCGGATAGATGTCGTCGGGCCTGAGGCCGAACACGACTTTGTCGCCGGCCTCGATATTGGCCTTGAACTGGCTGGGCAAAGGCAGCCTCTCGCCGCTGGCGAACAGCAGTTGTCCGTCGTCGACAACCGCCTCATGCAGATTCATCGGCGGCGAGCCGATGAAGCCCGCGACGAAGCGTGTCTGCGGCCGGCGGAAGACCTCGTCGGGTGTGCCGACCTGCTCGATGAAACCGTCACGCATGATGACGATGCGGTCCGCCAATGTCATCGCTTCGACCTGGTCATGGGTGACGTAGATCACTGTCGACTTGACCTTGGCGTGCAGCTTCTTGATCTCGGTGCGCATCTGCGTCCGAAGCTTTGCGTCGAGATTGGAAAGCGGCTCGTCGAACAGGAAGACGTCGGGATCGCGCACGATGGCGCGGCCCATGGCGACGCGCTGGCGCTGTCCGCCCGACAGCTGCGACGGCCGGCGGTCGAGCAACTGGTCGAGGCCGAGAATGCCGGATGCTTCGGCGACGCGACGGTCCATTTCTTCCTTCGCGGCGCCGGCTATCTTGAGCGAGAAGCCGAGATTTTCGCGCACGGTCATATGCGGGTAGAGCGCGTAGGACTGGAACACCATCGAGATGTTGCGCGAGCGCGGCGGCAGGTCGTTGACCATGCGGCCGCCGATCTCGATGATCCCGTCGCTGATCGCCTCGAGGCCGGCGATCATGCGCAGGGTTGTCGACTTGCCGCAGCCGGACGGCCCGACCAGCGCGATGAATTCGCGGTCGGCGACCTCGAGATCGATGCCGTGCACCACCGCCACCGGGCCGTAGCTTTTGGTGAGGTTCTTGAGCGATACGGTTGCCATGTCAGCCTTTCACCGCGCCGGAAGTGAGGCCGCCGACGAGGTGTTTCTGGACGATGAAGGTAAGCGTGAGCGCCGGTATGACCATGACCACGGCGAGCGCGCACATGCCGCGCCAGTCGATGGTGAATTCGGCCGTATAGTCGAGCAGGCCGACCGGCAGGGTCTTGGAATTGATCGAGCGCGTCAGCTGCGAGGCGAGCGCGAACTCGTTCCAGGAGGTGAGGAAGGCAAAGATGCCGGCCGAGGCGATGCCGGGCCCGGCCAACGGAAACTCGACCTGCCAGAAGGCCTGCCAGCGCGTGCAGCCGTCGATCTGAGCGGCTTCGGCGAGGTCTTTCGGCACCTGGCGGAAAAAGCCGTCGATCAGCCAGACGGTGAACGGCACGTTGAGCGCGACATAGACCAGGATCAGCCCGAAATGCGTGTCGATGATGCCGAGCCGCGCAAAGACGAAGAACAGCGGCAGCGACAGCGCGATGCCGGGCACCGTGCGCGTCAGCATCAGGCCGAGGAACATCGCCGACTTGGCGCGAAAGCGGTAGCGCGCAAAGGCGTAGCCGCCGGCCATGCCGATGACGATGGCGATCACCGTCGAGGTCACCGAGATGATCAGCGAATTGCGGAAGTAGTCGAGCACCGGAATGCCGCCCTGGCCGACGCCGCTGAACATGGCGATGTAGGCGTCGAGCGAGAGTTGCTGCGGAATCCACACCGGCGGCTTGGCCATGATTTCGACGGTCGGCCGCAGCGACGACAGCACGATCCAGATGCCGGGCAGGCAGATGACCAGCATGGCCAGGAACAGTCCGATGCCGTGAACGATGCCGAGCGCTTTGTTGCCGACGCGATGCAGGCTGTTCTGGTCCATCCTCACCACTCCGCCGCGATCTGCGTCCGCGCCGCGGCGAGCTTGCGGTAGAAATAGACGGTGAACAGGATCGACAGCAGGATCGAGAAATAGGCCATGGCATTGGCCAGGCCCATCCTGGCATCGCCATAGGCGGTGCGGGCGACCAGCGTCCAGACCAGTTCAGTGCGGCCGGCGGGGCCGCCGTCGGTCATGATCTTGACGATGTCATAGGCGCGCGCGACGTCGAGTGAGCGGATGGTCATGGCAATGAAAGCAAACGGCATGATGAACGGCCAGGTGACATAGCGGAATGTCTGCCACGGCGTGCAGCCGTCGACGCGGGCTGCCTCGACCGGTTCGCGCGGCATCGCCAGCAGCCCGGCCAGGATCAGGATCGCGAACACCGAAGTCGACGACCAGATCTCGGCGGTCAGGATGGCGATGAAGGCGAGATTGCCGTCGATCAGCCACGGGATGGCGCGGTCAGTCAGGCCGAGCCCCTGCAGGGCGTTGTTCACCAGGCCGATATTGTCGTTGAACATGAATTTGAACTGGAAGCCGACGAGGATCGGCGAAAACATCATCGGAAACATCATGATGGTGCGCAGGATCCGCTGGCCGCGCGATGCCTTCTCCACCAGCAGCGCCAGCCCGAGCCCGATCAGCATTTCCAGGTTGAGCGCCACCGTCAGCAGCACCACGGTGCGGGCAAAAGCGACCCAGAAAGCGCGGCTGGTCAAGATGGTGACGTAGTTGCGCGCGCCGATGAAGACCCAGAACGTCTCCGGCCTGGTCAGCCGGAACGGCGTGAAGCTGGAATAGAGCGAAAGCAGCAGCGGCACCACCACCACCGCCGCCAGAACGATCACCGCCGGCAGCAGGAGCAGCAATGGCGGCGAAGGTCTCCAGCCTTTCATGGCGATCCGGTTCTGGTTGGTGCCCGGACACCGAAGGCCGCCATCGGCGAGCTGGGATCAAGACAAAGCGTGTTGCGCATGGTTCGCAAAAAGTTCGGGGGCGCCGCTCTTCGATGAGCGCGGCGCCCCCTTGGGAGAATGGTCAAAGCTTGCCGGCGTCCTCGAGGATCTGGGTGGCCTTGGCGGCAGCGTCGTCCAGCGCCTGCTTGGAGGTCTTGTCGCCAAGGATGGCGGCCTGCAATTCGGGATAAACGGCGTTGGAGATTTCGATCCATTCAGGTGTCTGCGGCACGGCAAAAGCGTGCTTTGCCTCTTCCTGGAAAGCCGCCAGCACTTCCTTCTTGTAAGGATCGTTGGCCGCCTGCTGGATGTCCCAGTCCCACACCGCCGTGCGGGTCGGCAGTGGGCCGCTTGCCGCCTCGAGCTTCTGGCTGTCCTCATTGGTCAGGAACCAGACCAGCGACGCCGCGGCTTCCTTGCTGGCGCAGTTTTCGGTGACCGAAAATCCGTGGTGCCCCGACCAGCCGGTGCGAATGCCGGCCGATCCCTTCGGCGCCACCTTCACGCCGACATTGCCGGCGACCTTCGACGACTTCGGATCGTTGAAGAAGCCTGCCCAGCCCGGCCAGTCGAGGTTGATGGCGACGGTGCCCGAGGCAAAGCCCTGGCCGAGATCGTCCCACAGATAGTTGGTGGTGCCGGCCGGCACCGCCTTGGCCTTGTAGAGATTGACGAACCAGTCGAGCGCGTGCACGCCGGCTTCCGAGTTGAAGGCCGGCTTGCCATCCTTGTCGAGGTATTCGCCGCCGTCGGCGATGAGCATCTCGTAAAAGCGGCCGTTGATCGCCTCTTCCTTGCCGGCGAACTGGGTACCGTAGAAATCGGGCGGGCTGGCGAAGAATTCCGCCTGCTGGGCGACCTCGTCCCAGGTGTCGGGCGGTGTCAGTTCCTTGCCGTATTTGGCCTTGTAGGCGGCCTTCTTGGCTTCGTCCTGGTAGAGGCTCTTCTGGTAATAGAGCGCCGACACGTCGAACTGCGCGCGCGGCAGCATCACCAGCTTGCCGTCGAGCGTCGAGGCCTTGATCGTCGACGGCACGAAGGCGTCGATCTCCTCCTTCGGCAGCAGCTTGTAGAGGTCGGTGTAGATATCAGGATATTGCGGCGCGAAGGACGAGTGGTTCGACCCAACGCACCAGTTGATGCTGCCGGAGGCGATGTCCGATTTGATTTCCTTGTCGAGCTCGAAGTGATTTTTCTTCGAGATCACGTTGACCTTGGCGCCGGTCAGTTTTTCCCATTCGCCGATGCGTGCGTACAGCCCTTCATATTGCTGGCCGCCGATCAGCTTGGCGTCGATGGTGACGCCGTCGAATTTGCCGGGCAGGTCGGCAGCAAGGGCACTCGCACCCAGTGCGAGCAGCGTTACGCCGGCCGACAGGCCGCAAAACAGTTTCGTCATTGGTATCCTCCCAAGAGTCTGCGTCGATCCATAGCGAGGGCTGATCGGCAGCTTCATTCATATACAAACAAAACATTTATAGCATCGTCAAGCCGAAAGTTCTTCCGGAAGCAATGCCGTTATGCGTATATGAAAGGTGAAATTCACTGGAGAAGCCCAATGGCAGAGGACGAGGAAGACGACCGCTATCGAGCGCCGGCGTTGGACAAGGGGCTCGACATTCTCGAGCTGCTGGCCGGCGTCGACGGCGGCCTGACGCAGGCGGAAATCGCCAAGAAGCTCGACCGCAGCCCGAACGAGTTCTACCGCATGCTGGACCGGCTGGTGCGGCGCGGCTACGTCACGCGGCCGGATGGCGACCGTTATTCGCTGACGCTCAAGCTGTTTGGCCTGGCGCAGCTGCACGCGCCGGTGCGCCGGCTGGTTTCCTATGCGACCCCGCTGATGCGCGAGCTGGCAGAAACCTCGCAGCAGGCAAACCAGCTCGTCGTCTTCGATCGCGGCTCCGCCGTGGTGATTGCACAGCAGGAAGCGCCGGATTACTGGGGCATCTCGATCCGCGTCGGCTCGCATATCAGCCTGTTCGACACCGGCTCCGGCCATGTGTTGCTGGCGTTCCGCCCGCCGGAAGAGCGGCAGATGATGATCTCAGAACATCTGCGCAGCACCGACAAGCCACCGCAATCGCCGGAGTTCTTTGCCCGCCTCGACCAGATCCGGGAACGCGGCTACGAGATGATGGCATCGATGCAGACCGCCGGTGTCTTCAACCTGTCGACACCGGTTCTTGGTTCGGACGGCAGGGCGATCGCCGCGCTGTCGATCCCCTACATAACCCTGGTCAACGCACCCAAGGCGCCCGACATTACGAGGACGATTGAGCTGCTGCTGGCAGCGACCGAAAAGCTGTCGCAACTGGCGTGATCGACCGTCAAGCAATCGCGATGAATTCTTATTTGAATGAAGATTTTCTCCGTGAGATGATCTCGAAGTCGCCAAGGAGGAGCGCGCCGCCATGATCTTCGACACCCATCTGCACCTGATCGATCAGTCCGCGCTGCGCTATCCCTGGCTGGCCGGCGTGCCGGCACTCAACCGCGATTTCTCCTACGACGAATATGCAGTCCAGGCCCGCCGCGCCGGCATCGAGGGCGCATTGCATATGGAGGTCGATGTCGATCCTGCCGACATCGAGGCCGAAACCGGCCGTGTCAAAGCGCTGTCGCGGGAGAAGGCCAGCTTGCTGCGGGGGGCAATTGCCTCCTGCCGTCCGGAAGAGCCCGGCTTTGCCGCCTATCTCGAGCGCCAGCGCGCCGATCCTTTCGTCAAGGGCTTTCGCCGCGTGCTGCACGTCATGCCGGACGAGCTTTCGGAGGGCGCGCTGTTTCGTGAAAACATCAAGCGGCTTGCCGGCAGCGGCCTGACCTTCGACCTTGTCGTTCTGCCGCACCAGATCCCCAAGGCGATTGCACTCACCGACCTCGCGCCGGACGTGCAGTTCGTGCTCGACCATTGCGGCGTGCCCGACATCAAGGGTGGCGCCGAGCACCCCTGGCGCGAGCACATGGCGGAGATCGCGCGGCGCCCGAACGTCGTCGGCAAAATTTCCGGTGTGGTCGCCTATGCGGATGCCGGATCCTGGACTGTCGAAACGCTGCTTCCCTATGTCGAGCACACCATCGAATGCTTCGGCTGGGACCGGGTCGTCTGGGGCAGCGACTGGCCGGTCTGCACGCTTGGCGGCGGGCTTGCGACCTGGATTGCGGCAACGCATGCGTTGCTTGCCGGCACCAGCACCGATGAACGGCAACAACTGCTGTCCGGCAACGCCAAGCGGCTGTGGAGTTTGTAGAGCATTTTGCAGCCAAGTGATGGAATCACTCGGCGTCGCACAAATGCGGCTCAAACGAATAGGTGGCCTCAGATCGTCGCCGAGACGTGCCGCTCGCGACCGTAGAGCGAAACCAGGAGCACGATGACCAGGCCAAGTGCCGCCTGCACGGTCGAGGGCCGGAAGCCGAGGCCGATCAGCAGCGTGTTGATCTCCGTCAGCACCAGCACGCCGGCAATGGTGCCGAAATAGCTGCCGCGGCCGCCGACAAGGGCGGCGCCGCCGACCACCACTGCCGCGATCGTCTGGAACAGATAGGGCTGGCCGACATCGCCATAGGCCGAACCGGTGAAGCCGAGCAGCAGCACGCCGGCCGCGGCGGCGAAGAAGGCGCTCGCGGCATAGGTCACGGTCCACATGCGGACCGGATCGATCAGTGCCAGCGGCGCAGCACCTGGATTGCTGCCGAGGGCGTAGAGACGGCGGCCGTATGGCGTGCGCGCCAGCACCAGCGCCACCAGCAAGGTCAGCACCGCGACGCATGGCACCAGCCCCGGCACCGGCAGCGGTCCGACCGAACCGCCGATCGAAACGAAGGCGGAAACCGCGGCAGGCGCCGATCCGGATGGAAAGCCACCGGTCCACAACAGGACGGCACCTTGCACGATCATGCCAGTGCCGAGCGTGACGATCAGCGGGTGGATATCGAGCCCACGCGAGATCAGGCCGTTCAGCGCCCCGATCAGTATGGCGAGCACGACGACGACTGTGCAGACAAGGGCAAAATTCCAGCCGCCGCCGTAGAGCTGTGCGGCAACGACATTGGCAAAGCCGATGATGAACGGGATCGACAGATCGATACCGCCGAGGATGACGACGAGGGTCTGGCCGATCGATGCCACCGCCAGCAGCGAGGCGATCACCAGCAGCGCCCGGATGGCGAACGGCTGGGAGTAGCCCGGGATGAGCAAGGTGCCAAGGAGATGCAAGGCGACAGCGACCGCAAAGGCACCGGCGACGCGGGCATTGGTGGATTGGAGCCAGGTCTGGCTCATGCTTCTCAGCCTTTCCGTGCCGAGAGCCGCTCCTGCAGCGCCGTCATGATGACGGCCACAACCAGGATCGCGCCATAGGCGATCTGCAGCACATAGGTGGAGACGTTGAAGGCGGTCAGCACGCTCTGCAGCAGGAAGATGTCGACAGCGCCGATGGCGGCGCCGGCGAGCCCGCCGCGCCCGCCGGCAAGGCTGACGCCGCCGAGCGCCACCGCGGCAATCGCGATCAGCGTGTAGGTTGGCCCGATATTGGGGTCGGCCGAACCGATCAGCGCGGTCAGCATCAGGCCGGCGCAGGCGGCAAGTATGCCGGTCATGACATAGGCGATGAAACGCACTTTGGTGACCTGAACGCCGGCCGTGTAGGCGGCGCGATCGTCGCTGCCCACCGCCATCAGCTGGTCGTAATAAGGCGTCTGCCGCACCAGCCACCAGAACAGCAAGATCAGCGCCAGCGGCAGCGCCGACCAGGGTCCGGCCATTGCCTTCAGCCAGCCCGGCGCCGGGCCGATCGGCGCCGGCAGGATGGTCAGCGTCATGCCGGTGAGGATCAGATAGGTGCCGAGCGTTGCGACGATCGGCTGGATGCGGACGATGGTCGCCAGAAAGCCGTTGGCGGCGCCGACGATCGCGCCGATCAGAAGCGCCGCCGGCACGATGACCAGCGGCGAAGACATGCCGAGCCTGAGAAACAGCAGCTGGATCACCATCGCATTGACGAAGCCCATCAATGGCCCGACGGAAATGTCGATGCCGCCGCGCCCGGCGAGGATCACCGGAGCCGAGGCGACCGCTGCGCCGATCAGCGGCGCGGCGAGCCCGATCAGCGCGCCCCAGGCGGCAGGATGGAAGCGCGCCGGATTGAGCAGCAGATTGACCGCGATCAGGATGACCAGCAGCACTGCCGCAAAGCCAGCGCCGCGCCATCGCGCCGCCATGCGCCGCAACCCGCTCATGCGGCGCGCCCGAACATGGCGGCGATCACCGTATCGCTTTTCATCGCGTCTCCGGTGATTTCAGCCGCCACCTGCTGTTCGCGGAACACCAGCACGCGATGGCAAAGCAGGAGGATCTCCTCGATCTCGCTCGACAGGATGACCAGAGCCATGCCGTCCGCCGCCAGTCCACGAAACACATCGTAGAGGACATGGCGCGTCGCCACGTCGACACCGCGCGTCGGATCATTGAGGAGCAGGATCGCCGGTTCCAGCGCCAATGCGCGGGCCAGCAGCACCTTCTGCTGGTTGCCGCCGGAAAGCGTGGTGATCGGGGCGTCCGGCCGTGGCGCGATGATCGACAGTCTGTCCCGGTAGCTCTCATAGCGCTGCCGCCGCGCGGCGAAGCTGAGCAGACCGAAACGCATATCGCGCGACAGCGTCGAGACGGCAAAATTGTCGAGCACCGATTGGGTCGGAAAAATGCCGGTGGTGCGCCGGTCGCGCGGCAAATAGGCGATGCCGCCGGCGACCGCCTTGCGGAAATTGGTGATCGCGCGCGCTCCGGTTGGCGCCTCGACGGTCACCTCGCCGCCGGCCGGGCGTTCCAGGCCGGCCAGCACTTTCAGGAACCGCTCCTGTCCGTGGCCGTCGAGGCCGGCAAGGCCGACGATCTCGCCCGGCCCAATGGTTTGCGTCATGGGGCTTGCGCCCGGCGCGATCACCAGGCCGCGCACCGAAAGGCTGGCGCGATCAGCCATGCGCCAGCTCCGCCGCCGTGCGTGGCGCCATTGCCTTGAGAAGTTCGGATGCGGTGGACGTGCCGCGTTCCTCAGTCGTGACCACGCTGCCGCCGCGCAGCACGGAAATCCGGTCCGAAAGCGACATCACCTCGTCCATGCGATGGGTGATGAACAGGATCAGGCAGCCTTCCGAAGCAAGCTTGCGCATCATGGCAAAGACCGCCTCGCGATCGGCAAAGTCGAGCGCAGCCGTAACCTCGTCAAGGATGAGAATGCGCGGGCTGCGGACCACAGCGCGGGCGAGCACTACCAATTGCTGAACCGCAAGCGGCAATTGCCCGGCCAACTGGTCGAGCGGGATCTCGGTCACCGCAAAGCGCTTCAGCACCGCTTGCGCGCGTTGCCGCCGCTCGGCGCGCGGCACGGTGCGCGTCAGCAGGCCGTCGAGGCCGAGCAGGATGTTGTCCGTCACCGAACGGTCAGGCGCGATCAGCACTTCCTGGAACACGGTGGCCAACCCGGCGGTCTGGAACGCCGCCGGCGAGAGGCCGGTAAAGGGCGCTCCGTCGAGCAGGATCGCGCCGCTGTCCTGCTGCACGATCCCCGACAGCAGCTTGACCAGGGTGCTCTTGCCCGAACCGTTCTCGCCCAGGATGGTGTGGATCGTGCCGGCGCGGAATGCGATGGAGGCATTGGCCAGCGCAATCGTTTCGCCGTAGCGTTTCGAGATGGCCTGGACTTCCAGCATGAGCAATCCTGATGGAGAAAGCCGGCACCGCTGGTGCGGAGCCGGCCCTCATAAATGCTACTTGGCGCAGGCGTCCGGCACCTTCGAATAGTCCCAGCCCTTGGTCGGTGCCGGATTGGCGAAATAGGCATCGAGCCATTCCTCCGGCATCGGATCCTTCGGCGGGACCGGGAAGATCGAGACGGCGTCCGGCGTCATGCAGTCCTTGTACCAGGCGCCGAGGTCGGCATTGTGCACCGGCGGAATCGGGATCAGCAGCGTGTTGAGCCTGGGCTTCTGGCCCTCGAGCATACGCGCACCGACACGAAACAGCGTCTCGGCCGTCCAGTGCGGCAGAACCGCATGGCCTTCGAAGCGGTATTTGTCGGGATTGGCCTTCCAGTAGCCGAGCGCATCGCCGGTGATCGAGCCGGTGATCAGCGGGGCAGGGCGGCCGGCTCGGCAAAGGCCTCGGCGACGACGCGGCTTTCGCTGCCCGTCGTCCACACTGCATCGATCGGCGCCGGATTGGTGGCGATTGCCTGCAGCACCGCCGTCTTGGTGACGTTGGCCGTCCAATTGCCGTTGACGGTGCGCGAGACCTTGAGCTTTGAATTTTCGGCCAGCGCCTTGTCGGCACCCTGGCGCTCCTGCACGACGATCGGGTGACCGGCAATGCCTTCGACCAGAAGCACGCTGCCGCCGTCCGGCATTGCTTTGCCGATCGCGGTCATCATGTCGTAGCCCCAGCGCGCATAGTTGGAATCGACGTTGATCGCATTCGGGCTGGTCACAGACCCAGCTGCCGTGATGAAGGGGATGCCGGCTTTGGCTGCGGCATCGATGGCGTCGTCCAGCGCCGTTGCCGAGCCGGGGATCGAGGTGATGATCGAGCATTTCTTGTCGATGAAGGCGCGGATCTGGTTGATCTGCTGACTGGCGTCGTTGTTGGAATCCGACACCTCGAAGCTCGCCACGGTGCCGTCGGCGATCAGGCCGTCGACCAGCCGCTTCAACTCCTTGGTCACGGTGACGCGCCACGGATTGCCCTGGTAGGACTCGGAGTGGCACCATTTCCACGGCTTTGACGGCGGCGTGAAATTATCCCAGGCCGACGGCAGCACCTTTTGCGGCGCGCCGTCATATTGTGCCTTCAGTTCGGTCGGCAATCCAGCAATCACGCCCGAAACGTCTTGAGCGCAGGCTATGGTCGTGACCGATGCAAGTGCGGTTGCGGCCAAAAGGCCGCGGATCAGGCTGTTCATGTTCTCCTCCGTTCGGTTGTTCAGGCTCCTCCGCCGGCAACGCCGGACACCTGCGTCGAAAGGCTCTCCCGAAACAGGCGATTGAGATCGGCAACGACGCGAGCGGCATTGTGCCTTTCGCTCTGGCCGAGATTGATGCGATCGGACGCCGCCTGCTGGAACGCCATGTAGCCGTCGTGCCGCGGCCTCACCCAGGCATCTTCGAGCGTGGCCCGGGTGTCCTTGTAGAAATTGCCGGCGGCGGCGTTGACGGCGGCATCCGTCCAGGCTGCCGCATGGCCGGGCTGGCCGCCGGCCGAGGCGTAAGGGCCGCGCTGCACGTCACCGCTGGCGATCCAGTAGGCGAAGTCGATTGCCGCCTGCCTGGCCTTCGAAAAGGCCGACACGGCAATGCCGGTGCCGCCGAGCGCCGAGCCTTTGGGGCCGGCATTGCCAGCGGCCGGGATATCCGCGAAAGCCAGGCGGTTGGGTCGAAACCCGGCGATGGCATAGGAGACATAGCCATAGATCAGCGGCGCGCAGGCGATCCGCGAGCCGGATCCGGCCATTTGCTCCAGAACCGCGATCGGATCCATGCCAAGACAGGCCGGGTCGACGAGGGCTGCGATCTCGCGCATCATCTCGAAGACCTGCTTGCCCGCTGCCGGATCCACATGGTCGCCAGGGCCTTCACCGGCGGGCCGGCCGAGATTGCCGGCAAGCGTGTAGAACACCATCAGCGAATGCGGCGGCCTGAGCGGCAACAGCACGTGGCCTTGCCGGGCCAGATCGAGGGCATCGGCCCAGCTCGCCGGCGCAGCCGAAAGCATGTCGGGCCGCCATGCCTGCACCTGGCTGGCCGCGTCGATCGGAAACGCCCACTGCCGGCCTTGCCAGTCGTAGCTCGGAAAGGACCGGCCGACACTGCCCGCCGCAAGTGCTGCACGTTCGGCTTCCCGGCCGGCGACATCGAGCGGCGCCAGGCAATTCTCGGCGGTGATCTGGCCGACATGCGGATGGTCGACGACGATCAGGTCGTAGGCACGGGCCAGTTCCTCGACCGGGAAGGATTCGAAATCCTGCAGCGAGCGCTTGTCCCATTCAACGGCGATGCCAGTTTGTTGCTTCCACAGTCTCGAACAGGCGACCATCGGGTCATAGCCGCGCGGATGGCTCCAGGTCATGCCTTTGAGCGTGACGTCGCTCACAGCCCGAACTCCACGCGGATTTTTGCGCTGTGCTCGCCGATGCGTGGCGCGGCCCGCTCGACCTTCGCGCGGATGCCGTCTACCCTGAGCGGCGAGCGCGTGGTGAGGATCGAAACATCATCCTCGCGCGTCACCGTCTGCAGCATGTCGAGGACCTGGAAGCCTTCGCTGGCCATCATTTCCGGCCAGGTCAAAACCTTGGCGCACCAGATGTCGGCAGGCTCGAGAATGGCAAGCCATTCGTCGACCGTCTTCGTTGCGATCTTTTGCGCGATGATCGCCTTGATCTCGTCGCGGGCGGTGAACCAGGTCGACGGCTGGTCGCGATAGGGCGCAAGCTCCTCGAGCCCGAGGAGATCGGCGAGTTTCGAGATTGGCGTCATGGCGATCGCCAGATAGCCGCCCTTGGCCGGATAGACGCCGTAGGGCGCCGAGAGATAGGCGTGCGCGCTGCGGAAGCTCGACCGCCGCGGCAGCCGGCGCCCGTCATTGAGATGCGTGGTCAGCACCTCGAACTGGAAGTCGACCAGCGCTTCGAGCAGGCTGGTCTCGACATGGCTGCCCTTGCCGGTCACGCCGCGCCGCACCAGTGCGGCGAGGATGCCTTGCGCGGCGGCGGAGCCCGCCAGCATGTCGGCGATCGCCAGGCCGAAGGGCACCGGCCCTTGGTCCTCGTCGCCGTTCAGCCACATCACGCCGGAGCGGGCCTGCGCCAGCAGATCCTGCCCGGGCCGCTTGACCCACGGGCCTTCCTCGCCATAGCCGCTGATCGAGGCATAGACCAGGCGCGGATTGATCTTGCGCACCGCCTCGTAATCGAAGCCCAGGCGTTCGATGACGCCGGGCCTGAAATTCTGGATCAGCACGTCGGCCTTGGCCAGCAGGCCGCGCAGCGCCGCAAGGTCGGCCTCGTCCTTTAAGTCGATGGCAAGGCTTTCCTTGGCGCGGTTGATCGCATGGAAAATGGTGGAATCGCCGCCGATCTCGGTGTCGCTGAGATAGAGCCGGCGCGACAGATCGCCGCCGTCCGGCCGTTCGATCTTGATGACGCGAGCGCCGAGGTCGAGTAGTCGCAGCGAGCAGTAAGGCCCGGACAAGAACTGGCTCATATCGACAACGATGAGCCCGGTCAGCGGCAGTTCGGCAATGGCAGCCATTGCCTATTTCTCCGTCTTGCCGGCGAAATCGGCCGGATTGCGGTACTTCACCGTCTGCAGGTGCTCGCAATAAAGCACGAGCTCGCCTTCACCCTTGAAGACTTCATAGCTGGCGCGGATCAGCCCCATTTCCTTGTATTTTGGCTTCTTGTCGAGGTTGGAGCGGATCGAATAGATCGTGTCGCCTATGAACACCGGCTTGATGAAGCGCAATTTGTCGTAGCCATACGAAAAGGCGTTGATGCAATTGGTGGCGACGAGACCGAGCCCGGCTGAGAACACGAAGGCCCCTGCCACCAGCCGCTTGCCGAAAATGCCTTGCGTCTCGGCGAACATCTGGTCCTGCACGTATGGATGGATGTCGAGCACCAGCGTGTTGAAGAGATGGCTGTCGCCCTCGGCAATGGTCCGGCGCAGCGAGCGGATCTTCTGGCCGACCGGCCAGTCTTCGTAGAACCAGTTCTCCGCGTTCCAGACGGGAAGGTCGGCGTGATTCCTAGGCATGTTGGCGGGGTGTGTCGATGCCACGCCCACGGTTGGCGCGAAACCGCTCATGACGACTTCCTCTGGGAGCGGGAATCGTCCATCAGGGCGCGCCGCAGACCAGCGAAATGCATGATCGATCCTCCCGTCAATCTTCTTTTGTGAATAGTATTTTCACATATGGGGTTGTGTTGCAAGCGTGAACAGGCGAAATTTTGCCTGCTCCGTCGGGGCCAATGCCGGCGGAACAAGGGAGGAAGTGATGCAGAATGCCTGTCTGGTTTTCGTCGGCAGCCTCAATCGCGACGCCCCGTATTTTCAGGGCGCGCGCGGCATCGGGCTGGGTGTCTACAGTTTCGACGAAGGGACGCTGCAGACGAAGAAACTGGCCGAGACGGGAGACATCGACAATCCCACCTTCCTGTCGGTGACGCCGGACGGCTCCCACATCTATGCCAACTCAGAAGTGTTCACCTGGCGCGAAGGGGTGGTCTCGGCCTACCGTTTCGACAGGCAGACCGCCACGCTGTCCTACATCAACAAGCAGCCGACGCTGGGCAGCATCACGGCGCACAACGCCATCACGCGCGACCGGACGAAGCTGCTGGTCGCCAATTACGGCATGGGCGAGGGCGGCCCCGATCGCTCGGTCGTGGTCTATGGGTTGGGTGAGAATGGCGGCCTGACAGCGCCGTTGTCGAGCGTTGCCCATAGCGGGACCGGACCAGATCCTGCCCGCCAGGAGCGGCCGCATGCCCATAGCGTAACCGAGACGGTTGCCGGCGGCATGGCGATCGTCGCTGACCTCGGCATCGACCGGCTGGTGTCCTATCGCATCGGCTCAGACGGCAGCCTGACGAAGCTCGCCGAGTCGGCGCTTGCGCCAGGCGCGGGTCCGCGCCATCTCGCACTGCATCCGGGCGGTCGCTTCGTGTTCGTCATGAACGAGCTGGATTCGACGGTTGTCTCGCTGGCGCTGGACGAAGCATCAGGCAAGCTTACGGTGATCGACAGCAAGCCGGCCGTGCCGCCCGAGGCGCGCGACGGCAATCACTGCGCCGACATCCAGATCTCGCCTGACGGCCGCTTTCTCTACGGCTCCAACCGCGGCCATGACAGCATAGTGGTGTTTTCGATCGACCAGCAAACCGGCAGGCTTGCCCTTGTGGGCTATACGCCTTGCGGCGGCGCCACGCCGCGCAATCTGGCACTGACGCCCTCGGGCGGCCATCTGTTCTCGGCCAACCAGAATGCCGACCGCATCTCGATTTTCGCCCGTGATGCCGCAACCGGCCGGCTGACCGACACCGGCCGATCCATCGAGATTGGCACACCGATGTGCGTGAGGATCGTGCGTTGACGCGATCTCAGAACTCGAGCGCCTGCCTGAGTGCCGGGCCGCTCCTGACGCGCAAATCGAGGTCGGCCTCGATATGGTCGATGTGGTGCAGCATCAGCGCGCTGGCGCGTTCGGCATTGCCATTTTCCAGCGCCTCGAGGATCTGCGTGTGTTCGTTGTGGCCGCAGCTCGAGATGCCCGAGCGGCCATAGAGTGCGATCACCAGCGATGAACGAGCGACCAATTCCTCCATGAAGCGCTGCAGGATGACGTTTCCCGCGACCGACGCCAGAAGCAGGTGAAAATCCCCCGACGCCTTGATCTCCGATCGCCTTGCGTTCGGTCCGCGTTCGGCGATGAAACGGCCTTCTTCGTCGAGCTGGGCCTTGAACGCGGCGACATGCGCCGGCGTCATCCGTCCGGCGGCGGCAATCGCGATGCCTGGTTCGATGAGCCGGCGCGAAGCAAAAACCTGCCGCGCTTCCTCCGGCGACGGATTGGCGACGAAGGCGCCGCGATTGCGCTCGGTGCGCACCAATCCCTCGAAGGAAAGCATCTGCAGTGCCGCACGCGCCACGGTGCGGCTGACATCGAACAGCGTGCCGACTTCGCCTTCGGATAGCTTTGTTCCCGGCGCTAGCCGGCGATCGACGATCGCGTCGCGCAACTGGTCGCGGATCGCCTGCGCGCGATCCTCGTTGGCGGCCTCGATAGCAGGGAAGGTCTGGTCGGCAATGTTCATGGCAGTGGTCCTGCGTTCTTCTACCCTGAATCGCATCGCTTGGACGAGAGACAAAGTGAATACAGAGATGAAAAAGATTGCATACGATCTTTGCGAAGATCGGCGGCAATCGCCTATAATTTGTGCATTGCACAAGGGCGACGTATCGGCAGCTATATAGAGGCGGCCCTGATTTCTTCGAGGATTCAGTCGGTTGGTGCGGCGGCGCGCAACTGGCACGCATGATGCTTTGGCTAATCCGACCAAAGGGGAAGCTGGATGTCCAAAGCCGCCGAAATCGACATTGTGTCCGTTTCGAAAGTCTATGGCGCGACGACTGCCGTCGAAGGCATCAGCCTGAAAATCCCTGCGGGTACCTATTGCTGCCTGCTCGGTCCGTCCGGCTGTGGCAAGACCTCGACGCTGCGCATGATCGCCGGGCACGAGAGCATATCGAGTGGCGACGTGCGTCTCGGCAACACAGTGGTCACCGACCTGCCGCCGGCCAGGCGCGGCACTGCCATGATGTTCCAGTCCTACGCACTGTTTCCGCATCTCGACCTGATCGACAATGTCGCCTTCAGCCTGAAGATGAAAGGCGTCGGCAAGGAGGAGCGCCGCGCCAAGGCACTCGACATGCTGAAGCTGATGCAGATGGAGGCCTATGCCAGCCGCCGCCCGGCGCAGCTTTCCGGCGGGCAGCAGCAGCGCGTTGCTCTTGCGCGCGCATTGATCACCGATCCCGAGGCGCTGTTGCTCGACGAACCGCTTTCGGCGCTCGATCCTTTCCTGAAGATCCGCATGCGAGCCGAACTGAAGAAGCTGCAGACGTCGCTCGGCATCACTTTCGTCCACGTCACCCACAGCCAGGAAGAGGCGATGGCGCTGGCCGACCTGATCGTGGTGATGAACGATGGCCGTATCGAGCAGGCGGCGCACCCTCGCACGGTGTTCGAGCGGCCGGCCACGGCCTTCGTCGCTCGTTTCATGGGCGACCACAATGTCATCTCCGGGCGCGTCGCCGGCAGTCGCGACGGCATGGTCGTTTTCGATGTGCCCGGCGGCGTCACGCTCGCGGCCAGCGGGCAGGGCAGGGAGACCGGGGAACCCATCGACATCGCCATTCGCACCGACCACGTGCGCATCGGCGAGCCGCCGGCAGCCGGGCTCGGCTTCACCGGCATCGTTTCAAACGTCGAGTACCGCGGTTCGACCGTGAAGCTCTCGGTCAATGGCGCCGGCATCGAGGATTTCACCGTAATCGTCGACGACACCAGCTTCTTCGCCAGCCCGGTTGCCGTCGGCGACGCAGTGCCGATCGCCTGGGACGCCGAGGACGCGATCGTCCTTGGTCGTCTCGATTCCTGAAATCCAGCATAACCAATCAAAACAGGGGAACTGAACATGACCAACACCACCGACAAGAAGACTGGAATATCGCGACGTTCGCTGCTCAAGACAGGTGCCGCCGCCGTCGGTTTCGCCGCCGGTTCCGGCACCATATCTGGCTTTCCGACCATCTGGGCGCAATCGAACATCACGCTGCGCCAGTTCGGCACCGGCGTATCCAACCTCAATGCCATCGCCGACAAGTGCAAGGCCGATCTCGGCATCACGCTGGAGATGACAGCAACCGATTCCGACGCCGCCGCACAGCGCGCCGTGACGCAGCCCGACAGCTACGACATCGCCGACATCGAATACTGGATCTGCAAGAAGGTGTTCCCGACAGGCGTCCTGCAGCCGATGGATGTCACCAAGCTGAAATATTACGACGAGCTGGTGCCGCTGTTCAAAACCGGCAAGCTGGCGCCGGACAGCGTTATCGCCCAGGGCACCGCGCCGCACACGGTCGGTTACGTCGAGGCGCAGGACAGCAAGGTCTTCGCCAAGGCGCCGACCAACTGGTTCACCATGGTGCCGACGATCTACAATGCCGATACGCTCGGCATCCGCCCCGACCTCGTCGGCCGCGATATCACCACCTGGGCCGACATCATGGATCCGGCCTTCAAGGGCAAGACCGCCATCCTCAACATCCCGTCGATCGGCATCATGGATGCGGCGATGATCATGGAAGCCACCGGCAACATCAAATACGCCGACAAGGGCAACATGACCAAGGAGGAGATCGACAAGACGATCGACTTCCTGATCAAGGCCAAGCAAGCCGGCCAGTTCCGCGCCTTCTGGAAATCCTTCGACGAGAGCGTCAACCTGATGGCTTCAGGCGAAGTGGTGATCCAGTCAATGTGGTCGCCGGCCGTGGCCGCGGTCCGCTCCAAGGGCATCGCGTGCCGGTTCCAGCCGCTCAAGGAAGGCTACCGGTCCTGGGGTGGCGGGCTTGGCCTGGCAGCCCATCTCTCCGGCGCCGAACTCGATGCCGCCTATGAATACATCAACTGGTACACGTCCGGCTGGGTTGGCGGCTATCTCAACCGCCAGGGCTATTACTCGGCCAACATGGTGTCGGCCAAGAAGTTCATGTCCGAGGACGAGTGGGGCTACTGGATCGAAGGCAAGCCGGCAAAGGGCGATATCCTGTCGCCGGACGGCAAGGTCATGGAAAAGGCTGGCGCCGTGCGTGACGGCGGCTCTTTCGAAGAGCGCATGGGCAAGGTCGCCTGCTGGAACTCGGTCATGGACGAAGACCGCTACATGGTGAAGCGCTGGAACGAGTTCATCGCTGCGTAGGTACAACGTCTTCCCCTTCTCCCCTTGTGGGAGAAGGTGGATTGGCGCGCAGCGCCAAGACGGTTGAGGGGTGCCGGCCGGAGCGCTGTTGGTGCCAAGCTGGAACACCCCTCATCCGACCGAGCTTCGCTCGGCCACCTTCTCCCACAAGGGGGAGAAGGAAAGGCGGCTTCGCCGCATCGCTGACTTATACCGAGATGTTCATGACAGCCGCGCTCGAACGCCCCGCCACCGCCGCCGCCAAACCCGCCAGACGCCGCCGGCTCTCGATCGGCGCCCTCGTCCCCTATCTCCAGGCAACACCACTTGCCCTGATCCTCGGCGCGTTCCTCCTGCTGCCAATTCTGATGATCGCCGTGGTCTCATTCTGGGATTACGATTTCGCAGCGATGTATCCGGATTTCCTGACCACCAATTATTCCGACACGCTCGGCTCCTGGGTCACCTGGAAAACCTACCTGAATACGCTGAAATACGCCGCCATCGTCTGGGCGCTGACGCTGTTCATCGGTTTCTGGGTCGCCTATTTCCTTGCCTTCCATATCAGGACCACGGCCATGCAGATGGTGCTGTTCCTTGTCTGCACGGTGCCGTTCCTGACCTCCAACATCATCCGCATGATCTCGTGGATTCCGGTGCTTGGCCGCAATGGCCTGGTCAACTCGACGCTGGTGCAAATGGGGCTGATCCCGAAGCCGATCGAATGGCTGCTCTATTCCGAATTCGCCGTGGTGCTGGCCATGGTGCATCTCTATACGCTGTTCATGGTGACGCCGATCTTCAACACGCTGATGCGCATCGACAAGTCATTGATAGAAGCCGCGCGCGACGCCGGCGCTTCCGGCTGGCAGGTTCTGTGGAACGTCGTCATTCCGCTCGCCAAGCCCGGCATGGCGATCGGCACCATTTTCGTCGTCACCCTGGTGATGGCCGACTTCTCGACGGTGCAGGTGATGTCCGGCGGGCAGAGCGCCTCCGTCGCGCTGATGATGAAGAACCAGATGTCGCTGCTGCAATATCCGGCAGCCGCCGCCAACGCCGTCGTGCTCTTGGTGCTGGTGCTGCTGATGGTCGCGGGCATCCTGCGCATCGTCGACATCCGCAAGGAGCTGTGAGGCGATGAGCCAGGACAAGCGCACCCTCGAATTCTATGTGTTGGCGGCGTTCTTCGGTCTTTTCGTGTTGTTCCTCTACGGCCCGCTTTCGGCGATCCTGATCCTCTCTTTCCAGGGCGAGAACGGCGGTCTGACATTTCCGCTGAACGGCGTGTCGCTGCACTGGTTCGCCAATTTGTTCGAGCGCCAGGCGGTCGGCGACTTCGGCGGCAGCTTCAAACGCTCGCTCGTCCTTGGCCTGATGGTGATGGTCGTCACTGTCGCCGTGTCGCTGCTCGCCGGCCTGGCCTTCCGGCAGAAATTTCGCGGCGCAACCGCACTGTTCTATCTGGCCGTCGCCAGCCTGGTCGTGCCGTCGATCATCATCAGTCTCGGCATCGGCGTCGTCTTCCAGCAGATCGGCTTCCGCCCCGCCTGGTACACCTCCGCTTTCGGCGCCCATCTGACCTGGACCTTGCCTTTCGGCGTGCTGATCATGTTTGCTGTCTTCAACCGGTTCTCGCCAGCCTATGAGGAAGCCGCGCGCGATCTCGGAGCATCGTCGTGGCAGACCTTTGCCCATGTCGTGCTGCCGATGATCGCGCCCAGCCTGATCGGCGTCGGCCTGTTCGGCTTCACTCTGTCATATGACGAGTTCGCCCGCACGCTGATGACCTCGGGCACGTTCAACACGTTGCCGCTCGAAATCTACGGCATGACGACGAATGTCACGACGCCGGTGCTCTATGCGCTGGGCACCGTGACGACCGTGTTTTCCTTCCTGGTGATCCTGCTGACGCTCGGCGCAATCGTCTATGTCGGCCGCCGCCGCGAGCGTGCCTGACAGTGCAGATCCTCGTCGTCAATCCAAACACCACCGCCAGCATGACCGATACTATCGCGGTCGCCGCCCGATCGGTCGCTGCTCAATCGACGAAGATCGTTGCCGTCACCTCGTCGATGGGACCTGTATCGATCGAAGGCTATTACGATGAAGCACTTGCCGTGCCCGGCCTGCTGGTCGAGATCGCCGCCGGCGAACGCTCGGGCGCGCAAGCCGCGATCATTGCCTGTTTCGACGACACCGGCCTCGATGCCGCGCGCGCCATGGCCAACATTCCGGTCATCGGCATTTGCGAGGCATCGCTCAGCACGGCCTCGTTCATCGCCCAGCGCTTCACCGTCGTCACCACCACCGGACGTTCGCGCGTGCCGGTCGAAGGGTTGGTGCAGCGCTATGGCATGGCAGGGCGCGCGCGTGTGCGCGCCGCCGACATCCCGGTTCTTGCCCTCGAAGATCCGGCGTCCGACGCACTGCTCAGGCTGCGCAACGAGATTGCGCGCGCCATCGACGAGGATCGCGCCGAGGCGATCGTGCTCGGCTGTGCCGGCATGGCCGATCTGGCGGCGGCGCTGCAGCGGGAATTCGGGCTTCCGGTCATCGACGGCGTGGGCGCTGCCGTGAAACAGGCCGAGGCCTTGATCGCCCTTGGCCTGACGACATCCAAGCGCGGCGCCTATGCAAGCCCGTTGGCAAAGTCCTATCATGGCGCGTTGAAATCCTTCGCGCCTGGCGCCGCCGAGTGATCGCAATGCCCCGAACGATCCGAACGCTCGCACGTGAAGAAGTGCAAACCCTTGTCGATTGGGCGGCGGCGGAAGGCTGGAATCCCGGCCTTAACGATGCCGCGCTGTTTCAGGCAGCCGACCCGCAGGGCTTCATCGGTGCCTTTATCGATGGCGAGATGGCGGCCGGCATTTCGGCCGTTGCCTATGGCGACGGTTTCGGCTTCATCGGCCTCTACATCTGCCGGCCGGACAAGCGTGGCCAAGGCCATGGCAAGGTCGTTTGGGATGCCGGCATAGCGCGGCTCGGCAAGCGCACGATCGGCCTCGACGGTGTCGTCGAACAGCAGGCCAACTACCGCAGCATGGGTTTTGCACCGGCCTACCGGACGATCCGGTTCATGGGGTCACCGAATGTCCCGGCAGCCGTCGGCAACGACATTCGCGCCATAGGGCCGGAACTCGTGCCGGACATACTGGACTATGACCGCCGCTTCTTTCCCGGTCCGAGGCGATCCTTCCTGGAACACTGGCTGCGCCCGCCGCATATGGCGCTTGCGATCCTCAAGCACGGCGCCATTGCGGGATACGGCGTCGCGCGCCAATGCCGGGACGGCTGCAAGATCGGCCCGCTCTTTGCCGACAGCCTGGACGCGGCAAGCCATCTCTTCGCCGCGCTCGCGCACATGTCCGGTCCCGGAAACGTCCATCTCGACGTTCCCGAAACCAGCCGGCAATTTGCAGACTTGCTGTCGTCCGCAGGCCTTCAGCCGGGCTTCGAGACGGCTCGGATGTACAAGGGAAAGGCGCCGCAGCTCGTGCAGTCCGGAGTTTTTGCGATAACGACGTTGGAGTTGGGGTGAGGCGGTACAAGCCGACTTCCAGTGCAAAGTCGGGCAACAGGACTACGCGGTCTATTTCTCCTGAACTGAAATGCCGGAATCGTCGATGCGAAGTTCCACGCCTTTCGGCCTAGTCTCCTCGCGATAAACGTAAATCCCCAACGCAATAACGGCGACGGCCAAAGCGCCGATGATGAGATAAAGATAGTTCTGCTTCATCCGCTGTCGTTAACAACATGATGTGGGCGAGTCTAGCAGTTCGGGTATCAGGACGGCGGCCGGAGACGCACGTCGATCAGCCATCCAGCCGGTCGCGCAGCATGCTCCAGGGGAGCACCATGTTTGGTGCATGCCGCATCAGGCTATGGAACGGGATCGGCGACGGCGGCGCAAACGGCAGCGGCAAATCCTGAGGTTTTGTTCCATCAGCCCAATCCGCAAGCACCTTGCCCATCGCAGTGGTCATGGCGATGCCGCGTCCGTTGCACGCCAAGCCGGCGATCAGCCCGGGGCCGAGATCGACGAGGTGCGGCAGGAAGTCGGGCTCGACGGCAGCCATCCCGGACCAGCTATATTCAAGCGGCGGGATTTCCGGAAGATCGAGATGCTTGGCCAGTCGCCGCCAGATCGCCCGCGGCACGCGGGCGTCGGCGCCGGGACCAAAAATATGCATGCCGCCGGTTATCAGCCTGTTTTCGCCGTCGAAGCGGAAGGTGAAGAGATTGCGTCTTGTGTCGCCGACGCCTTGCCCGCCAGGAAGCAGGCGAGTGCGTATTTCGCGCGGCAGCGGCGCTGTCGCGATCTGGAAGATTTTCAGCGGGAAATAGGTTCGCTGCAACGCGCGATCCAGCGCTCCGCCATAGGCGTTGGTGGCGACCAGCACCTTTCCTGCGCGTACCGAACCGGAGGCCGTCTTCAAAGCCCAACCATCGCCTATGTGATCGATCGACGCGACACGCGTATGCTCGAAGATGCGCGCTCCGGCCTTTTCCGCCGCGTCGGCCAATCCGCGCGCATATTCGACCGGATTGAGGACGCCACCCGATCTGTCGATCCAGCCGCCGAGATAACCGCGAACGCCGGTCAGCTCTTCGACCGCCTGTCTATCCAGCGCAACAGCCGGCCTTGCGCGTGGTGCCCATTGTTCGGCGCGCGATCTGGTCTTTTGCAAAGCGGCCGGTGAATGGGCTGGTTGTATCCAGCCGCTCTGGACGGCATCGCATTCGATGGCATGCCGCCTGATCAGGTCGAAGACGAGGTCGGCGCTGCCGGCGGCGAAATCGACAAGGCGTTCGCCGCGTTCGGGCCCGAGCTGGGCAATGATATCGTCGGGGTCTCTTTTCGCGAAATTCGGCACGACGAAGCCGGCATTCCTGCCGGTTGCCCCCCAGGCGATGATTTCCGCCTCGAGGACGGCAACCGAGATGCCTTTCTCGGCACTGTGCAGCGCGGTGGAAAGGCCTGAAAACCCGCCGCCGACAATTGCCAGATCGACATCGAGTGCGCCTTCGAGGGTGGGCCGGTCGCGGCGACTGCGGCTGACGGCATGCCAAAGGGAAACGCCGTGCGGCCGGGTCACAGCGTTCATGAGCCGCTCTCGCTCGAGGCCACGCGTGCACGCTTGCCGAACCTTGGACGCCGCGGCCTGTCGCCAAACAGGCCGTTCGGCCTGACCAGAAGGATGACGCACAGCATCACGCCGATGGCGACGATCTGCAGCGAAGCGGCGCGGGCCTGTTGTTCGGGCGAGAACAACATACTGGTCAAGGCTCCCGATCCGGCCCATATCGCCCAGACCAGGATGCTGCCGATGACGGCGCCGATGTTGCTGCCCGAGCCACCGACGATCAGCATCACCCAGACCTGGAAAGTCAGCGCCGGCAAATAATTGTCCGGCGCGATGAAGCCGGTGAAATGCGCCTGCAGCGCACCGGCAAGCGCCATGATGGCGCCACCGACGGCAAAGGCCTGGACGCGGTAGAACCGTGCGCTTTTGCCTAGGGATATCGCGGCCCGCTCATCCTCGCGAAGCGCCTTCAACACGCGCCCCCACGGGCTGCGCGACAGATGCTCCAGCGCGAGATAGACGATCAGCGTCACCACCGAGACGATCGCAAGGTTCGAAAGGTTGAACAGCAACGGCGTTTCGGCAAGACCGCCGAACGGACGCGGAATGAAGCCGATGCCGAACGGCCCGCCGGTCAGCTTCTGGGCATTGAGCGCTACCAGTTGCACGACGACGGCGACGCCGAAAGTAGTGATCGCCAGATAGTCCGATCTCAGACGTAGCGTGGCAATGCCGGTGATGGCGGCGGCGACGCCGCCCAACAGCATGGCGCCAAGCCAGCCGATAAGGATCGGCAGGTCGAAGCCGCCCAGGCGCGCGGCATCGTCGGGCGTGGTCAGCAGCGCCGAGGTGTAGGCGCCGATGGCAACGAAGCCGGCGACCCCGACATTGAAAAGCCCGGTCAGCCCCCATTGCAGATTGAGCCCGAGCGTGATGAGCGAAAAAATCAGCGCGGTGGTCAGGAAGAAGGCGCCGTAGCCGAGCAGATCCATCAGCGTTCCCTCACTCCGAAAAGGCCGATGGGCCGCACGAACAGCACCGCCATCAGGATGATGAACGAGACGGCTGCCCGCCATTCGGCGCCGATCAGCTGCACCGCGCCGGCTTCGGCCATGCCGATGATCAGGCCGCCGAGAACGGCGCCGGGCACGCTGCCGATGCCGCCGAGGATGGCGGCCGCGAACATCGGCAGCAGCATCTCGAAACCCATGAACGGGCGGATCTGGATGAGAATGCCGATCATGACGCCGGCGACGCAGGCCAGCGCGCCACCGATGATCCAGGTGACGCGCACCACCCTGGCGACGTCGATGCCGACGATGCGGGCAAGTGCCGCGTTCTGGCTCAATGCCTGCATCGAGCGGCCGGTCTGGGTCCGCGTCATCAGGAGATGCACGCCGAGCACCAGCACGGCGGTCAGCAACAGCAGCGCGATCTGGTCCGGGGTGATGCGGATGCCGAAACCTATCGGCATGGCGATCTGGATCGCCCGGCTGAAATAGGTCGGACGCGAGGTGAAGATGAATTCGAGCAGGCTTCTCAGCGCCATCGAGGCGCCGAAGCTCGCCATCACCACGATGATCGCCTGACCCTTGGCCCGCAGCCGCGCGAACAGCACGATGTCGAGCGCCAGCGCCAGCAGGCCGGTGGCCGCCATGCCGATGATGAGCGCGACGATCAGCGGCCAACCGAAGGAGAGGGGCGCGATCGGCGCGATCTTGCCGAAAATCGCGCCAATGGCGCCAACCACGGCGAGCGTCGCATAGGCGCCCCAGGCCATGAAGTCGCCATGGGCGAAGTTCGAGAAGCGCAGGATCGAATAGGTGAGTGTCACGCCGATGGCGCCGAGGCCGATCATCGACCCTGCCAGCAGTCCGTCGACGACGAATTGCAGGTTCATGCCGCGCTTCCTTGTCCAAGGTCGAGGCGGCGCTGGCCAAGATAGAGTTCAGCGACGACCGGGTCGTTCCAGAGCTCGGAGGCGACGCCCTGGTGCCGCTCCTTGCCCTCGACCAGCACATAGGCGCGGTCTCCAATGGCAAGCGCTGCCTTGGCGTTCTGTTCGACCAGCAGAATGGTGACGCCGGACTTTCGGATGCCGGCCAGCATCTCGAGCACCATCGCCACGAATTTCGGCGACAGGCCGGCCGACGGCTCGTCGAGCACCAGCACCTTGGGATGGACGATCAACGCCCGGGCGACGGCCAGCATCTGCCGCTGTCCACCCGACAGATTGCCCGCGGCCGTTCTGCGCTGACGGGCGAGATCGGGAAAGGCCGCATACATTTCCTCGATGCGGGCTGGGACCTCGCGCGGCCTCAGGATGCCGCAGGCGACCCTGAGATTGTCCTCGACCGACATCAGCGGGAAGATGTTCTCTGTCTGTGGCACGAAGGCAAGGCCAAGGCGGACCATGATGTGAGCGGGCGACGCCGTGATATTCTTGCCGTCCAGCAGCACCGTGCCGCCGGTGATCGGGACAAGGCCGGCGATGGCCTTGATAAGGCTCGACTTGCCGGCGCCGTTGGGACCGAGAACGACGACGATCTCGCCCTGGTCGACGGTGATCGAAGCGCCGCGCACGATCGGAACGCCAGGCTCGTAGCCGGCTTCGAGATCGCGGACATCGAGTACCTTTTGGCTCATGCCGTGCCTCCGAGGTAGGCCTCGATGACGCGCGGGTCGCGCGCCACCTCCTCCGGGGTGCCTTCGCACAGAAGCTGCCCGCTCGCCATGACCAGCACGCGGTGGCAAAGCCGCGTCACCATGTCGATATTGTGCTCGATCAGCAGGAAGGTGATGCCGCGCGCATTGATGTCGCGGATGCGGTCGATAATGACCTCGAGCAGGGTTGCGTTGACCCCGGCCGCCGGCTCGTCGAGCAGGATGATCGCCGGGTCGGCCATCATCACGCGGGCCAACTCGAGCAGCTTGCGCTGGCCGCCTGAAAGCACGCGCGCAGGTTCGTGCGCGAGGTGAGCGATCGTGACGAGCTCGAGCAGTTCGACGGCTCTTGTCTCGGCAGCCCTTTCTTCGGCAGCGACCCGCCGGGGCGTCAGGAAATTGGCGAGCAGTTTTTCTCCGGCCTGCCCTTGCGCGGCCAGCATGACGTTTTCGATCAGCGTCAGGTTAGGCAAGGGCCGGGGGATCTGGAACGTGCGGCCAAGGCCGCGGCCAATGCGGCGATGGGCAGCTTCCCCCGACACCGATACGCCGTTGAGGAGGATTTCGCCGCTGGTCGGCAGAATGCTGCCGGCGAGCAGGTCGAACATCGTGGTCTTGCCGGCGCCGTTCGGGCCGATAAGGCCAAGTATTTCGCTCGGCCGGACGTCGAACGAGACATTGTTGACCGCGACCAGGCCGCCGAAGCGTCTGAGGACGTTCCTGGCCGTGAGGACCGGCGTACGGATCTCCTCCTGCCGTTCCGTCGTGTCGCTCATCAATTCCTCTGGCCGAAAAGCGACCTTCATCGCCTATGATTTGATTTGTGATCACGCTTGCTTTGATCACGCTATTCGGCTTTAATTTCTTCCGCAAGCCGAAAACGGCCAAGACCGGGATTGCCTATGCAGAAGGCCGCCATCGAAAAGAACAATGAGATGATCGCAGCCCAGCTTACGCCGGTCGGCCGCGAGACCGTGCAGGATCGCGTCTATTCGGAGCTGCGCCGCGCCTTGATCGGCGGCCTTTTCGAGCCGAGCCAGGTTCTGACCATCCGCGGCCTCGCCGACGCGCTGGTCACCAGCACCATGCCGGTGCGCGAGGCGCTCGGACGGTTGATCACCGAGAAGGCACTGGAAGCGCTTCCCAACCGTTCGGTGCGCGTGCCGCCGATCACGCTGGAGCGCATCGACGACCTCTTGCGCGCCCGTTCTCTGATCGAGGGCGAAGCGATCGCGCTGGCTGCCACGCGCATGAACCCGCGCCAGATCGCTTCGGTCGAAGCCATGCTCGGCGAGTGGGACGAGATGCGGGCGCTGAAGCACAAGAAGGATATCGACCGCGAGGCCACGCTCAACCAGAGCTTCCATTTCGAGATCTACCGTTGCTGCGGTTCCGCCGTGCTGATCCCGATGATCGAGAGCCTGTGGTTGCAATCCGGGCCTTGCATCCGCGTTGCCATTTACGCCTTCTCCGACGCCGGCGAGGTCGATACGGCCCACTACCACCGCAGCATCGTCGCAGCGCTTTCCAGGCAGGATGCGCAAGCGGCGCGCGAGGCGCTGGTGGCCGACATCAGCCGGCCCTTCGCCTTTCTGCGCGACAAGCTCCAATCCACAAGCAAGGAAGGATTGAGGGCATGACGGTGCCTGGCATCAACATCACCGAGCCACACTCGATGCTTTCCGTGACCGCGCTGCTGTTGCCTGAAAAGGCGCCCGACAACGCTGCCTTCCTGCTGGCGTATCTCGAGCAGCCGCGCGTCGTTGCCGGCATCCATGCTATGTGGACGGGGCCGGAAATCTCCTGCCCGGTTCCATCAGCCGAACTTGAGGGCCAAACCTATGCCAGGCCCTTGCCGGCGGAGAACGCAACGCTGACGCCGCAGCCGGGCGACATCGTGTTGTCCTACGTGCCGCCGCGCATGTGGGGCGGCAACCCGAATGCCATCTTTGACGTCGGCCTGTTCTACGGAGCGGGTGCACGCCTGCTGTTCCCGATCGGCTGGCTTGCCGGAAGCGTCGTCGCGCAGGTGGTGCCTGAGGATCGCGATAAATTCGCAGCCGCTTGTGGCGTGATCCGCCGCAACGGTGCCTGCGACATCACCTTCACCCGGGTGGAGATCTGAATGGCTGAGACCGACGACAGTTTCGAACTCTTCGACCTTCGCGTCGAGGCGGTTATCCCCGAGGGCAAGCCGATCTATTGCGGCGCCAAGCCCGGCGACTATTTCGAGTTGAAGGGCGAGATGCTGTCGATGCCGGCGGGGCAAGGTTTCTCGATCTATTCCATTGCGGCAGTGTTGCCGCTTCTGGCCGCAAAGCAGCGCCCGACCCACAGGAACGACTGGATGACGTCGGACGCCGAGATCGCTTGTCCGGATCCCAATTGTGCCAGCCGGCTCCGGATCGTCAGGACCGGCAAGCGGCGGTTCAGCCATGCCGAAACGACGACGGTGCCGCTGCCGAAGGAGAATGACCGGAGATGACCGCCAAGGCTTTCGAGCTCAGCCCCGGCTATACGATCTCGCGCGTTATTCGCGGCGGCTGGCAGCTTGCCGGCGGGCACGGCGCGATCGACCGCCAACAGGCGGTAACTGACCTGATCGCCACCTTCGACGCCGGCATCAGGACCTATGATTGCGCCGATATCTATGCCGGTGTCGAAGAGCTGATCGGCGCGGCGCGCCTGCGCCTTGCCAATGAGCGTGGCCTCGACGCTGCCACCAAAATGAAGGTGCACACCAAGCTGGTGCCTGACCTGGAAAGGCTTTCCAATATCAGCCGCGACTACATCAGAGGCATCGTCGAGCAGTCGCTGCGGCGGCTGAAGACCGAGCGGCTCGATCTCGTGCAGTTCCACTGGTGGGACTGTGCGCTGCCCGGCTACGTCGAAGCGATGGGCTGGCTCAACGAAATCCGCAGGGAAGGCAAGGTGCGCAACATCGGCACCACGAACTTCGACACGCCGCGGTTGGCCGAGATCCTGGCCGCCGGTGTGCCGCTGGTCAGCCAGCAATTGCAATACTCGGTGCTCGACCAGCGGCCAGCCAACAGCCTTGCAGCGCTCGCCAGCCGGCACGGCGTCAGTTTCCTCTGCTACGGTTCGGTGGCGGGCGGCTTCCTCAGCGAAAAATGGCTTGGCGCTGCCGAGCCGCAGACGCCGCTCGAAAACCGATCGCTGGTCAAATACAAGCTGATCATTGACGACTTTGGTGGCTGGGAGCTTTTCCAGGAGTTGCTTCGCATACTGAAGGCCGTCGCCGACCGCCACGGCGTCGATATCGCCACCATCGCCAGCGCCTGGGTGCTGGAGCAGCCGCAAGTGGCGGCCGTCATCGTCGGCGCCCGCAACCAGGCGTACGCCCTTGCCAATGCCAGAATCATGGACGTCGCGCTCGATGCCGACGACCGGGCGAGGATCGCTGCCGTGATCGCGCAAAGCCGTGGGCCGCTGGGCGACGTCTACACATTGGAACGCGACCGTCACGGCCGCCACGGCTCGATCATGCATTACAATTTGAATGCAGGCAGGAAATGAACGCGGCCACGGACGAAAAACCTTCCTTGCTTTCCCGCGCCAGCGCCGAGGTGGTCGATCTCCACCGCTTCTTCGTCGACTGGTTCAATGCGGCGAGTGCGGACAATGCAGATTTCAACCGGTTCGAAAGCGTCATGGGCGAAGGCTTCCAGATGGTTGCGCCGGACGGTCAGGTCCTCGATCGTGACGCGGTGCTTGACCATGTCAGGGCAAGCCGCGCCACCTCGGATGGCGATTTCAGTATCTCGATCGAGGATATCCGGGCCGGCTGGCAGGCAGGCGACACGATCGTCGTCTGCTACATCGAAACGCAGCAGCGGGCCGGCAAACATAGCCGCCGCCGCTCGAGTGCCGTTTTCACCACCAGTTCATCGGCGCCCAACGGCGTCGAATGGCGACATCTGCATGAAACCTGGCTGCAGATGCCGGAAGGCTGAACAGGCTCAAGACATCAATGAGAGTCGTGTAACAAAAGGGGAACAACAATGAAAAAGACCATACTTCAGATCACCACCGCGCTCGCACTGCTGACAGCGGCCGGCGCAGCGCAAGCCGCCGATTGCAAGATCACCGTCGGCCTCGTCATGGAACTGACAGGCCCGGCCGGCGAGTACGGCCAGGCCGGCGCCAAATCGGTCGAGATGGCCTTCCGCGACATCAACGATGCGGGCGGCGTCCGCGGCTGCGATCTCGCGACCGACACGCGCGACAGCCAGAGCCAGGGCAACATTGCGGTCGACGCCGCGACGCAGCTCGTGCAGGTCAAGAAGGTGCCGGTGATCATCGGCGGCATCATCTCCTCGGTGTCGATCCCGATCCTGACCTCGGTCACCGCTCCGGCCAAGATAGTCCAGGTGTCGCCTGCTTCCTCGTCGCCGACGCTGACGGCGCTCGGGCGCGACGGCAAGACCAACGGCATCTTCTTCCGCACCATCACATCTGATGCGCTGCAGGGCGTCGCTGCCGCCAAATATGCCATCGACAAAGGCTTCAAGAAGCTGTCGGTCATCCACGTCAACAACGATTTCGGCGTCAACATGGTGGCGGAATTTTCGCGCGCCTATAAGGCACTCGGCGGCACCATCGTCTCCGACACGCCCTACAATGAAAAGCAGTCGAGCTATGCCTCGGAGGTAACCGCGGCCATGGCCGGCGAACCGGACGGGCTTTACCTCGTCAGCACGCCTGTCGACGGCGCAACCATCGCCCGTACCTGGATTTCTCAGGGCGGTGTCCAGAAATTCCTGCTCAATGACGGCATGAACAGCCCGGACTTCATCGAATCCGTTGGCGCGGATTACCTGAAGGATGCGTACGGCACTTCCTCCGGCACCAGCCCGACCGCATCGACCGAGTATTTCACCAAGAACTACAAGGAATTTTCGGGCATCGAACCGTCGAACCCGGCGGCCGACCGGTCGTATGATGCCGGCGCCATCGTCGGCTTGGCCATCGCCATTGCCGGCTCCGAGGATCCGGCCAAGATCAAGGAGGCTATGTACAAGGCGGTCGACCCGGCCGGCACGCCGATCTATGCCGGCAAGGACGAGTTCGCCAAGGCCCTCGGCCTGATCAAGGATGGCAAGCCGATCCGTTACGAAGGCGTCATCGGCCCGGTTGCCTTCGACAAATACGGCGACATCACCGGCCCGTTCCGCCTCTGGAAGATCGTCGATGGCAAGGTGACGACCGACGGCGAAATGACCACGGATGACGTCAACGCCCTGCAGGCGAAGCTTCAGTAAGCCGCCTATGTCTTGTTCGGCATCGATCCCATTCCATTGAGGTTGATGCCGGACACTTGCATGTCCTGTTGCTGGTTAGGCCGGCCTGGAAACGACCACCGCACCAGCCGCCGGCATGATCCAAGGGCAGGCATAGTAATCGGCGATGCGATTTATGGTCCCGCCGGCGGCTTCGATCCGAACTGGATGGGCCGGCTTCCAACCGTTTTCGCCATGGTGGAGCACGAGCAGCACCGCCTGGCCATCGATCTCGCCAACCGCCATTTTCCAGGTCGTCGAGGCTCTTTCATATTCAACGAAGTAAGGTGATTCCGACAGCCTGCCCTTGAAGCAATCCGCGACACGCAATTGTGCGTCGGCGCTGGTCAACGCCCGTACCCCATCCCAGTCGCGGCGGTTGAACAGTTCGACATAGCGGCTGAGCAATTCCAGGAGTTCCGGATCGCGTTGGGGCTCCGAACGGACGATTGGCTCGCCTGACAAGGCGGCCAATTTCGAACGGCCACGGCTCAACGCAGCCTTGACGCCGCCCACAGTCGAGCCGACGAGGTCGGCGATCTCTTCCAGCGAATAGTCGAAGACGTCCTTGAGCAGGACGCAGGCGCGTTCTTTGGGCGGCAGGTGGATCACCAGCCGTTCGATCGCGCGATCCGCGCCCTGGCCCGCCGGCTCGACCGGCAGGATGATCTCGTCTTCGGCGAAATTGGCCTCCGCATGCTGACGCACCTGCCGGCTTCGCAGAAAATCGATGCAGCGATTATGTGCAATGCGAAACAGCCAGGGGCCAAGAGCACTCGCATCGTCCAGCTTCTCGATCTTCCGATAGGCCTCGAACAGCGCCTCTTGCATCACGTCTTCGGCGTCGAGCGTTGAACCGGTCATGCGTGCACAGTAGCGGTGCAGCCGTCCACGCAAATGCGCGACTGTCTCCAGAAAACCGGCGCAGCGGACGTCGAAAAGCCCGGTCGGGTCAAGTCTTGGCTGCATCTTCATGGCATACGGATCATAGCGGGACATAGGTCAACGTAATGACGCCGTTCTTGAAACGGTGGGTATCTATAAGCTCCAGTCTGACCAGGGACGGGTCGACATCCTGGAAAGCGCGTTTGCCATGGCCGACGCGGGTCGGCACGATCGAGAGCTGATACTCGTCGACAAGCCTGTTGGCGAGCAGCGTCTGGTCGAGATTGCTCACTCCGTACTTCAAAATGTTGCCGCCGGCCTGCTGCTTGATCCTGGCAATTTCGGCAGCGATGTCGCCTTCGATCAGCGACGCGTTCCAGCTCACTTCCTTGAGGCTGCGCGACGCGACGAGCTTCTTCAGCCCGTTCATGCGATCCATGTACTTGCTGCCTTTGACCTGCGGCCAACGCGCCGAAAACATTTCGTAGGTGACGCGGCCGAGCAGGAAAAAATCCGCCTCGCCGGCCTTTTCATAGGAGTGTTCCTTCATCTCCTCGTCGAAGAACGGTGACGCCCATTCCATTGGTGCTTCGATGACGCCGTCCAGCGAAATGAAGCTGCCCACGATCAATTTTCTCATCGCGTGTCTCCGGTTGCGCAACAGGCATCCCGTCGGATCCAAGAACCGGCGCAAACGAACCGGCCGGACGGATGACCACAGGATGCAGTGCCTAAGACGTTTCCGGTCCGACTTTGGATACGCGTGAGAATCGTTTGAGCTAATAAAGCGGCTTGGCCATATGCCGGGGGGTCGGCCATTCCGTCGTTATCCCCGGCTGCACCGGCCGCTCGAGATAGGTCGACAGGACCACATAGCTTCGCGTCGAGGTGACGCCAGGCGTTTCGTAGAGGCGCGACAGCAGGCCCTCGAGCGCCCGCGTGTCCTCGGTGCGGACCTTGATCAGCATGCATGTGTCGCCGGCCACCGAATGGATCTCCTCGACTTCGGGGTGTTCGGAGATTGCCATCAGCTCCGGCGTCTTTCCCCACCCCTTTGTGTCGATATGGACAAAGGCAAGCAGCGGCTTGTGCACCGCCTTGGGATCGATGATGACCGCGGTGTTGCGGATGGCGCCGCTGCGCCGGAGGCGCTTGACGCGTTCATGGGCTGCCGGCGGTGAAAGGCCGACGCGGTCGCCGAGCTCGGCATAGCTGATCGTGGCGTCGTCGACCAGAACGCCTAATATTTTTCGATCGGTTGCATCGATATCGCGGGCGGCGGGCCTGTTCTGCGGAATGCCATCTGTTTCTTCATTCATATTAAAATTCCCGATTGATGCAGAATTTAATACGGCCATTATTGCCATATGTCGAACACTGATCAAGTCGCCACATTCGCAGCGGCCCCCAAGCCGCCAATCCCGGCACTCGCTTACGTGCTGACGGGGTGCATTGCCGTGATCGGCTCGAACTCGCTGGTGCTCGGTCCGATCGCGCCGGCGGTGGCCGCGTCCTTCGGCACAAGCGTGCCGGCGGTCATGATCGCGTCGGCCGCGTTCGGGCTCGGGACGTCGGCAAGCGCCTTGTTCCTGGCGCGCTATATCGATCGGCTTGGCGCCCGCCGCATGCTGCAAGGGGCGTTGCTGCTGCTGGCGATAGCGCTCGTCGCCAGCGCCGCTGCGCCGACCGTGACGGCGCTGGTCGCGGCCCAGCTTCTCGCCGGCATCGCTGCAGGTGTCGCCATGCCGGCAATCTATGCCAGCTCCGCCGCGATTGCACCGCCCGGCCGCGAAAGCGGCACCATAGGCGTCGTGCTGACCGGCTGGACGCTGAGCATGGTCGCCGGCGTTTCGCTGTCGGCCGTACTTGCCGATCTGGTACATTGGCGCGCCGTTTTCGCGGCGGTCGCGGTGCTCGCAGCACTCGCATTGGCCAGCCTGTCTCTGACGTCGCTCAGCGATGTCAGGAAGAGCGGTCCGGCGCCGACGCCGCTGGGCGCCTTGAGCGTTCCGGGCATCGTGCCGCTTCTGGTTGCCTGCGCCGCCTTCATGACCGCGTTCTACGGCATCTACGGCTATCTTGGCGATCACCTTCACAACGGCTTGGGACGGCCGGTCAGTGCCAATGGGCTTGCCGCGCTCGCCTATGGCGCCGGCTTCGGCGCGGCGGCACTTCTTGACGGCGTTATCGACCGCTTAGGCGCGCGGCGTGTCATGCCATTTGCCTATCTGCTTGTCGCGGTCGTCTATGTAGTGATTGCCGCGGCAAGCAGTAGTTTTCATCTGACCATAGCGGTGATAGCCCTCTGGGGCCTTGCCAATCATTTCGGGCTGAACGTCCTGGTGATGCGCCTGTCGGCGCTCGACCCTGCGCGTCGCGGCACGATCATGGGTTTGAACAGCGCGGTGACCTATCTTGCGGTGTTCGTAGGCACCACGGCGTTCGGACCGCTCTATTCCACGTTCGGTTTTGCAGCATCGGCGGTGATTGCAGCTTTGCTCATGCTAATCGCTGCTGCGGCAGCGGCGTGGCGTTCGCCGAAGCTATAGCTATAGCGCAGCAAGGCTTGCTTCTCGGTCCCGTCCTTCGATAGATGCTTGGTGGATGGACAATACAACGCTTGAGACAACCGCCGATCCCTTGCCGCACGAGCTGGCTTTTCTCGGAGAGCGGCTTACGGCGTTCAACGACGGTGATGTCGGTGCCTCCGGCAGGAAGACACTGGCCGTGTTCGTGCGCGATGAGCACGGCGCTATTGTCGCCGGCATCTCGGGATACACCGCCTGGGGCTGGCTCTATGTGCAATGGCTCTGGGTCGATGAAAAACTGCGCGGTCACCGCATGGCTGGCAGGATGCTCGAGGCGGCCGAGAGGGAGGCGATCGCGCGCGACTGTCACGGCGCCTGGATCGACACGTTCAATCCCAAGGCCGCCAAGGCCTATGAGCGCCAGGGCTATCAGCCCTTCGGCGTGCTTGCCGATTTTCCCGTCGGCCGCAGCCGCATCTTCCTGCAGAAGAGGCTGAAGCCTGACTAGCCGGCAAGGCGTCCGCCGCACATCGGCTGGGGCACGCCGGTCGTACTGGGGAAGCTGATCGGCAAGCCCCTGAGCACGCGCACTGCCAGGAACGCAAAACACTCCGCCTCCACCGCATCGCCCTTCCAGCCCATCACCTCGGCCGGCACGGCCTCGACACCGGCGCGGCTGGCAAGCATGGCCATGATCGTTGGATTGTGGCGCCCGCCGCCGCTGACCACCAGCCGCTTCGGCCGGCGCGGCAGGAGATCGAGCGCCTTGCCGACGGCGGCCGCGGTGAAGGCCGTCAGCAGGGCTGCGCCATCCTCGGCGTTTATTCCGTCCGCCATCGAGGCGCCGAAATCGAAACGGTCCAGCGATTTCGGGTAGGGTTTGGTCAAATACGGATGCTGCAGGAGCTTGGCCAGCCGTGCCTCGTCGACCGTGCCGGCGCGGGCAAGGGCGCCGTCGCGGTCCATTTCGCCGAGCCCCTTCGATTTGATGAAATCATTCAGCGGTGCGTTGGCGGGCCCGGTGTCGAAGGCAACAACATTGTCCGTGCCGTCCCACCAGGTGATGTTGGCGACGCCGCCGAGATTGAGTACCGCCGTGTCGCCGGTGGCGTCGGCTTCGCGCAGCAGCGCGGCGTGATAGGCGGCCGACAGCGGCGCGCCCTGGCCGCCGGCGCGCATGTCGGCCGAGCGGAAGTCATAGGCGACCCTGGTGCCAAGGATGGCATGCATCAGCTCGCCGTCGCCAAGCTGGCGGGTCTGGCCCAGTCGGCCCACTTGCGGGGCACGGTGCAGCACGGTCTGGCCGTGGAAGCCGACGACCCCTATATCGGCCATCGTCAGCCCGTGGCTTTCGACCAGATCCTTGACCGCCGCGGACTGGGCGCGCGTCAGCGCTTCCTCTGCCTCGTGGAAGATTGCCGGTTCCGGCCCTGTGAAATTCCAGCTCCTTGCCTGCCGCAGCGTCTCTTCCAGCAAGGTCCGGATCGACTGCGGGTAGGGGGCCAGCGTGTAGATGCCGAAGTCGTCAATCCGTTCGCCGTCGGTCTTGATCAGCGCGACATCGATATTGCCGTCCAGCACGGTGCCGGTCATCAGGCCGACGGCCCAGATTGGTTCCATCATTTGGCTCCTAAGCTCCGTTGACGAGATCGCCGACCGACTGGCGAAGCGTAACAATCCCGCTGTTGAAATGACGTGTCGGATGGATCCGGTTGGTGAGCAAGGTCCAGGCTCTGCCTTTGTCGAAGTCGACCCACAGCCCGACACCGGTAAAGCCGGTATGCCCGATGGTTTCGGGGCTGCATACCCGGCCGCCGGACCAGCCTTCGTGGGGTCGCTCCCAGCCATGGGTGCGGGTTGCCGACAAGGGCGTGCGCATTAGCGCGATCGAACGCTGCGACGCGCCGGTCCCGTCCAGCAGCCCTTGCGCAAAGTCGAGGACCGAAGCCGCCGTTCCGAACAGGCCGGCGTGACCGGCACCTTGCAAGGCCGAGCAATTGTCGTCGTGGACTTCGCCGCAGAGCACGCGATGGCGCCATGTGCAGTCTTCGGTCGCCGCCGCTTGATCCGGTTCGGCGGAGAACGCGAAGCCCGGACCGGGATCCATGTCGCGAATGGTCTTGCCAGACAGGCGCTCCAGGACGAAGCCGAGCAGGATGAAGTTGATATCGGAATAGACCGGCTCGCCAGCCTGCCATTCGCGCTGCAGGATGAAGGCGCGCAGCAGGTCCGGATCGTGGCCATAGGTGTAGATCGGTGCGACGGCGGGAAACGGTGTCTGATGGCCGAGACACTGGCGAAACGTTACGTTCCGTTCCCAGGCTTTTTCGTCATATTGGCGAAGGTCGGGCAGGACGGAAATCAGCGGCGCGTCGAGGTCGATGAAGCCTTCTTCCGCCAGTGCCAGGATACGCGACGTGGTGAAGATGACTTTGGTCAGGGATGCCAGGTCGAACCATGTCCCGACATGCATCGGCCGTATCTTGGGCACGACTTGGGCTGAGCCGATTGCCCGGACGATGCGTTCGCCGTCCCCGTCAACTGTGCCGAGCACGCCGCCCGGAATGCGCGATGCGGCCACGGCCGCTTCGAGCGGGGCGAATGCGCGGGAGAAGAGATCATGGTCGATCAACTACGCCTCCGTTCGGAAGGCAGCGATGGGGCTGTCCCTCCGGCCTTTCATATTCTTGGGCGACAATCATCACACTTCCACCCGTGCTCTATGATCCGGCCCGAATTGCTGCCAATTGGCCGGGCCCGGCTCAAACCCCAGCGGACGCACGAGCGAGGGGACCTGGCGCGTGTCCAGCTCGAAACGTTCATGCCGCCGGTCTATAGTAGGAACTGCCGCGATAAGCTGTTTGGTATAGGAGTGCTTCGGCTCCGAGAGCACCGATCTGGCATCGCCGATCTCGACAATCTGGCCGGCATAGATGACCGCGATGCGATGGGCGATCCGCTCGACGACAGCCATGTCATGCGAGATGAACAGATAGGCCAGCCCGAATTCACGCTGCAGCTCGACCAAAAGCTCCAGCACCCTGGCCTGCACCGACACATCGAGCGCCGAAACCGCTTCGTCGAGGACGATAACCGAAGGATTGAGCATCAGCGCGCGAGCGATGCACAGGCGTTGCCGCTGGCCGCCGGAGAATTCGTGCGGATAGCGCTGCAGGCTGTTTTCCGGAAGGCCGACGCGTTTCAGCAGCGCGGCCATTTTCGCTCGCGTTTCAGCAGTTATCCGTCCGCCGGTAGCGATCACCGGCTCTGCGAGGAGATTTTCGACGGTGAGTCTGGGATTGAGCGAGCCATAGGGATTCTGGAACACCATCTGCACGGGAAGGGCGCTCTGCCCGGCGGCGGCCTTGCGCGCGCTGGCCGAGATTGTGCCGCGCGTCGAGCGCACCAGCCCCAGAATCGCGCGGGCGGTGGTGGACTTTCCGGAACCGCTCTCGCCGACGACCGCCAATGTCTCGCCCGGCATTAGCTCGAAATCCACACCGTCCACCGCGTGCACGGCACCGCTGGCGCGGCTGAAAAACCCACCCTTGACCGGAAATCGCACTACGAGGCCATCGACCTTCAGCGCCGGCTCGGCAGCTTTTTGCTTTTCGCGTTGCGCGTCCCTGCGTGTCGCGCTGCCGCCGGCGAAATGCGGAACCGCATGTAGCAGATGCCGCGTATAGGGATGCTGCGGATCGTCCAATATCTGGTTCAATGCGCCCTGCTCGACAGCTTCTCCGCCTTGCATCACCATCACCTTGTCGGCGATGCCTGCAACCAGACCGATGTCGTGGGTGATGAAGATCATCGACATCCCGGTTTCCTGTTTCAATTCGGCGAGCAGCGCCATGATCTGCGCCTGCACCGTAACATCCAGCGCCGTCGTTGGCTCGTCGGCAATGAGCAGGCGCGGGTTGCACGCAATCGCCATGGCGATCATCACCCGCTGCAGCATGCCGCCCGACAGCTGGTTGGGCGTGTATTTCAACCGCCTCGCTGCGTCCGGAATACGGACGCGGTCGAGCGCGTCCTTGGCCGCCGCCGTTGCTTGTCGTCCGGTCAGGCCGCGATGCAGGCGAAATGATTCCTCGATCTGCCAGCCAATGGTCAGCACCGGATTGAGCGAGCTCATCGGCTCCTGGAAGATCATGCCGATTTCGCCGCCGCGGATCTTCGTCAATTGCGGCTCGGCTGCGGCGGTCAGGTCGAAGGTGCTGCCGTCGGCCCGCCTCAGCTTGATCGACCCGCCGGTGATGCGGCCGCCGCCATAATCGACAAGGCGATTGATCGACAGCGCCGTAACCGATTTGCCCGAGCCGCTTTCGCCGACGATGGCCAGCGTTTCGCCGTCGGCGAGATCGAAGCTGACGCCGCGCACGACCTCATTGGCTTGCGGGTTGCGACCGAAGCCGACGCGCAATCCGCTGACGGACAGCAGCGGGATCATGCGATCGATCTCCGCATCTTCGGGTCGAGGACATCGCGCAACGCATCGCCGAGCAGGTTGAAACCGAGGATGCCGATCATGATCGCCACGCCCGGGAAGATCATCAGCCAGGGAGCTGTCTCCATCAGATTGCGGCTGTCGCTCAGCATCAGGCCGAGCGACGCGGCGGGCGGCTGCGTGCCGAGTCCGAGGAAGCTTAAGCCGGCTTCGGTCAGCAGTGCCCAGGCCAGCGCCAGCGTCACCTGAACCGTCAGTGGCGCCACCAGATTGAGCAGCAGATGCCGTGTTACGATATAGCCCGCACTGCTGCCGAACGTGCGGGCCGCGTCGACGAACTCGCGCGCCTTGAGCGACAGAGCCGGACCTCGCACGACGCGCGTGAAGATCGGTGTGTAGACGATGGCGATGGCAATGACGCTGGTCAAGGTTCCCGGTCCCGCAACCGCGACGATCAGCAGCGCCAGCAGGATCGCCGGGAACGCCAGCACAACGTCCATGATGCGCATCACTAGGCCGTCCCAGCGGCGCCCGAACCAGGCTGCCGCCAGCCCGAGCACGGTGCCGGCCAGTGTCGCGACGGCGACCGAAAAGAAGGCCACGATGAAGGACTGGCCGATCCCGGTCATCAGCCGGCTTGCGACATCGCGGCCGAATAGGTCCGTGCCCATCCAGTAGGTGCTATCAGGCACATGCAGCCGTTCGACCCGGTGCTGCGTCAGCGGATTGTGCGGCGTCAGCCCCAGCATGCCAAGCACGGCAAGCAGCAGATAAAGCGCAACGATCGCACCGCCGATGCGGCCGCTGGGATGCGCAAATATAGCCCGCAATGTCGCCATCAGTGCTCGCTTAGCCGGATACGCGGGTCGAGCGCGACATAGGCGAGGTCGACGAGGAGATTGACGATCATGAAGTTGAAGGCGATGAACAGCACGCTTCCCTGCACCAGCGCGTAGTCGCGCTGCAGGATGGCATCCAGCACCATGCGGCCGAGACCGGGCAGCGCATAGATCTGCTCGACGATGACAGCTCCGCCCAGGAGGTAGCCGAACTCTATGCCGCTCAGCGTCACGACCGGGATGAGCGCGTTGGGCAAGGCATGCCGCCAGATGACGCCGCGCGCCGAAACGCCCTTGCTGCGCGCCGTCCTGACATAGTCGTCGCTGAGCACATCGAGCATCGCCGAACGCGATATGCGGGTCACCGAAGCCGCGAAGGCAAATCCAAGCGTGACCGCAGGCAGCAACAGCTGGCCGAGATTGCGCAGCGGATCCTGCCACAGCGGCGAAAACTCGCCCATCGCCGGCAAAACGCCAAACCCCGCCGACAGCGTGTAGATGATCAGCAGGGCAAGGACGAAGTTCGGCGTCGACTGCCCGATCATTGCGACAACGCGCACGCCGAGGTCGGACAGCTTTTCGTTATGGGTGGCGGCAAAGATCCCCGCCGGCATGCCGACAAGCAGGGCGATGACCATCGACAGCAGGGCGAGTTCCAACGTTAGCGGGAAACGCTCGAGGATGACGTCGAGCACCGGCCTGCCATAGGTGGACGAAATGCCGAGATTACCTTGGAAAAGACCAAGCAGCCAGCGCCAGTATTGGACGAACCAGGGCTGGTCGATGCCGAAATAAGCTGCAAGCGCATCGCGCTGCTGCGGCGTCAGCAGGCCGGCTTCGGTCCCCAGCATTGCCGTGATCGAATCGCCCGGAACCATCCGGATCGCCAGGAACACCACGATGGACACGCCAAGCAGGACGAGAGGGAAGGTCGCCAGTCGCCGCATCAGATAGTTCACGCGAAGAATATCCTCTCGTCCGGCATCAAAGCAGCTACTGGATCGTCACCTTGGCGAGGCTGAACAGCGAGCCTGTCGGCACCGGTTCGAATCCTGCGATATTCTTCTGCTGTGCCGTGTAGCTGTAGGACGTGTAGAGCCAGATCCAGGGCGACATCTCAGTGATGTGCTTCTCGAAGTCGGCGAAGATCGCTTTGCGCGCTGCCGGGTCGGTCTCGGTGCGGCCCTTCTGCATAAGACTGTCCAGCGTGTCGTCGATATAGTTCGCCACCTTCTGCAGATTGCCCGTCTTGGTCCAGTAGCGGTTGTACATAGTGTAGGGATCGGCCCTGCCGCCGTTCAGCGCGACGGCCATGTCGAAATCGCCCTTCAGCCAGGCGTCGACATAGACGTTGAGCTCCATCATCTTGATGTCGAGCTTGACGCCGATTTCTGCGAGCTGCGACTGGATGACCTGGGCTTCCGCCGCTGCCGTCGGCGGCTCGCCGGTGGCGCCGATCACGGTCGCCGAAAAGCCGTCGGCATAGCCGGCTTCGGCCATCAACTGCTTGGCCTTCTCAATGTCGCGCTTATAGCAGAACAACTGCTTCGGATCGGTCGCCAGTGCCGGGATGGTCAGCGGGCCGGTGACCTTGCCTTCGCCGAGCGAGGCGGTGTCCAGCACTTCCTGCCGGTCGATGGCGCAGGAAATCGCCTGACGCACCTTGAGTTCGGTCATCGGCTTGCGGGAGGGATTGAGCTGCAGCACGTGATAGGCAAGCACCGGCACGCGGTTCAACTGCAGGCTGGCTTCCTTGGGCACCAGCGTGGCGACAAGCGGATCGTTGAGCAGGGCAAAATCGATCTGCTTGGTGCGCATCGCCGCCAGGATCGCCGTCTCGTCCGGCAGCACGCTGATATCGATGCCGTCGACGCCGGTCGCGCCGCCTGCCCAGTCCTTGTTGGCGACAAGCACTTCCTTGGAATTCGGATCCCATTTTTCGAGCTTGAACGGACCCGAGCCGATCGTTGTCGTGCCGATCGAGCCGGCCGCGATTTCGCTTGCCGGGACGATCGCCGCATTGACGTCGCTCATCGCCGTCAGGATCGGCACGTCCGGCTGCGAGAGGTGGAACACGACGGTGGCGGGATCGGGCGTGTCGATGCTGGCGATCGAGAGAAAGTTGGCGCGCGCCGCAGCACCCGTCTTCTCGTCAAGTATGCGCTCGAACGATGCCTTGACGTCGGCCGAGGTTACGGCGGCGCCGTTCTGGAATTTTGCTTTCAGATTGAGCTTGAAGCTCAGCTCCTTGCCGTCCGGCGAGAACTGCCATGAATCGGCAATCGCGGGCGTGATTTGCAGGTTTGCGTCGAGCCGCACCAGCGGTTCGTAGATCAGCTCCAGCAGCCGCAGTGAGGAGAATGCCGTCTGCTTGTGCGGATCAAGACCGGTGGCGTCCTGCGACCACGCCATATGCAGCGTCGCCGCACTCGCCTGCACCGGTAGCGCGGCGATGCCAACCATTGCCGCGAGCGTCATGCCGGAAAGCAGTTTCTTGCCAATGTGCCGTACCATTGTCGTCTCCCATTATTGTTAAACCAGATGCCTTGCAGTTCCCCGGACCGCTTCAAAGGGACACACGCCCCGGAACATCGGCCCAGTATCCATGCGGTCTTACACCGTCTTTTCGCCTATCGCCTTGCGCAGGAAACCTCCCGCGTTGGCAAGCGCCTTACGTGCTTCTTCGACACCCATGCCGGTGATCGTCACCAGGATTGCCAGTTTTACATCATTGCCGGTCTGGTCGAGTGCCTGTCGTGCCTGCTGTGCCGCGCAGCCGGTCGTCTGCATCACGATCCTGACCGCCCTTGCGACAAGCTTCTTGTTGCTTGGATTGAGGTCAACCATCAGGTTCTGATAGCTCTTGCCGATGCGGATCATGCTGGCGGTAGACAGCATATTGAGCACCAGCTTTTGCGCGGTTCCCGATTTCAGCCGGGTCGAGCCGGTGAGGACCTCCGGGCCAACCACCGGAGAGATGCCAATATCGGCAATGCCCGCAATGGTCGATCGAGGATTGCAGGACAACGCCACGGTGGTGGCTCCCACTTCCTTGGCATAGGTCAGGCCACCGATGACATAAGGTGTGCGTCCGCTGACAGCGATGCCGACCACCACGTCGCCAGCGGTCAGCTTGATGTCCTGCAGCGCCTTTATTCCCTGTTTCGGATCGTCCTCGGCGCCTTCCGCAGAGTGCATCAGCGCGTCGACGCCGCCGGCGATCAGGCCCACCACCATGTCCTCGGGTACGCCGAAGGTCGGCGGACATTCCGAGGCGTCGAGGACGCCGAGCCGGCCGCTGGTGCCAGCCCCCATATAGACAAGGCGTGCACCGTTCTGGAACGCGCTCACGATCCGGTCCACGGCCGCAGCAATATCGGGGATGACCTTCTCGACGGCTGCCGCAACGCCTTTGTCCTCGTCATTGATCTTGCGCAGCACCTCGAGGGTCGGCAACAGATCGATGTCCATGGTCTTCGGGTTCCGGTCCTCGGAAACCAGCCGCTCCAGCTCCGACATCAACCCTTGTTCGACCACTTCGCTTACTTTCAAGTGCGACTGCGAGCAGGACTGTGATGCCCGCGGCAAGCGGCGTCCAGTGCTTGCACCTGGCCGTCGGCTCCGTACCGGCTGCGCCGGTTCTGTTTCGTTAACTTTTTAGAATTCGATATTCCCTCTGTCAACGGAAAGTAGGAATATTATATTCCTTGCCGAGCAAGGCATCACTGGCGGCAGAGGGATTTTCTGGCCAGGATTATGGCTCCCGAAACCGCATCGCCGTCGGCCGGCTTCAGCCGTCGGCGGACGTCGGGAGCGAGCCATGGCTCAAGCGGGCTGGACAACCCTCCGAGCAACGTAACCCGCGGCGCGCCTTTTTCGAACAGCACCCGCACGAAGGTGTCGATCTGCTCGGCAGCGCCTTGCACGATCCGCCGACCGGCCGGATCGCCCTGGTCGGCATGGCGGATCACCATCGGCGCCATGGCGGCATAGTCCGTCGCGCTGGCGCGGTCCATCCAGGCCACCGCCTCGAACGGATCGTCCTTGAAGCGCTGCATCACCTCGGCCAGCAGCGCCGTCCGCTCATGCCGGCCGTCATGGGCTCGCAAGGCAAGCTGCACTGCCTTCAGTCCAAGATCGGCGCCGCTGCCCTCGTCGGAAATCGGAAAACCGTAGCCGCCGACGCGCAGGTCGCGCCCTTCGACAAAGCCGAGCCCGATCGAACCGGTCCCGGCTATGACGATGGCGCCGTCTTGACCCGAATGCGCGCCAAGGCAAGCCGCGACGCCGTCGCTGAGGAAGTCGATGCTCGCAAAGGGTTGTTCGATGCCATGAAACGCCTCGAGCGCACCCTTACGGCCGATGCCGGCAACACCGATACCCGCGCGGATCCTGGCGATTTCCGCCGCCGCGAACCCTGCCTCTTCGATCGCCGCGCCAAAGGCTTTGGCAATCGAGGCCCAGGCCACCTCTATACCGAGTCGCGTTGTCGCCGGGCCCGACAGGCCTTGCCCGAGCACGCTTCCTGCCTCGTCTTCGATACGCGCCCGGCAGCCGGTTCCGCCGCCATCGACGCCCAGGAAATAATGCGGAGACGCCCCACCGGCACTCATTGCCTTATTCGTTCGATCTGGGCGCCGCACAGCCGGAGCTTGCGGTCCAACTGCTCGTACCCGCGGTCGAGATGATAGACGCGATTGATCGTCGTCTCGCCCTCCGACACCAGCGCTGCCAGCACCAGCGAGACGGAGGCGCGCAGGTCGGTCGCCATCACTTGCGCGCCCTTCAGCTTCTCGCCTCCGCGCACCAGCGCCATGGTGCCTTGCAGCTTGATATTGGCGCCGAGCCGCATCAGTTCAGGCACATGCATGAAGCGGTTCTCGAAGATCGTCTCGCGCAACAGCGAAGCGCCCTCGGCACAGCACATCAACGCCATGAACTGCGCCTGGAGATCGGTCGGAAAGCCCGGATAGGGCTCCGTCGTCACGTCGACCGCCTTGAGCGGCCCGTCTCTCGATACGATCAGCCCGCGGTCGCCCGGCCATATTTTCACACCGGCTGCTTCGAGCAGCTGGACGACGGATGCCATGTGCTCGAGCCGCGCGTGGGTGAGCTCGAGCTGACCGCCGGTGATGGCCGCTGCGACGGCATAGGTGCCGGCCTCTATCCGGTCCGGGATGATGTCGTGCGTGGCGGCGCGCCAATCTGTGCTGCCCCCGATCAGGATGCGGTGCGTGCCGGCGCCCTCGATCCGCGCGCCCATGTCGTTCAGGCAGGCGGCAAGATCGGCCACCTCCGGCTCGCGGGCCGCGTTGAGGATCTCGGTCTCGCCGTTTGCCGTCGTCGCCGCCATCATCGCCGTTTCGGTCGCGCCGACCGACGGCGAGCTCAAAACGATGCGCGCGCCTTTCAGTCCGCCCGGCGCAGACGCGACGATCAGTCCGTTTTCGATCGCGATATCGGCGCCAAGTGCGGCAAGTGCGGCGACATGCATGTCGACCGGCCGTGCGCCGATCGCGCAGCCGCCAGGCAGCGAGACCCGGGCATGGCCGAAGCGGGCAAGCAGTGGACCGAGAACCAGCACCGTCGCGCGCATGCGCCTGACGGTATCGTAGCTTGTCTCCCTGGAAGCGGCAGCACTGGTATCGATTGTGGCGGCATGGGCCGATCTGGTGACTTCGGCCCCATGAAGGCCGACGACGCCAAGCATGTTGTCGACATCCGTCACCTCAGGCAGGTTGGTCAGCTGCAGCGGATGGGGGCTGAGCAACGCCGCTGCTATTTGCGGCAAGGCCGCGTTCTTGGCGCCGGAGATCGTCACCGCGCCCTCAAGCCTGTGCCCGCCGACGATCCGCAATTTGTCCATGGCTCTGACCTAATCCCGAGCTGTCGGCGTGTCTACGATCTTTCATGTCCGAATCGTCGACATGCCCGAAGGCTGGGCCGCAACCGCACCAGTCGAGATTTGATGGTTCATTCTTCGCTGTCAATCAGAGACGGAATAATTTATTCCTTGGCTTGGCATTGTCGATGACAGGCAATGGAGGAACGCATGTCCGTCCTGAAGAAGATCGAGGCCAAGCTCGAAGTCATGGCGCCCGGCGACCGCGAGATCGGTCGGTATATCGTCGATAATCCCGACGAGATGCTCCGCCTGTCGACGGCGGCGCTTGCCGCCGAGATCGGCCGCAGCCAGTCGAGCGTCGTCAAGTTCAGCCAGAAGCTCGGCTATTCCAGCTATCAGGAGCTTAAGCTCGCCGTCAGCGAGGCCAAGTCGCAGGAATGGCACGTGCCGGCCGGCATGATCCACGGTTCGATCGAGGTCGGCGACAGCTATCTGGTCATCTTGCGCAAGCTGATCGGCAGCAAGCTTTTGTCGATGCAACAGACCGTCGCGGCCAACACCGAGCAGGAAATCGGCAAGGCCCTCGAAGCGTTGAACGATGCGCGCCGTATTCATTTGGCCGGCGTCGGCGCATCCTCGCTGGTGGCGCGCGACTTCTCCTACAAGCTGATGAAGCTCGGCCGCAACGTGCTGCACGACAGCGACAGCCACGTGCAGATGGCCAATGTCTCGACGCTTGGACGAGGTGACGTGCTGTTCGCGCTCTCCTATTCCGGGGCGAGCATCGAAACCCTGCGGATAGCCGAACTTGCCCGCAAACGTGGCACGACCGTGATCGCCGTCACTGGACTTCGCGACAATCCGCTGAGCCGGGTTGCCGACATTCGCCTGCACACGATCGCCAACGAAGAGCGCGCGCGCTCTTCGTCGATAACCGCACGCGACGCACAACTGACGCTGACCGACCTGCTGTTCATCCTGCTCGTGCAGAAGCAACCTGACGCCAACGAATACGTCCACAACAGCGAATTGGCCGTCTCGGTGCTGAAGGCTTAGCGCTCTTCGCCGTCTCGCGTTAAGGCCTCAGTTCCTCCCTGGCGCTGCACGCCGACAAGAGCAACTTTCGTCCTCCTTGGTGAAATAGCTTTCTTCAATGTGCTCACCCGCTTTCTTCGTCCGGTTGGCAGAGAGTCGCGGGAGCGCTGATTGGTCAAATGCCGCCGGTCGAAACAAATGTTGACAATGTCATCTGTTGTTGCGAAAGCGTTCAGCCTCGAATTTGACGGCCGGGTGAGACAATGGACGACCTTGGAGCACAGGAACAAGCGGTTCTCAACCTCATTGCGGCGAACCCATTCGCCGGCCAGCAGGACATAGCAACGGTGCTCGGCATCGCCCGCTCGACGGTCGCGGCCCACATCGTGCAACTCGTCAACAAGGGATACATTCTCGGCCGTGGTTACGTCTTGCCGACGTCCAAGCGCATGGTCTGCGTCGGCGGCGCGGTGCTCGACCGCAAATACCACGCCAAGAAGGATCTGATTTTCGAGACGTCGAACCCGGTCGACGGCTATCGCAGCTTCGGCGGGGTTGCCCGCAACGTCGCCGAAAACCTTGCCCGCCTCGGCGTCGACATAAGCTTCGTCTCGATCGTCGGCGACGATGAAACCGGCCGCTCACTGGTGCGGCATCTGCGCGACCTCGGCGCCGATGTCAGCCAGGTCATCACCACCACGGAACGGCCGACGGCGGAATACGCGGCCATCCTCGACCGCAACAACGACCTCGTGCTCGGCATTGCCGACATGGAGATCTTCGATCTGTTTTCGTCGTCCTATCTCGACCGCTTCTGGCCGCATCTGGCTTCGGCGACATGGGTGTTCATCGACTGCAATCTGCCGGCCGCGACCCTCGCAGCACTGATGTCGCGCAAGCAGGGTGCGCGCTTCAAGCTCGCAGTCGACACGGTATCGGCGCCGAAATCAGCGCGCCTGCCGAAGGACCTGACCGGCATCGATCTTCTGTTCACCAATCATGACGAGGCCAATACGATGCTCGGCATGACGGATGCCGACAGGCGGCTGACGCCGGAGGAAGCAGCGGCAGCGCTGCGCGCGGCCGGCGCCGGCGAGGTGGTCGTGACCGTGGGCGCGCATGGATTTGCGGTTGCGACCGAGAGCGGTGTGACGACCATGCACTCCGTCCCGGCGCAGCCCGTCGATATCACCGGCGCCGGTGACGCGATGATCGCCGGCACACTGTACAAGGTGCTTTCGGGTGAGCCGGTCGCTCATGCCGTGCGCACCGGCGCGCTGCTTGCCACACTGACCACCGAGAGCGAATCCAGCGTCCATCCCGATCTGTCGCCGCGCTTCCTTGCCGCCGGCATGTACCGCATTCCTGCCTGAAAGCGAGATGATATGAAACCTTTCCTTGTCCGCCTGAACGATGAAGTCGCTGCTGCGCTTGATGAAGGCCGCGCGGTGGTGGCATTGGAATCGACGATTATCACCCACGGCATGCCATATCCGGCCAATCTGGAAACTGCCCGTGGTGTCGAGACCGTAGTGCGTGAAAACAGCGCCGTGCCCGCCACGATCGCAGTGGTCGCCGGCAAGATCAAGGTTGGCCTCGACGACCGTGAACTGGAAGAGCTGGCAGCGGCAAAGGGCGTGGTCAAGGCTTCCGGGCGCGATCTCGCCGCCATCATGGTGCGCGGCGGCTCGGCCGGAACCACCGTCTCGGCGACGATGCGGATCGCCGCTTTAGCCGGGATCGGCATTTTTGCGACCGGCGGCGTGGGCGGCGTGCATCGCGGCGCCGAAGCCACTTTCGATATCTCCGCCGACCTGACCGAACTCGGCCAAACCGGCACGACCGTCGTCTGCGCCGGAGTTAAGTCGATCCTCGATATTGCGAAGACGCTGGAATACCTGGAGACCCAGCGTGTGCCGGTGATCGCATACCGGAGCGACGATTTTCCGGCCTTCTACACCCGCTCTAGCGGGCTCAAGGCCGATCATCGCCTCGACACGCCCGACGAGATCGCGCGAGCCATGCTGCTGCATGACGAGATGGAATCCGGCACCGGCATTCTCGTCGCCAACCCTATCCCCGAAGCGGACGCGCTCGATCCGGCGTTCATCGACGGCACGATCGCAGCGGCCGTGGCTGAGGCCGAGAAGCGCGGCATCGGGCGCAAGGAACTAACGCCATTTCTGCTCGCACGCATCAATGAGCTTTCGCAAGGCCGCAGCCTGAAGGCCAACATCGCGCTGGTCCGCAACAACGCCGCGCTTGCTGCCCGCATTGCGGTTGCGCATGCGGAATTGAAGAGCGCGACCAGATAGAGACAGTATCCGGCCAGCGCTACCGGCCTTCGATTTCAGCCCGGCGCGAGGTCGAAGATGCGCCCGGCATTGAGGATGTTGTTCGGGTCGAAGGCTACTTTCAGGCGGCGCATGGCCGCGATCTCGGCGTCGCTGCGCACAAGGTGCAGCCATTCCTTCTTGTCGAGGCCGATGCCATGTTCGGCCGAAACGCCACCGCCGGCGGTGGCAACACCGCGGTACACGATGCCGTATGCGGCCGCCGGATCCGCGGTGCGGACCTGATAATGCAGATTGCCATCGCCGAGATGGCCGAAGACGTAGATGTCGGCGCCAGGGTCGACGGCCCTGATGGCGGCTTCTGTTTCGCCCAGGAAAGTCGCCATTCTCGCCAGTGGGATGCTGATATCGACGCCGATCAGGCCTGCCATCGAAAACAGGAAACGGTTGGCCTCTTCTCGCACCGCCCAGAGCGCCCGGAATTCGCGCGGCGATTGCGAGACGACCACGTCGTCGATCACGCCATCTTCAACCGCCTGCATCAGCACCGCGGCAAAACGTTCGCCGTCGCGGTCGGGCTCGCTGCCCTGTATCTCGGCAAGCACATAGACGGGCGAGCCGGCGGGCAGCGGCGCCTGCGCCTCCATGCCGGCGATCATGGCGCCATAGAGCGGTGCGAAATTCACCTCATAGGCCGACAGCAAGGGCCCGAGCTTCCGCCTGAGCAGCGCAAGCAACGTGATCGCCGCGTCGAGCGAAGCAAGCGCGCAGAAGGCGTTGATCTCGGTGGCCGGCTTCGGATGCAGCCGCAGGCATGCGCGTGTGACCACGCCGAGCGTGCCTTCGCTGCCGATGAACAATTGGCTGAGATCGTAGCCGGAGTTGTCCTTCGCCAAACCCTTGAGCGAGGTCAGAATACTGCCGTCGGCAAGCACCGCTTCCAGCCCAAGCACCTGCGCCCGGTACATGCCGTAGCGCAGCACACGGATGCCGCCGGCATTGGTGGCGACATTGCCACCGACGGTGGCCGTGCCGCGCGCTCCGATGTCGACGCCGAACAGCAAGCCGGCCGCATCGGCGGCTTCCTGCACCGCTTGCAGCGGCGCGCCGGCCTCGGCGATGATGGTCGCCGCCTCGCGGTCGAGAGCTTCAACGGAAGTCATGCGCTCCAGCGACAGCACAGCTTCGCCGGGTTGGATGCGAGCGCCGCCGGCAAGCCCGGTCCGGCCGCCCTGGACCACGAGCCTCTGCCCCGCCTCATTGCACAGGCGCAGTATGTCCGACACCTCGCCGGCAGTGCGCGGTCGCAGCACGACCTCCGGCCGCGCACCGGTCTTGCCGTCGGGGTCTTCCCTGTAACGCGGCCCGGCCTCATCTGCCGAGACGATCGCCGACCGATCGAGCCGACCCTCAAGTCGCGACAGAAGCTCGGCGGTTCGCGAGGAGAGGGCGCTCACGGATGCTATTGGCGCGCAGATATCGATGCAACGCACGCGAAGACCGGCGAGGATTGCAGGAGCGGCTTGACGCGAATTTCGCTGGAAAGAAACATGCGGAAAACCCGCCAAAAATGCAGTCGGTTGCTGTCGCCATGCACCGCTCCTGTGTAACAGGTCGACCATAGGCGCGGACCGCGTTTTGTCAAACTGTGGCAGTTGGTGATGGGTGGCTCGACGCCTGCGTTTCGGCGCGGACCACCTTGATGTCGGCGCCTGCCGCCCATGCTCCGATATCGTCGCGGCGTAAGGCCGCAGCCATCATGTCCGGAAACAGATCCGGCGTGCAGGCAAAGACGGGAATACCAAGGGCTGCTACCGAGCCTGCCATTGTGGGATCGTAGCCGGGCCGGCCTTGATCGGTCAGCGCCAGAAGCACGACGACATTTACGCCGGATCGAACCAGCGCTGCCAGTCGCCGCAGCAGATCCTGGCCATTACCGCCTTCATAGAGATCGGTGATCAGCACCAGATGCGACTTGGTGGGCCGTTCGATACGGTCGGCGCAATAGGCGACCGCCTGATTGATGTCGGTGCCGCCGCCAAGCTGCACGCCGAACAGCACCTCGACGGGATCGCTGAGCTCTTCGGTCAGGTCGACGATCACCGTATCGAAGCAGACAAGCTTGGTGCGCACAACCGGCAGCGAGGCCATCACAGCCGCGAAGATCGAGGCGTAGACCACCGAGCTTGCCATCGAGCCGGACTGGTCGACGCAGAGAACGACCTCATCCAGATCGACAAGCCGGCGCTGCTTGCGCATGAAGCCGACCAGTTTCTCCGGCACGATGGTCCTATGCTCGGGTTGATAGTGGCGAAGGTTCGCCGAAATAGTGCGCTGCCAGTCGATATCGCGTGCACGCGGGCGGTTGGTGCGTCTCGATCGATCGAGAGCGCCGCGTATCGCCTCGGCGGTCTTCTGCTCCAGCTTCTGCATCAGCTTGCCGACGATATCGGCAATGATCGTCCGGGCAATGTCCTTGGTCTTGGCCGGCATGACCGAGCGCAGCGAAATCAGGTCGGCGACGAGATTGACGTCCGCCTCGATCGCCTTGAGGAATTCCGGTTCCATCAGCATCTGCTTCAGGTCCAGCCGTTCGAAGGCGTCCTTCTGGACGATCTGGACGACCTGCGCCGGAAAGAAGGAGCGGATGTCGCTCATCCATTGTGCAACGCGCGGCGCCGACCGGCCAAGGCCGCCACGCCGCTTGCGTGGGTCGGCAGAAGCGGCGCTAATGCCGTCGCCGTAGAGAGCGTCGAGTGCCGCCGAAAGCCGTTTGTCGTCGCTGGAAAGTGCCCCAGACGTTTCGTCATCGGCGCCGATCGCCAGTCGCCAGCGGCGCTCCCTTCCGCCATCGGCAGTGAGCGGGCCGGGTTCGTTCATTTCGGCCTCGTCATCCATTGCCGGTTTCTCCGTTGAGCAATGGTCCAAGCAGCCCCAGGTGCCGGCGCCATGCCTCGCCGCCATCCGGCGTCGGCGTCAGGCCAGCCGGCAAGCGCGCGGCGCGGCCGAGGACCGCTTCGATCAGCCGGCGGCGTTCCATGCGATCCAGATTGGAAAAGACGCGGCGCAGCAACGGCAGGTGCGCGATGAAAGCATCTTCGTCCAGGGATCTGAGCCACCCATCGACCGCACCGCGCAGACCCTCGTCATAAATCAGCCGTTGACCGGCTGTGCTGAAGAAGCCTTCGAAGAACCCGGCCGCGTCAGTGACAGGCGTCCCCGGTGACAGGCGTCGCCCGAGCAGCCCGGCAGCGGCTTCGGCGGACAGGCGACCAGCTTCATACAGCAGGTGTGCGGCGCACCCGGCCAGCAGCGCCGTCGACCGTGACGCCTCCAGTACGGCCGCCAGCCCGTTGCGCCATCCGTCCAGCACGTCTTGGCCGGGTTCGACCAGCCTGATCGCCTCATCGGCCTTGCGCATCGCACCAACCAGTGTCGCGGCGGCCTGCTCATCCAGATCGCGCGCAGCGTAGGGAAGCGCGATCGCACCTTCGACGATCAGCCGCTCCATGAGGCCGGACAGCCGGTCCGTTTGCGTTTTGCGGGCCTCGCCGTAGCGGACAATGTCGGCGAGCGGCGGCACCGACGCCAGGATCTCCAGGCATTCACTGCTGCGCGCCGCGCGTGCCTCCAACGCCGTGAGGCCGGCAGTCGATGCTTCCGACAGGCCTGCAGTGATGGCGCTCTGGACCAGTGCCGCAAGCGTATCGAGCGTCGCCGCCGTTTCGATCATCTGGATCAGGCGGCCATTGGCAGCCTTTTCGATGGTCGGCCCGTAGATCAGGTTCTCGACCAGACGAACGGCATATTCCGGTTCCCACGCTAGGGTCCACCGCTCGCGGAAGGTGCCACGGCTGCGACCGGCATCGGTCAGTCTGCCCCAATGCACACCAAGCACGTGCAGCCGATGCAGCAATGTCGAGCGAAACACCCCGCTCTCGCTTCGCAGGTCGACCGACAGTTCCCGCTCCAGCGCCTCGGGTTTTAGGCGCGCCGCCTTTTGGCTACGCTGCAGATCCTCGATCAGTGGCGCCAGCGGTGTGTCGGGCGGAATTTCGCCGACGTCCGAACCCAGAAGCAGCTCGGCCTCGACCAGCCCCCACAGCAACGCTTCGCCGTTGAAGAGGGCGGCGATCGCGGCGTCGCGCAATTCCTCAAATCCGGGTTTCGGTCGTTCGCGAATCGCGGCTAGCGTCCGGGCGAGCCGCTCCGCTTCGATCAACGAAGCGGTCGAGATCAGGTGACCCTTCGCCCGCAGCACGGCGGCGATCGTCGCAAGCCACAGGGTCGCCGCATCGCGCCGGCCGCGCGTGCGCCAGAGATGCTTGCACCAGCCCGGTGCGACAACGCCCGCGCCATAGCCGTATCCCCGCGCCAGGCGCGGTCCCGTCCACGGTGCCCATGTCATTGTGCTCTTGCGCCGGGCAATTCCCTTGATCAGGACCTGATCGTTTTTCTGAGTGTGGGTGGCCTGCAGCGCCGGCACATGCCATGCCCCGCAGACGACGGCGATCGGCCCGTCGAACTGCTTACGCGCCTTGGCGATTTCGAGCCGCATATGCGCCTCGCGCTTGGCTTCGAACTGCGCGATCGGACCCTCACCATTCCGCAGTGTCGTCATCGCATCGGCGATGGCCGCAAATATGGGGCCGGGTTCCGGGTTCTGTTCAATGATGTCCGACCACCAGCTTTCGCCGTCCTCATAACCGGCGGCGTGTGCCAGCATGGCTATCGGATCACGCGGAAGCGGAGCCGCGTCACCATCCTCGGGGGCTTGGGTAGCTTCGGTCGCATCGGTGTCCTCCGCGCCACCGATCGCAGCAGTGGTGAACCGTGCCGATGACGGCAGGTCGATAAACTGCAACGTCGCCTTATTGCCCACAGCCCAAAGCGCCGCCTGGTATTCGGGCGAGAACTCGGCAAAAGGCCAGAAGCTTGTCGAAGCCGGATCGTCCTCCGGATAGCAAAGGAGCGCCACAGGCGGCTGCATTTCGGGGCGGGCCAGCATGGGCAGAAGCTCAGAGGCGTCGATCGGTCCCTCGATCAGCACGGCGACCGGGTTCAAATCCTTCAGTGCCTGCACCAGGCTGTCGGCGGAACCCGGCCCGTGATGGCGTATCCCGAAATAGGCAATGTCGCCGTGGCCCATGGCGTCAGATCGCTGCGTTCAGCGCCGCGTAATAGCCGGCATAGTCGGCCCGCTTCTTGAGCACGGTTTCCAGATATTCCTCCAGCACCACCTTGTCCTGTACCGGATCCTTCACGATCGCGCCGACAAGGCTGGCGGCGAGACCTTCGGCGCCGAGCTTGCCACTGTCGAACCACGCCGCCTGGCTGAGCCCGCCAACCATCGTGGCGATCGCTTCTGCGGTCGACAGCGAGCCGGAAGGCGTCTTCAGCGTCACCTTGCCGTCGGCAGTCGCGCCGGAGCGCAATTCGCGGAAAATGGTCAGCACACGGGCGATCTCCTCGCCGACATTTTTCGGCACCGGCAGGTCGAGTCCGCCAGCCATCTCGTCGACCCGTTTGGAGACGATCGCCACCTCTTCGGCCATGTCTTCCGGCAATGGCAGCACCACGACATTGAAGCGACGCTTGAGCGCCGAGGAGAGCTCGTTGACACCTTTGTCGCGGTTGTTTGCCGTGGCGATAATGTTGAAGCCGCGCTGGGCGTAGATCGAGGTGTTCAATTCCGGGATAGGCATCATCTTTTCGGAAAGCACGGTGATCAGCGTGTCCTGCACGTCTGAGCCCATGCGGGTCAGTTCCTCCAGCCGGCAGAGCTTGCCGTTCTGCATGGCTCGGTAGAGCGGCGTCGGCACCAACGCTTCCTGGCTCGGGCCCTTTGCCAGTAGCTGCGCATAGTTCCAGCCATAGCGGATCTGGTTCTCGTCGGTGCCGGCCGTGCACTGCACGATCAGCGTCGAGTCGCCCATGATGGCGGCGGCAAGATGTTCAGACACCCAGGACTTGGCGGTTCCGGGAACGCCGAGCAGCAAGAGTGCACGGTCGGTGGCGAGCGTCGCTACCGCGGTTTCCATCAACCGGCGGCGACCGACATATTTTGGCGTTACCAAGGTGCCGTCACCGGCCTTCCCGCCTAGCAAATAGGTCAGCACAGCCTGTGGCGACAGGCTCCAGCCGGCAGGCCTCTGCCGGTCGTCATCGCGCGCCAGCGCCTGCAATTCCGAAGCGTAGGCCTGCTCGACCGGGAGGCGGATGGCTGCGTTCATTTTGCTGTTCTCCGGATTGGTCATGTGTTGCTTCCAGGCCCCGCCAGTGATGCATTGAGACGTAGAAGCCCGAGTGAAGGAGCCGCGGGCGGCACGCCCGCCGCGACCATGTCGTCGATCAATTTCGCTGCCGTGGTCGCGGTGGCAAGGAAGCCGATCGTCTCCAGTACATCGTCGAGACCCCGCCGCGCGGCGTCGTCTTTTCCGCCGGCGGCGGAACGCAGTGCGGCGAGCGCCTGTCCATTCGTCAGGTCGTCCCATTCCAGCCAGTCGACATCGATGCCTTCCGCCAGGTTGATCATGCCAAGATAAGTTGTCTCCTTGAGGATCAGCCTGATGAGGACACGCTTTCTGCGGCTGTCCAGGCGCGGCATGAGGTGAAGCACGAACAGCGCCGGTTTGCCGCCTTCGGCGATAAGTGTATCCGCCATCTGCGTAAGGGCGGCTTCGCTCCCTGAGGCGGCGACCATTCGTGCGATCAGGATGTCGGCTTTATTGTCGGCACCGAATTGCCAGCCTCCTATGAATTCGGCTTCCGTAGTGTTGAACCGTTCGGCAACCTCGACGAGGTTGCATATCTCGAACAGTTCGGCGCGGCGTTGCTCCTGCGCTTGGGATTTTAGTTTTGCTGGAGTGTAGATCGTCCGGCGGCGGATGAAGCCCGATCTGCCTTCAGTGATAAAGGCGGCGAGTTCGGCTACGGGATCGTCCGGTCCACCGTCGCTCGGGCGAACGTGCTCTCCTAATCTTGCCAGCAGCCGGCCAGCCAGTTCGCGCACCTTGCCGGACCTGTCGGCGGAAAGGCTTTTCAGGAAAGGCACGTCCTCGGCACTCAGGCCGAAGCGCATAAGCTCGACCAGCGCAAGTCTGACTTCCGCCGGTTCGCCCGACGCCTTGGCTTCGATCAACATTCGAGCCGATGTCGGGTCAGTACGGCGCATATCGGCAAGGGCCAAGCGTCGCGCGGCGGGATAGAACTCATCCCAGTTTTCCGCAGTCAGTTTCTCTTGTGGGGCAAGCCTTTCCCCGTTCATGCTTGCTTGCCAGTCTACCCATGGTGCGTAGACGTCAGGGCTGTTCTGATCCGAGGGCATCCAGTCCATGGGATGGAGCACAAAGCCGCGGCTGGCGACGAGCGCCGCCACGCGTGCCTTTCGCCTCGCGTCGGCGGCGTGCTTCAGAGCGGCTCTCAACAACGGCCGAAATCGTGCCGGCAGAATGGGCAGGGCAAGTCTGGGCAGCGGCGGACGACGCTTGAGTGTCGTCGGCGCGGCCGGCCGCAGCGCGACGTCGAGCGCTTGTGCTGCGATTGCCAGGAGCCGGCGCTCCTGTTCGTCGGGACTTGCACCGCCGGCGATTGCCTTCCATCCGGCCGGAGCCAGATCGAACGTAGCACCGCCGGTGATCCAGCAATCGCGCATTGCCGCCAGGCCTGTTTGCTCGCTTTCGTTCACGCCAGATCAAGCCTCCCGAACTCGCTTTGCGCCGCCAGAAGCTCAAGCCGGGCGCCGTTCCAGAGCGCTGCCGTGGCTGCAAGGTCGAGGCCGAGCAAGGTTTGATCTACCGCGCCGGCGATCGGCAAGGCGATCCCCTGCGGTTCATCCTCCGCCTGCCACCATGCCGTGCCCCGATCGTCGAGCAGGATAGCACCGGGCGGCAGCATGAGGGGACAATCGGCGATCCAGGGCGCGGCGTCCTGATGGGAAGCATGCGTGGCGAGCGGATCCTTCGCGGTGCCAAAAGCAAAATCGGGCCACGCGCCGGGCACAACCTCCCCCATGCGCTCCACCACGAGGGCGCGGAGCGGCAGGCGTGATGGATAAAACACCAGTCGGGCATTGAAACGGTCGCCTGGTGCAAAAGCGTTGGACCGGCGCCCGGCCGAAGCCGGGAAAAAGTCGAGCAGCACGGCAAATTGCGGGGTGGCGCTTTTCAAATCGAGCAGCCAGGTCGAATGGCTGACCAGACCATCGCGGCGGCTCTCGATCTTCTCGCCGAGAACTTCCCAGAGGCTTTCAACCTGTCTTGCATCCGGACTGCTGAGAACCTGTTCGCGGGGTTCCGACGTTGATACGAGGCGCTTCAGCTCGGGGTCGTCGGGCTCCGACCGCCACGCCTTGGCCAGCAGCACGAGCTTGCCGAGCTCGCGGATTGCCGCATCAGACCGTTCCTCGCTGCGCAGCGCCATCAGCCGCGACGGAATCTCGTCGATACGGCCGGCGAGCGCGGCTGCCTTCATATCGACCAGCCGCGCAGCAATCCGCCGGCAACGGTCGCTGCTGGCGTCGACAAACCCGGACAGACCGAGCCGTAACTGGTCGGCAATCCACTGGTCAAGCTCATCGAGCCCAGCCGACACTGCTTCTCGTGTGCTTTCCGCCCGCTTGCGCTGCGCCGCCTCGCGACGCTCCAGCGCCGCGATGTCTTCAATGGCGGTGCTCTCGTCGGCTTGTGAGGCTTCGCCGATGCGCTTGGCTTCCGCACCGGGTACCGGTTGCGCCGGCTGTGGCGTTGTCTTCCTGCGTCGGCCAAGCCAGTCATTCACCCATTCCGGCGTGGTATTGGCAGCGGCAAAACTGGCTGGCGCGGTGGCGGCAATCCACATCAGGGCCAGAGTGTGCTTGCATGGGAATTTGCGCGAAGGGCAGGTGCATTTGTAGCCGTGATCACCCGTGTCGACCACCACTCGATAAGGATTGGAGCCGGAGCCCTGGCATTCGCCCCAGATGAGCGCCTGCTGCTCATGCTTTTCGAGCCGCGGCCAGTTCGTTCGTTTGGTGAGCTTGGAGGCGGCGCTCAGCGACGCCTGATCGGGAGCAAGCGCCTCAATGGTTTTCAGATCGAATTCCAAGCCGCGCTTCTCCCCGCCCCGACGCAGTATAGATAGCGGTTTGTGAAGAATTATTATAGCTCTGGCATGGTGAAGATTGGCATGCCTTGGCCCTGTTTTGATGGGCCGGGACATGCCTCAGACGCAAATGGGGTCGACTGTTATTCGGCAGACAGAACGGGCTTTGGTAGCCGGCGGCCTAGGCGGAAGCGTTCAGGCTCTGCCCTTCAGGAACTCGATCACCATTGCCGCGGTCCAGGTGAAGCGATTGCCGCCGAGCGGCTCGCCGCTGAGGGGATCGTAATATTCGGCAAAACCGCTCTCGGCGATCAGCTCGAGACTGGATTGCGTGATCCGTTGTGCGATTTGGCTGTGGCCGGCGGCGGCAAGGCCGTCGGCGATCATGTAGTTGACCACCAGCCAGACCGGGCCGCGCCAGTAGCGCTTTGGGTCGAAGCGCCCATCCTCAGGATCGTGCGACGGGACGATGTAACGCGCTTTGCCGGCGATGCGCTCGATCGTTGCAGCGATGGTCGCTGCCCGGCTTTCCGGGATGGCCGAAAATACCGACAGAATGCCGCCGACCGACGCGCTGTCAACATGCTTTCCGGCCACTCGGTCGAAACAAATGTACTGGCCATGCGCGTCGCTCCACAGCCGTTCCATTGCCGAAAGCCCCTTTTCGGCACGGGCGCGATTGGCTTCTGCGATTTCGGTTTCGCCAAGTGCCTCGGCGAGATCGGCAAGGTCGGCGGCGGAACGGATCAGGATGGCGTTGAAGCCGGGATCGACGACCTGGAATGGCGAGGCATCGTGCAGCCGGGCATTATCCCAGCCAAGCCCGCGGAAATGCTGCAACAGCCAGACATAGCGGTCATACTGTGCCTTGGTTGGACGATGCGCCGGATCGGCGTGCAGGATGTCGCGGCGGGTGTAGGGCTCGACGCCTTCGGTCGGCACGCGCTCGAACGCCTCGTCCCAGTCGATCGAGTTGTCGCGGCCGGACTCCCATGGGTGGATTATGGCGACCAGCCCTTCGCCGTCCGGGTCGCGATTTTCGTAGAACCAGCGGTGCCAGGCATCGATTTTCGGCAACAGCGCGCGGGCGCGATCGGCCGCCAGGGCCTTGTCCTTGGCCTGGTCGAACAAGCGGCGCACGGCAAAGCCGGCGACCGCCGGCTGGGTGATGCCGGAGGTGGCAGTCGGGCGGTTGGTTCGCCAGACCTCCGGCCCGGGGAAATAGCCGTCGCTCCAGACATGGAAGACGATGTGCGGCACCATGCCGTCTGGCCATTGGTGGGCGAACAGCGTGTCGATCTCGGTCCAGGCGCGCGCCTCGTCATAGTGGGCAAGGCCGAGCGCGGTCAGGCAGGAATCCCAGTTCCACTGAAACGGGTAGAGCCCCTTGGTCGGTATGGTATAGGTGCCTTGGTCATTTTCCCTGAGCACCTCGACGGCGCGGGCGATGGTTTCGTCGACAGCAAGAGATATCATCGGGGCGTTCGTACTTTCAGAATCGAAGGGGATCAAAGGGCGTTGGTGGTTTCGGGATCGAACCAGCGGACGCGATCGGGTTTGGGCGAAAGCCGCAAGTGATCGCCGACGGCGACCGTGGCATTCGATTCGAGGATGGCGCGGAACAGGCCGCCCTCGACGTCGCAGGTGACCAGCGTGTGCGGTCCGAGCGGCTCGACAACGCGCACGGTGGCGTTAATACCTTCGTTGCCGGCGTCCACATCCTCGGGGCGAATGGCGAATTCTATCGTCTGCTTGTCCGATTTGGGGCCGGGCAGCGTCAGCCCGGCGACGGTCCAACTGCCGTCGGCCGTCTTCGTCGCCGGGATGAAATTCATCGGCGGGTTGCCGATGAAGGAGCCGACGAAGCGGGCCGCCGGATTGCGGTAGACCTCTACCGGCGAGGCGGCCTGGACGATACGGCCCTGATGCATGACGGCGATGCGGTCGGCGAGGCTCATCGCCTCGACCTGGTCGTGGGTAACGTAGATGGTGGTGGTCTTGGACGCCGCGAGCACACCTTTGAGCTCGGCGCGCATTTCGAGCCGCAGCAGCGCGTCTAGGTTGGACAGCGGCTCGTCCATCAAGATCACGTCAGGCTCCATCGCCAGGGCCCGGGCCACAGCCACGCGTTGGCGCTGACCGCCGGAAAGCTGGCCCGAATAGCGCTTCAAAAGCTGTTCGATATGCATGAGCTCGGCGGTGCGGTTGACGCGCCCGTCGACCTCCTGCTGCGGCAGCTTCTTCATGCGCAGGCCGAAGGCGATATTCTCGAATACCGTCAGGTGCGGAAACACGGCGTAATTCTGGAACACCATAGCGATGCCGCGTTCGCGCGGCGGCAGATGGTCGACGCGACGGCCGCCGATCCAGACCTCGCCCTGGCTTGGCGTTTCCAGCCCGGCGACGATCCTCAGCAGCGTGGTCTTGCCGCAACCCGAGGCGCCAAGCAGCACCATGAATTCCTGGTCGGCGATGGTCAGGTCGATCGAATGCAGCGCTGTGAAGCCGCCGAAACGTTTTGCCACCTGCTTGATGACGATCTCAGCCATCGGCGTTCTCTTTTGTGCGCGTCATCGGTTGGCGATCCCCCACATGGCGAACAGATATTTGCGAACGGCGAAGATGAAGATCAGCGCCGGAATGACCAGTGCCGCGCCACCGGCAAATTTGAGGTAGAGCGGCGATTCGCCGAGGCTCTGCAACAGGAAGGCAGTCAGCGTCCGGTTCTCTATGGTGAGCACTGCGGCAGCAAACACCTCGTTCCAGGAGATGGTGAAGGCAAACACCGCCGACGCCGCGATGCCCGGCAGCGCCAGCGGCAGAATGACTTTTCGGAATGCCTGCAATCTCGTGCAGCCGAGCGTCCAGGCCGCCTCCTCCAGCTCGACGGGAATGCCGGAGAACAGCGAGAAGGTGATCAGCACCGCAAACGGCAGCGCCAGCGTGGTGTGGACCAGCGCCAGCCCGATCGCGGTGTCGTCGAGGCCGGTGCGGATGAACATCACCGCCAGCGGCAGCGCCAGCAGCGGCAGCGGGAAGGCGCGGGTCATCAGCACAAGGAAACGGAACGTTTCCTTGCCCGGGAATTCGAAGCGCGACAGCGCGTAGCCCGCGGGTGCGCCGAAGCCGATCGAGAGGAGCATCGTCAGCGTGGCGACGAGAACGGAGTTCCACAGCGCCTTGGCGACGCCGGCGAAATTGATGAAGAAAGAAAGGCTGCCGAAATCGAATGACGGGAAGAAGCGCTTGGGAAAGGCGGTCACCTCTTCCGGCGACGACAGCGCGTTGACGATCAACAGATAGATCGGCAGCAGCACCCAGACGCAAAGCAGGATGACCGTTGCGACCAGCAACCAGTTGCCGGCTTTGCGGGCCTCAGGCGCGGCGATCGAGAGCTCCGCGACAGTGCTCATATGCGAGTCTCCTTCGGCACACGCAGCACCCGCAGGAAGAACAGCGTGAAGCCGATCGAGATGGCGAGGATGAACAGCGCCATGGCGGCGGCGACATTGTGGTCCTGCAGCGTGAACTGCCAATTGTAGGTCTCGCCCATCAGCACCGGCAGATTGGTGCCGCCGAGTGCTGCAACCACGGCAAAGACCTCAAAGGCAAGGATGACGCGCAGGATGATCGAGGTCTGCAGGCTTGGGCGCAGCAGAGGCAGCGTGATCTTGATGAAGCGCTTCCACGGGCTAGCGCCAAAGACCTCCGCCGCCTCGTAGTATTCCCGGGGGATCAGCCCCATGCCGGCGACCAGAATGACCATCATGATGGCGGTCGCGCGCCAGATCTCAGCCAGCGCCACGGCGATGAAGATCGTCAGCTTGCTCTGGTAGCCGAGGAACATAACCGGCCTGTCGATGACGCCGAGATTGGAGAGCAAGGTGTTCAGGAAGCCGGACTGGTCGAAGATGGCGAGCCAGATCAGCCCGGCGGCGAGATCGGAGATGCCGAGCGGAATAGCGAAGATGTAAAGCGCAGCGCTGCGCCCGGTTTCAAGCCGCGACACCACCGTTGCCATCAGCAGCGCCATCACCAGTTGGATCGGCACGACGATGGCGCTCAGCAGCAGCGTATTGCGGACAGTGACCGGAAACTTCCAGCTGCCCGCCATGGTACGGAAATTGTCGAGCGTAAAGCCGCCGTCGCGGGTGAACGCCTCGAAGGCGACCAACACGAACGGGTAAAGGAAAAAGACACAGAGGAACAGCGTCGCCGGCGTCAGCAGCAGATAGGGCAGGGCCTTGCTGTGCATGGAGCGCTCTCTCTATTCGAAGCTTCAAAAGGGGTGGGCGCCCGGCGCGCTGGAAATCCGGACGCCCGGGAGGATTCTTAATCGACCGGGCAGGCGCCTTGCGAGGGCTTGTCGGGCGCCCAGCATGGCGCCTTCGCCTGGTCGATGATCGCCTTCAGCGCCGTCGCCTGTTCGTCGAGCACGCCGTGCACATCCTCGCCGCCGAGCACGATGCGCTCGAAGCTGTCGGTGTAGACCTGGTTGAACTTGCCGCCGAGGCCGCCAAGTCCCATCGGCAGCAGCGCCGGCAACGCATCGGGAGCTCCGGTCATGGTGGCGATCACTGGGCTGAAGGCCTTCACCGAGGCCGGCATGTCGTCGGGCAGCTTGACGTCGACGATGGGGAAGAAGTTTGTCGCCTTCACCGTCGCGATCTGGGTTTCCGGTTTCAGCATATAGGCGACCAGCGCCTTGGCCTTGTCCATGTCAGGCGAGGTCTTCGGGATAGCGACACCGGCCACCACCGACATGTAGCCGCGGCCTGCCGGGCCAGCCGGCGCCGGGAAGGCGACAAACTCGTCGGGTTTCTGGTTGAAGGCGTCGGCGAGGCGCGCCACGTGATCGAATGCCACCCAGACTTCGCCGGTCAGCAGCGGCTCCTGCATGAAGGCATAGTTGGTCGAATTCGGGTTGGTGTATTGCCACAATTCCTTGAACTTATTCCACGCCGTCTCGGCCTCCGCCGAGCGGAACTTCGTCACCATCGAGCCGGTATACGATGGAAGGAGAAAACCCTCGAAGAAACGGTGCTTCAGCCCTTTCGGGCCGGCCGGAAAACCGAATTTGGGCGAACCGGTCTTTTCAGCGATGTTTTTCGCCCACTCGATCAGTTGGTCATAAGTGATGGTGTTGAGATCGGTGCCGGCCGGCAGATATTGCAGCGCCTGTTTGTTGGCCGCCATCAGAAAGGTGGCCTGCATCCATGGCAGGTACTTCTGCTCGCCGGTGCCGAGCATGCCGAGCTTCTTGTAGGTCTCGTTGACCTTGACGCCACCGAGATCGACGCCAGAGAGATCGACAAGGTTCGCGCCGACGGTGGAGAAGTCTCCGTGCAGGCCGCCGAGCACGCCTATGGTGCCGGAGCCGGCCTGCAGTTCGGCCTGAAGGCGGGTGAGCCAGGGCCCGTCCTCGGCGACCTGATAGTCGACCTGGCCGTCAAACCCCTTCAGCACTTCGCTGCGCATCTTCTGTGTCTCTTCCACTGGTCGCGCCTGTGTCGACCAGAACAACACCTGCTGGGCTTGTGCTGCGCCGGCAGCAAGCGACAACGCCAGCACCGCACCTGCCAATGTCCTCAACGCATTCATCGTCGTCTTCCTCCCTGGTTGTGCGCCGCTAAGGCGTCAGTTCCGTCCTGTGGGTGCCGGGCCATGGCTTGCCCGCGAGACAAGTGTCGGCCGGACCAGCCGCGTCAGTGGCGCGTCCGGCCTGTCGCCGATTACGGTCAGCAGCATCTCGCCGATCTCGCGCGCGCACCGGCGGATCGAGGCGTCGAAAGTGGTCAGCCCCGGCGGCGCATAGGCGGAGGCGGCTATGTTGTCGAAGCCGATCACCGAAAGGTCGCGAGGAATGGCAAGTCCGGCGCGCCCCGCCTCTTCCATCACAGTCAGCGCCAGCTCGTCGAACAGCGCGACAATCGCCGTCGGCCGCTCGGTGGCGTGCAGAAGCCGGTTGATTGCCTGGATGCGGGCACCGCGATCGAAACGCGGCGCCGTCGCCACATCGAGCCTGACGGACGGATCGCCCCGGCGGGCGATCGCGGCGGCGAGCCCGTCCTGTCTGAGATGGCGAAATGTCATCGGCTCGGAAATCGTCACCAGGCCGAAATGGCGGTGTCCGAGATCGTAGAGCATGTCGAAGGCCTCGCCGAATGCGTGCGCGCCATCGGTATCGAGCCAATGGTAGGCAAAGTCGCCGTCGAGCAGCCGGCCATGCGCGACGAACGGGAAATTGCGGTGACGCAGATAGGCAAGCCGCTCGTCGACCTCGGCGATGCGGGTGACGACGACCCCATCGGCGCGTCCGGATTCGACGACATGGCGAAGCACGGAAAGTTCCGACTGGCCTTGCGCCGCTGCGGCCAGGATCAGGTCGGAGCCGTGCGAAACCAACCCTTCGCCGAGCCCGGTGACGAATTCGCCGAGGAAGGAATCGACCAGATTGGGGCCGCGGATCGGAAGCACCATGCCGACAAAGCCGCTGCGGCCGGAGACCAGCGTGCGGGCTGCGGTGTTCGGCACATAGCCGGCCTGATGCGCAGCCTCGGCGACACGTTGGCGCGTTTTCAAGGCAATTTGCTCGTGACCGGCAAGGGCGCGCGAAACGGTGGTAATCGACAGGCCGAGCTGCGCAGCAAGTTCCTTGAGGGTGGTAACGCGGGCCGGCATCGTTCCTCCCGAACGAAGTTTGAAACGTTTGTAATCACTTCAAGCGAAATTGCAAACGTTTTAAATGGTGCGCGGTCGGTGTTGTTTCTTGCCCGTTGGTTAGCGCGGCCCCTATTCGGCCCCGGCCGGCAAGCTCCTGGCCGGAGATTTAAACGCAGCGGTTGCTTGACTCGGGCGACGCCTTGTGAAAAATTTTGCAGCAACTGATAAAAATATCAAAGGGCGGAAATGGTTGGTTTTGGCAACGGCCTGCTGCGCGACGATGAGACCGGCATGGCAGCCCGTGCCGCCTGGCTTCACTATGCCGGCGGCCTGACCCAGTCGGAAGTCGCCAAACGGCTTGGCCTGACCAGTCTCAAGGCGCATCGCCTGATCACCAAGGCCAATCAGGAAGGCCTGGTCAAAGTCTACATCGACGGCGAAGTCTCCGAATGCGTGCAGCTTGAGGATGAGTTGTCCGGCCGGTACGGCCTCGACTACTGCGAGGTGGTTCCGGACTTCGATGCCGAAGACCTGCCGCTCAAGGCGCTCGGCATTGCTGGCGCGCAGTTTCTCAAGCGCGAGATCGAACGCGGCGAAGAGGCGCTGATCGGCGTCGGCCACGGCCGCACGCTTGCCGCCTGCGTGGAATATCTGCCGCGCATATCGGCCGGCAGGATCCGTTTCGTCTCGCTGCTTGGCGGCCTGACGCGCAAGTTCTCGGCCAATCCGCATGACGTCATCCACCGCGTCGCCGAGCGGACTGGTGCGGAGGCCTATGTGATGCCCGTACCGATGTTCGCCAACACGGTCGAGGATCGAACAGTGTTGCTCGGGCAGAAAGGCGTCAGCGATGTCTTCGACCTCGCCAAGTCCGCCGACTTGCTCATCGCCGGCATCGGCACCGCCGAACGTGAGGCCTCGCTTGTCGCCACCGGTATGATCGAGAAGGGCGAGATGGAGGAGATCCGCCGCAACGGCGGTGTCGGCGAACTGCTCGGCCATTTCTTCGACGATGCCGGAAAGGCCGTTGCGACGACGCTTTCCGACCGGGCGCTGGCACTGGCGCGCGAAGACATCAGCAACCGCAGGATTGTCGCCGTCGCCGGCGGCAAGGTGAAGGTTCGCGCCATCAAGTCAGTGCTGGAGGGCCGTTATCTCAAAGGCCTGATAACCGACGAGCGGACGGCGCGATCGCTCGTGGAACAGACGCCGGTCGGGTAGCCGGCAACCATTTCGTTGAAACTACCCTGTGGAGGAGAAGAGAAATGCATGAGAAAGAGAAAGACCTCATCGACGCATTCCTGCGTGGACAAGTCGACCGCCGTGGGCTGATCAAGGGCCTCGGTGCAATGGGCCTTGCCGCCAGCACCGCCGGCACACTGCTCAATTTCGGGCAGACCCGCGCCCTGGCGGCTGATTTCGACTGGCAGGCGCATAAGGGCAAAACCATCAAGCTGTTGCTCAACAAGCATCCTTACGCCGATGCGATGATCGCCAACCTCGACAATTTCAAGAAGCTGACCGGCATGGAAGTCGTCTATGACGTATTCCCGGAAGACGTCTATTTCGACAAGGTTACCGCCGCGCTGTCGGCCAGCTCGCCCGAATACGATGCCTTCATGACCGGCGCCTACATGACCTGGACCTACGGTCCGGCCGGCTGGATCACCGACCTCAACGAATGGATCAAGGATCCGGCCAAGACCAACCCGAAATATGCCTGGGACGACTTCCTGCCAGGCGTCAAGAACTCCTGCGCCTGGAACGGCCAGCCGGGCGGCGCGCTCGGTTCGGCGGACGCCAAGCAATGGTGCATTCCGTGGGGCTTCGAGCAGAACAACATCACCTACAACAAGGGCATGTTCGACAAGGTCGGCGTCAGCGTTCCCGGCAATATGGATGAGATGGTCGCTACGGCGGCGAAGCTCACCAAGGACGTCGGCGGTGGCGTCTACGGCATCGGCGTGCGCGGCTCGCGCTCCTGGGCAACGATCCACCCGGGCTTCCTGTCGGCCTACGCCAATTTCGACCAGAAGGACCTGAACGTCTCGGCTGACGGCAAGCTGTCGGCCGCGATGAACACCGCCGAATCCAAGGCTTTCCACAAGCAGTGGGTCCAGATGATCCAGGAGAGCGGCCCGAAGGACTGGTCGACCTACACCTGGTACCAGGTCGGCACCGATCTCGGTGCAGGTGCTTCGGCGATGATTTACGACGCCGACATCCTTGGCTACTTCATGAATGGCGGCGATAACAAGATGGCCGGCAAGCTCGCCTTCTCGGCGTTCAAGGCCAATCCCGCCGCCAAGGCACCGACGCCCAATATCTGGATCTGGTCGCTGTCGATGTCCAACTTCTCCAAGGACAAGGACGCCACCTGGTACTTCATGCAATGGGCATCCGGACCCGAGCATGCATTGTTCGGTGCGACCAAGATGGACTTCGTCAATCCGGTTCGTCAGTCGGTCTGGAACGACGAGATGTTCCGCGAGAAGCTGAACAAGAGCTATCCGGGTTATGTCGAGATGTTCGACGTCTCGGCGCCAGGCGCCAGCATCAAGTTCACCCCGCAGCCGCTGTTCTTCGATCTCACCACCGAATGGGCGGCGACGCTGCAGAAGATGGTGGCCAAGGAAGTGCCGGTCGACGAGGGCCTCGACAAGCTGGCCGAGAGCATCAACAGCCAGCTCAAGGAAGCCGGGCTCGGCTAAGCCGCGGCCAAGGCTGATCCGTCCGCGGGCCAGCCTTTGAGATGTGATACGTTTGCGACGCGGTCCCGAAAGGTGCCGCCTGCTCGCCCGACCGGCCGCCTTGCTCCCTTGGGCGGCCGGGACGGCGAAGCAACAGGATGACGGAGCAGCCGATGACTGCGGCGACAATACAAAGAAACAGGCCGTCGGGCTTCAGGATCAGCAAGCGGGTGCTGCCCTATCTCCTCAGCCTGCCGGCTCTGCTGGTCTGCATCGGCATCCTGATCCCGTTCCTGACGTCGGTGGTCTATTCGTTCCAGCGCTACCGGTTGAGCCAACCCTGGGCGCGGCAGTTCAACTGGGGCGACAACTATATCTCCTTCTTCACCGACCCGAAGTTCTGGAACACGCTGGAGATCTCGCTGCTCTACGCCGGCATCACCGTTGTGCTTGAACTGCTTCTCGGTCTCGGCATCGCCATGCTGCTGCAAAAGCGCTCGACGCTGAACAACTTCATCTCGATCATGCTGCTGATGCCGCTGATGACGGCGCCGGCGCTCGCCGCGCTGATGTGGAAGCTGATGACCAATCCCGGTTTCGGCGTGCTCAGCTATCTCGCCAGCCTGATCGGGTTGCAGGATTTCCGCTGGGCCTCGTCTCCGTCGACGGCGCTGCTCACCGTCGTGCTCGTCGACATTTGGGTCTACACGCCCTTCATCATGATCCTGCTGCTTGCAGGCCTGCGCAGCCTGCCGACGCAGCCCTTCGAGGCGGCAGCACTCGACGGCGTGCCACGCAGCTTCGTCTTCTTCCGCATCACACTGCCGATGCTGACCCCCTACATCCTGACGGCGACCCTGTTCCGCCTGCTTGATTCCATCCAGCAGTTCGACATCATCTACGCCATGACGCAGGGCGGTCCGGGCGACACGCTGACCGTGTTCCAGGTCGAGGCCTATCTCAATTTCTTCCAGTCGACCAATGTCGGCCGCTCGGCGGCACTGATGATCATCCTGTGGGCGATCACCTATTTCCTCTCGAACATTTTCATCAAGAACTGGCTGCGGCTGCGCGAACGCGCCCGCGGCCAGGCATAGGAGGCTGGCGTGGAACACACCTCGCTTCTCGAACGCATCCTGCGCGGCATTGCCCTGGCGCTGGTCGTGATCTTCTTCATGTTCCCGATCGTCTGGATCCTGATGATGTCGTTCCAGACCAACGAGACAATCCTGCGGATTCCGCCGCAGCTTGTCTTCGAGCCGACGCTCGCCAACTACACTGCCTTGATCACCGGCAAGCTGATGACGGCGGCCGGCACGCTCGACATCGCCTTCATGCGCAACCTCTGGAATTCCGTCTTCCTGTCGGTCACCTCGGTTGCCGTCGCGTTGCTGCTCGGCGTTCCGGCGGCCTACGCCTTTGCGCGGCACAAATTCCGCGGCTCGGAGGACATTGCCTTTACGCTGCTGTCGTTCCGGTTTGCGCCGGCGCTGCTGGTGCTCCTGCCGCTCACCCTCTATTTCCAGAAGCTCGGGCTGGCCAACACCTATATCGGGCTGATCTGGGTCTATCAGCTGATCTGCCTGCCGTTGATCCTGTGGATCGTGCGCGGCTATTTCGAGGACATTCCCGCCGACATCGAATACGCCTACCGCATCGCCGGACATTCCTGGTTTGCCACCTTCCGCAAGATCGCGCTGCCGCTCGCCGGCCCAGGCATTGCCGCTGCCGGTCTGCTCGCCTTCATCTTTGCCTGGAACAACTTCGTCTTTGCGCTGGTGCTCGCCTCGGCCGACAAGCAGCCGGTGACGGTCGGCGCGCTTGCCTTCATCACCTCCTCGGGCATCCAGTATGGCCAGATCTCGGCGGCGATCGTGCTGTCGATCACGCCAACGCTGGCGCTCGCGCTCTATGCGCAACGCTATCTCGTCGAAGGCCTGTCGCTTGGCGCGGTGAAAGGATAGTCCGATGGCAAGCCTCGAACTGCGAAACATCGTCAAGCGCTATAAAAGCCAGACTGTTCTCGACAATCTGTCGCTAACCGTCGCCGACGGCGAAACGCTGGTCCTGTTCGGGCCGTCCGGCGCCGGCAAGACCGTGCTGCTGCGGCTGGTGGCCGGCGTCATCGACCCCGACGAGGGAAAGATACTCATCGGCGGCGAGGACATGACCGATCTCGACGCCGAGTTCCGCGGCGTCGGCATGGCATTTCAGAACTTCGCGCTGTTCCCGCATATGACGGCGTTCGATAACATTGCGACGCCGCTGCAGGCGAAGCACTCATCGCAAGGCACGATAAAGACCGGCGTCGAGAGCGTCGCCAAGCTGTTGAAAATCGGCCATGTGCTCAGCCACAAGCCACGGGCGCTGTCCAACGGCCAGAAGCAACGCACCGCACTTGCCCGCGCCCTGGTCGGCTCGCCGCCGCTGCTGCTGCTCGATGATCCCTTGCGCAACGTCGATGCCAAATTGCGCTTCGAAATGCGGCTGGAATTGCCAAGACTGCTGGCGGATCGTGGCGCGACCGTCATCTACGTCACCCAGGACTACAAGGAAGCGATGGCGCTCGGCGACCGCATCGCGGTGATGTCGCAGGGCGTCGTCAAACAGCTCGGCACGCCCGAGCAGATCTATCGCGAGCCGGCCAATGTCGAGATTGCCCGGCTGTTCGGCGACCCGACCATCAACCTTCTGGACGTCAAGCCGGCGCGGGACGCCAAGGGCATCTATGTCGGCCTGTCCAACGTCCAGGTCCATCTCGCCGGCGCGCATGAGGCGGCGGTCGGCCGCGACTGCGTGATCGGGCTGCGGCCGGAGGCGCTGGCGTTTGTCGATGAACGCACGCCCGGCGCCATCCCGGTGACGGTCGAGGCCGAGACGCCGCTCAACGAGAAGATCGTCACGCTGGTGCGCACCGTGCGCGGCCGTGAAATCCTGGTTTCGCGTCCTTCCGGGACACCGGGCCAATCCGAGGGCAAGGTCTACATCGCCGTCGACAGCAAAAGCGCCCTGCTGTTCGATCGCACAAGCGGCGAGCGCATCGGCTCGAAAAACGTCGTCAATTTGCGCAGCGGAGAAGCGGCATGAGCCCGACCGCAATCACCATTTCGGGCGTCGACAAGTTCTACGGTCCGATCGACCGTGGCGTACACGCCGTCAAGAACCTGACGATGGAAATCGCCAAGGGCGAGATCGTGGCGCTGCTCGGCTCGTCCGGCTGCGGCAAGACCTCGACATTGCGCATGATCGCAGGCTTCGAAGAGGTCTCGCGCGGCAGCATCTCGGTTGCCGGCCGCAAGGTGCACATGCTGCCGCCGGTCAGGCGCAACGTCGCAATGGCCTTCGAGGGCTATTCGCTCTACCCGCCGCTGACCGTGCGCGAGAACATGGCCTTCGCCCTCAAGGCCGCCAGGCTGGCGAAGAGTGCGGTCGATGCAAAGGTTGCCAACATCGCCAAGCTGCTCGAGATCGAGGACATTCTCGAGCGCTATCCGAGCTCGATCTCCGGCGGCCAGCAGCAGCGCGCCAGCCTCGGCCGGGCGCTGATCCGCGAGGCCGACCTGCATCTGCTGGACGAGCCGATGGGCCAGCTCGAGCCGCAGCTTCGCGCCGTGCTGCGCGGCCGCATCAAGCACTTCATCAAGGAGCGCGGCCTGACCGCGATTCTGGTCACCCACGACCAGACCGAGGCCAATGCGCTGGCCGACCGCATCGCCGTTATGGAGGGCGGCGTGCTGCAGCAGTTCGATACGCCTGACAGGCTCAAGGAGCGGCCGGCAAACCTGTTCACCGGCACCTTCGTCGGCGAGCCGCCGATGAATGTCTTCGAGGCCTATGTCGGCACGGCTGCCGGCAAGATCAGTCTCAAGCTGCCCGACGGGCTTTCGCTCGACTACGACAAGGATGCGTTCAGCGGCCCGGTTCGCGACGAATTGCTCAACCGGCAGCGCGTCGTCATCGGCGTCAGGCCCTATGCGGTCCGCCGCTCGAAGGATGGTGTGCCGGCGACGGTTTCGGCCAATCAATGGCTCGGCGACCAGACCCATATCGCCGCCGATTTCGCCGGCGGTTCGCTGGTCCTGGTCGAACATGACCGAACCCGCTTGGAGCTTGGCGCGCCGATCAAGATCAGCATCGATCCGAAAAACCTTCACGTCTTCGATCAGGCGAGCGGCAATGCCATTTCGCACGGCACGGAGCTTGCTTGATGCAGGATGTGCTGATCGGCATCGACGCCGGCACGTCTGTCATAAAATCCGTCGCCTTTGACACGGCGGGCAGGCAGATCGCGTCCGCCGCGCTGCCCAATAAATACGAGACACTGCCGGGCGGTGGCGCCGAGCAGGACCTGACACGCACCTGGGCCGATACCGCGACGACCTTGCGCGAGCTTGCCGACAAGGTGCCGGATCTCGCCAGCCGGACCATTGCCATCGCCGTGACCGGGCAGGGCGACGGTACCTGGCTGATCGACAAGGATGGCGAGCCGGTTGCCAAGGGCTGGCTGTGGCTCGACGCGCGCGCTGCCGCGGTCGTCGAGGAGATCCGCGCGCGGCCGGAGGACCGGCTGCGCTTCGAAAAGACCGGCAGCGGGCTCGCTGCCTGCCAGCAGGGATCGCAGTTCGTGTTCATGAAGCGCCACATGCCCGCGATGCTTGTCAATGCAGCGACGGCGTTCCACTGCAAGGACTGGCTCTATTTCAAGTTGACCGGCCATCGCGCCACCGACCCGTCCGAGGGCACCTTCACCTTCGGCGACTTCCGCACGCGCGGCTATTGCGATGATGTGCTCGAGGTACTCGGCGTCACCGATCTCCGGCATCTGTTGCCGCCCATCGTCGATGGCACCAGGCAAAGCACCTCGCTGTCGGTGGCAGCAGCCGATGCGACTGGCCTGCTCGCCGGCACACCGGTCGTTCTGGCCTATGTCGATGTCGCCTGCACGGCGCTCGGCGCCGGCCTGTTCGATCGCGAACGCAAGCCGGGATGCTCGATCATCGGCTCCACCGGAATGCATATGCGGCTTGCCGAAACGCCGGACGAGGTTCTGCTCAACGAGGCTGCAACCGGCTACACGATGACGATGCCGGCACCCGGCGTCTTTGCGCAGATGCAGTCGAACATGGCGGCAACGCTCAATATCGACTGGGTCCTTGGCCTCGCCTCCGGCATTCTCGCCTCGCAAGGTATTACGCGGACCAATGGCGAGATGATCGCGCTGGTCGACCAGTGGATATCGTCGTCCGAGCCAGGCTCGCTGCTCTACCAGCCCTATGTCTCGGAGGCCGGCGAGCGCGGCCCGTTCGTCGATGCCAATGCCAGGGCCGGCTTCATCGGCATTTCGTCCAGGCACGGCTATGCCGACATGGTCCGCGCGGTGTTCGAGGGGCTGGCTTTCGCGGCACGCGATTGCTACGCCGCCATGGGGCCACTGCCCAAGGAAATCCGCCTGACCGGCGGAGCGGCCAGGAGCCCGGCTCTGCGCAAGATCCTGGGTGCTGCGGTCGGCGCCGACATTCGCACCAGCGAGCGCGAGGAGGCCGGTGCTGCGGGCGCCGCAATGATTGCTGCGGTCTGCGTCGGCCAGTACGCATCGATGGACGATTGCGTCAGTGAATGGGTCACGCCTTTGCTCCGTGCGGCCGAGCCCAGCGACCGGAAACTTGCCGGTGCCTATGAGGCGATGGCTCCGTCCTACACATTGGCGCATGAGGCGCTGCGGCCGGTCTGGCGTTCGATGGCCGCGTCCAGGCAAACCGACGTGAATTGAGAAGAGCATGCCCAAGAAAATTGCGATCATCGGCGACCGCTTCATGCTTCCGGAAGTGTTTCGCGAGAAAATCGAGGCGGCCTGCGGCGACAACCTCGACATCCGCAGCATTGAGACCGCTTGGCCCGACGAGCCGATGCAATTCGGCAATGCCGCGCTTGGTCTGGACAAGGTCAAGGAGTATTTCGGCGATCCCGACGAGGTGGTGGATTTCATCGGCGACGCCGAAATCTTCGTCACCCAGCTTGCGCCGCTCTCCGAAAGCATGATGCAGCGCCTGCCCACGCTCAAGCTGGTTGCGGTCTCGCGCGGCGGACCGATCAACATCGACATGGCCGCCGCCAAGGCCCACGGCATCACCGTGGTCAATGTGCCCGGCCGCAACGCCAGCGCCGTGGCCGAGTTCACCATCGGCGCCATTCTCGCTGAAACGCGGCTGATCCGCGTCGGTCACGAAGCCTTGCGCAAGGGCGAATGGCGCGGCGATCTCTACCGCGCCGATCGCACCGGCCGCGAGCTCAACGAAATGACCGTCGGCGTCATCGGCTACGGCAATATCGGCACCAGGCTGGTTCGCCTGCTGCGCGCCTTCGGCTGCCGCATCCTGGTTTGCGATCCCTATGTGCAATTGAGCGCCGAGGACCGCAATGCCGGCGTCGAACTGGTTGCGCTGGACGATCTGCTGTCGCGCTCCGATGTGGTCACGCTGCATTCCCGGGTCACCGAGGAGACGCGCGGCCTGATCGGCAAGAACGCCATCGCCCGGATGAAACCCGGCGTAATCTTCGTCAATACCGCGCGCGGACCGCTGGTCGACTACGATGCGCTCTACGAGGCGCTCGTCTCGGGGCAGATCGGCAGCGCTATGCTGGAGACGTTCGCCGTCGAGCCGGTGCCTGCCGACTGGCCGCTGTTGCAACTGCCGAACGTGACGCTGACGCCGCATATCGCCGGCGCGTCGGTACGCACCGTGACCTACGCGGCCGAGCAGGCGGCCGAGGAAGTGCGCCGCTTCATCGCCGGTCTGCCGCCGGTCAACCCATGCTGACGGTGGGGCCTAAGGTGAGATGAGCAGTGACAGCGAAATCGTCGATCTCTTCGTCATCGGCGGCGGTGTCAATGGCGCCGGCATTGCGCGCGATGCAGCAGGCCGGGGGCTGTCGGTCATCCTCTGCGAAAAAGACGACCTCGCCGAGGGCACCAGTTCGCGATCGGGAAAGCTCGTCCATGGCGGTTTGCGGTACCTCGAATATTACGAGTTCCGCCTGGTGCGCGAGGCGCTGATCGAGCGCGAGGTGCTGCTGGAATCGGCGCCGCACATCATCTGGCCGATGCGCTTCGTGCTGCCACACAGCCCCGATGACCGGCCGGCCTGGCTGGTCCGGCTCGGCCTGTTCCTCTACGACCATCTTGGCGGCCGCAAGCGGCTGCCGGCCACGCGTACGCTCGACCTGCGCACCGCGCCCGAAGGCGCGCCGATCAAGGACGCCTTCAAGCGCGGCTTCGAATATTCCGACTGTTGGGTCGACGACGCTCGCCTGGTCGTCATCGACGCGCTCGACGCCGCTGAGCGCGGAGCCAGGATATTCACCCGCACCGCCTGCATAGCCGCCCGTCGCGAAAACGGCCTGTGGTCGGTGGAGATGCGCGACGGTCGAACCGGCGTCAGGACCACAGTCCGGGCACGGGCGCTGATCAACGCCGCCGGACCCTGGGTCAACGACGTCATCAACCGCGTCGCCGGCCAGAATTCCAGGCGCAACGTGCGCCTGGTCAAGGGCAGCCACATCGTTGTGCCGAAATTCTGGGAAGGGCGGCAGGCCTATCTGGTCCAAAACAGCGACAAGCGCGTGATCTTCATCAATCCCTACCAGAACGATCTGGCGCTGATCGGTACCACCGACATTCCCTATGACGGGCGGCCGGAAGACGTGACCGCCGATGCGAGCGAGATCGATTACCTGATCAAGGCAGTCAATCGCTACTTCAAGCGCCAGCTCGCACGAAGCGATGTCGTCTACTCGTTTTCCGGCGTCAGGCCGCTCTATGACGACAATGCCGACAATCCGAGCGCGGTGACCCGCGATTACATATTCGAACTCGACGCACCGGCTGGGCAGGCGCCGCTGCTTTCGGTCTTCGGCGGCAAGATCACCACCTTCCGCAAATTGGCCGAGCACGCGCTCGACCGTATCGCCCCGTTCTTTCCGAAAATGGGCAAGCCGTGGACCTCGAAAGGGCACCTGCCGGGCGGCGATATCGCCAATGCCGATTTCGAGCAGTTTCTGGGCGACCTCGGCCATGAATTTCCCTGGATGCCGGCATCGCTGGTCAAGCATTACGGCAGGCTCTACGGCACAAGGACGCGCGATCTGGTCGGCGCGGCCACCTCGCTCGCCGAACTGGGCCGGCGCTTCGGCAAGGATTTTTTCGAGCGCGAAGCCAATTACCTGTTCGAGCATGAATGGGCCGAGACCGCCGCCGATGTCCTCGAACGGCGCACCAAGCACGGCCTGCATCTGTCCGCCGCGGAAAGAGAAGCCTTCGAGGACTGGTGCTCGAGCCGGCTGGCAAAGGCCGGCTGATGGCCTTTACGCTTTCGCTCAACACCAATCCGCTGGTCAACCGCTTTGCCGAGCCGGACGACCTGATCGATACGATCGCCTACGACATCGGCATCCGCGACGTGCAGCTCACGCATGAATTCGTCAATCCCGGCTGGCCGGCGGCGACGATCTCGAAATTCCTCCGCCTGTTTCGCACCGCGCTCAACCGCACCGGTGTGCGCGTGACCTCCGCGATGACCGGCCCTTACGGCCGGCTCAATCATTTCGGCCATCCCGATGCCGACGTGCGGCGCTACTACGTCGACTGGTTCAAGACCTTTTCAGAAGTTTCGGCCGAGCTCGGCGCCGCGGGCATGGGCACGCAATTCGCGATCTTCACCCACCGGGATTACGACAATCCTGAGCGTCGCGCGCGGCTTTTCGACATCGCGCTGGAATGCTGGCGCGAGGTCGCCGAGCATGCCAAAACAGCCGGCTTGACCTACCTGTTCTGGGAGCCGATGTCGGTCGGCCGCGAATTCGGCCATACGATCGAAAGCTGCCGGGCACTGCAGCGCGAGATCGAAGCGGCCGGCATGGCCGTCCCGCTCAAGATGATGGTCGACATCGACCATGGCGACGTGACCTCGAGCAATCCGGCGGACACCGACCCTTATGCCTGGGCCGAAGCCTTTCCCAGGCAATCGCCGATCATCCACGTCAAGCAGTCGTCGATGAACAAGGGCGGCCATTGGCCGTTCACTGCGACCTACAACAACGACGGCCGTATCACGCCGGAAAAGCTCCTTCAGACGGTGCGTCGCGGCGGCGGCGTCGACAACGAGATCTGCCTCGAATTGTCGTTCCGCGAGCGCGAGCCCGTCGACCACCAGGTCATCGCCATGATCCGCGAGTCGGTCGACTACTGGGCACCATTTATCGAGACCGGCAGGGCCGATCTCTTGCCGCGAGCATGATCGGATGAGCAGGAGCTGAGGCAGCTCCTGCTCAGAACCGGAATACGTCAGCCAAATTTCGGATCGAGGCTTCCGGACTTGTAGCGCTTGGCCATTTCCGACAGCGGCAGCGGCTTGATCTTCGGTGCGTTGCCGGCGGTGCCGAATTGCTCGAAGCGCTCCTTGCACAGCTTCCGCATCGCGGCCATTGCCGGTGTCAGATATTTGCGCGGATCGAATTCGCTCGGGTTCTCGGTCAGCACCTTGCGGATTGCGCCGGTCAGCGCCATGCGGTTGTCGGTATCGATATTGATCTTGCGCACCCCGTGCTTGATGCCGCGCTGGATCTCTTCGACCGGCACGCCCCATGTCGGCTTCATCTGGCCGCCATATTTGTTGATGATCTCCTGCAACTCCTCTGGCACCGAGGACGAGCCGTGCATGACGAGATGCATACTCGGCAGACGGCGGTGGATTTCCTCGATGACGTTCATGGCCAGTACAGCGCCGTCCGGCTTGCGGCTGAACTTGTAGGCGCCGTGGCTGGTGCCCATGGCGACGGCCAGCGCATCGACACGGGTGTCGCGCACGAATTGTTCGGCCTGCACCGGGTCGGTCAGCAGCTGGTCGTGGCTGATGACGCCCTCGACGCCATGGCCGTCTTCCTGCTCGCCGCCGCCCATCTCAAGCGATCCAAGGACGCCGATCTCGCCTTCCACCGCGACGCCGCCCCAATGCGCCATGTCGACGACGCGGCGGGTGATGCCGGAATTATAGGCGTAGTCGGCCGGCGTCTTGCCGTCTTCCTTCAGCGATCCGTCCATCATCACCGAAGTGAAGCCGTGCTGGATCGCGGTGACGCAAGTGGCTTCGTTGTTGCCATGGTCGAGATGCATGCAGACCGGGATATCGGGATGGATTTCGACCAGCGCGTCGATCAGCTTGGCTAGCACCACGTCGTTGGCGTAGGCTCGCGCGCCGCGGCTGGCCTGCAGGATAACCGGCGATTTGGTCTCCTCGGCTGCCTCCATGATGGCGAGGCCCTGTTCCATATTGTTCATGTTGAAGGCAGGCACGCCATAGCCGTATTCGGCGGCATGATCGAGCAATTGTCTCAGTGTGATGCGAGCCACTCAGTAGTCTCCCGTATCCGGTTTCGAGCCAGTGTTTGCGGGCCGTTCGGTTGTCGTCGAGCCCCTGATGCTTCTGGCCGGATTTCCGCGGCACCGCAACCGCTGGGCGCTCGGCCGGCAGCAATTCTTGTTACAGGACGCGACCAGAAGCGTCATGACATCCCATAGAGATATAACATTATCACAAAAAATTGGTGGCTTGTGCAACGTTTGCTGTTATATCTCGGAACCGGATTGCACGAGGAAGCCGCGGAAATGAAGAGCGACGGCCGTCGGCAAGGCATCATGGATTTTCTGATGGACATCGGCACCGCCAGTGTCGACGATCTTGCCTCACGCTTCGGCGTGTCAAAGATGACTGTCCACCGCGACCTCGACGAGCTCGAGGAAAGCGGCTTCCTGCGCAAGGTGCGCGGCGGCGCCTCGATCCAGCCGAGCAGCCTTTTCGAGAGCGATTTCCGCTACCGCCAGCGGCTGGCCGGCGACGAGAAGAAGCGCATCGCCGCCGCTGCCGTGACGATGATCGAACCGGGTCAGACGGTGATCATCGACGACGGCTCAACCGCGGGCGGCGTTGCTCGGCAGCTTGCCGATCTGCGTCCGCTGACGGTGATCTCGAACAATCTGGCTGTCATCCAGGATTTGGCGGGCGTTGCCGGCATCAACCTGATTGCGCTCGGCGGCCAATACAACAAGAAGTTTCACGGCTTCTTCGGCCTGCTCGCCGAGGACACGCTGAAATCATTGCGCGCCGATGTCGCGTTCATGTCGTCATCGGCCATCCATGGTGCCTCTGCCTTTCACCAGGATCAGGAAGTGGTCCAGACCAAACGGCTGATGATGGCCGCAGCAGCGCGCAAATATCTGCTGGTCGATCATGGGAAATTCGGCCGCACTGCCTTGCACTTCCTGACAGATCTCAAGGCCTTTGACACGGTCTTCACCGGCCGCGAGCCGCAGCCGCAGATGCGCGCCGCGCTGGATGGTGCCGGCGTTTCGCTGACAGTGATCGCAGAATAGGAGGGCACGTATGGTTTATTGGGTCGGCACCAGCTGGAAAATGAACAAGACGCTCGCCGAGGCGTTGGCTTTCGCCGAGGCGCTGGCGGAGTTCGTCCCCGGTTTCGACGAGCGCATCCAGCCTTTCGTCATCCCGCCCTTCACGGCGATCCGCGAGGTCAAGAAAGCGCTGTCGCCGACGCGCATCAAGGTCGGCGCGCAGAACATGCATTGGGCCGACGCCGGTGCCTGGACCGGCGAGATCTCGCCGGCCATGCTGAAAGACTGCGGGCTCGACATGGTCGAGCTCGGCCACAGCGAACGGCGCGAGCATTTCGGCGAGACCGACAAGGCTGTCGGGCTGAAGACTGCGGCGGCGGTGAAGCACGGTCTCGTGCCACTCATCTGCGTCGGCGAGACCTTGGCTCAACGCGACAGCGGGCAGGCCGCTGCGGTGCTGGCCTTGCAGGTGCACGGCGCGCTGCAGTTTCTCGAAGGCGCGGCGAAGGCGGCGACGATCCTGTTTGCCTATGAGCCCGTCTGGGCGATCGGCGACAAGGGCGTGCCGGCCAGTTCGGACTATGCCGACAGGCAGCAGGCGCTAATCAAGAAAATCGCACGCGACCTGCTGCCGGTGGTGCCGCCGGTGCTTTATGGCGGCAGCGTCAATCCGCAAAATGCCGCCGAACTGGTCGGCCAGCCCAACATCGACGGCTTGTTCATCGGCCGCTCGGCCTGGCAGGCGGACGGCTATATCGACATCCTCAAGCGCGCCTCGGCGGCGATCTGAATCATCAAACAGGAAGGAAACGGAACATGAAAATTGCCATTGGAGCTGATAGCGCCGGCAAGCCGCTGCTCGACGTCATTGCCGCTCACCTCGCTACCAAGCCCGGCCTCACGGTTAGCGACCTCAGCCAGTCGGGCTACTATGCCGACCTGTCACAGAAGCTCGCGCAGACCATCCTGGACGGCGAAAACGATCGCGGCATCCTGTTTTGCGGCACCGGCATCGGCGTATCCATATCCGCCAACAAGGTGCCCGGCATTCGCGCCGCACTCACCCACGACACCTATTCGGCCGAGCGCGCGGCAAAATCCAACAACGCCCAGATCATCACCATGGGCGCCCGGGTTATCGGCCCGGAACTGGCCAAGTCGATCGTCGATGCATGGCTTGCATCGGAATTCGATGAGAAGGGACCATCGGCCGGCAATGTCCAGGCGATCGACAGGCTCGACGCGGCGAAGCGGGGTTAAGCCAGACTGTTCCACATCGCTCTGATGATCGTCACGGCCGATGCGGCGCCGGGGTCCATATGCCCGAGCGAGCGCTCGCCGAGCCGCGATGAGCGGCCCTTGGCGGCGATCATGTCCTTGGTCGCCTCGGCACCTCGTTCAGCCGCTGCAAGTGCAGCCTCCAGGCTCTCGGACAGGCTCTTGCCGGCTTCCTGCGCGGCACCCGCTGCTTGCGCCGCCGGCAGCCAGGCGTCGACCATGGTCTTTTCGCCGAGCTCGGCCTTGCCGCGATCCTGGATGCCTTGCGCCATCGCCCGGAGCATGGCGATGATGTCAGCGTCCTCCAGAATTGCCTTGCCTTTGACGGCGGCGGCACCGCGCATGAAGGCGGTCGCATAGAGCGGGCCTGACGAGGCGCCCACCGCGTTGAGGAAGGATTTCGCCGCAGTGTTGAGCAGCGCCGTCGGCTCGGTCGCCGCGAGGTCGAGTTGCGCTAGTGCATCGCGCGCAGCAGTGAAGCCTAGTGCCATGGCGATGCCATGGTCGGCGTCGCCGATGACGCCGTCGAGTTGGCAGAGCCTGTCCTTGTCGGCGTCGATCGTCGCCGCGATCTCATCGAACATTCTTTTCAAGCCGACTGAATCGATCGAGGTCATGATGCTTTCTCAGCCGGCGCGGAACATGGCGCAGTCGCAAGGATGGTCGAGCATCGCCTGCAACTCGCCGTCGAGATGCATCAGCGTCACCGAGGCGCCGGCCATTTCGAGAGAGGTGCAGTAATTGCCGACCCAGGTCGCGTGGACGGAAACGCCGATCTCGTCGAGCCTCTGCTTGACCCGCCGGTTCATGATGTAGAGTTCCATCAGCGGCGTCGAGCCGAGCGAATTGACCAGAACGGCGACCTTATCGCCGCGCGCCGGCGCCATCTCGTCGAGGACCTTGTCCAGCATTTCGTCGGTGATCTCGTCGGCCGTTTTCAACTTTCCGCGCGCGATGCCTGGCTCGCCATGGATGCCCATGCCGATCTCCATCTCGTCCGGTCCGATCTCGAAATTGGGCCGGCGGGTCTGCGGCAGCGAGCAGGGCGACAGCGCCACGCCCATGGTGAAGGTGTGATCGTTGGCCTTCCTGGCGATACGCTCGCATTCATCGAATGACAGCATCTGGTCGCATGCGGCACCGGCGGCCTTGAAGATGAAGAAATTGCCGGCGACGCCGCGCCGCTTCTGCCTCTGGTCGCGCGGCGCCGAGGCGACATCGTCGGTGGTCAGCACGGTGCGCACCTCGATGTCGTCCATTGCCGCCATTTCGGCGGCCATGTCGAAGTTCATCACGTCGCCGGCATAGTTGCCGTACATGAACAGCACGCCGGCGCCACCGCTGGCCGCCTTGGCGCATTCGAGGATCGGGTCCGGCGGCGGCGAAGCGAAGACATTGCCGATCGCGGCGGCGTCGGCCAGCCCCTTGCCGACGAAGCCGAGGAAGGTCGGCTCATGGCCCGAGCCGCCGCCGATGACAAGGCCGACCTTGTCTGGGCGCGGTCCGTCGCGGGCGATAATGGCGCGCGGACTGCCGTCCGCGCTTCTGAGGTGGCGCGGATGCGCGGCCAGAATACCCTCCAGCATCTCGTCGACGGAGCGATTGCCGTCATTGATGATCTTCTTGGTCTGCACCGGCATCCTCCTGCTTCGTGAGATACTACAGCGCCTTACCGGGATTTCCACCCGGCGGTGGAGGTTTCACGCCGCGATGTGTTCGCGTGCTGCCAGCAGTTGCACGCAGGCACTGGCCGCCTCTTTGCCCTTGACCTTGAAATGTTCGAAGAAGAAGCGGTGATGGTCCGCGCTGTCATGGTAGTTGTGCGGCGTCAGCACCGCCGAAAGCACCGGCACGCCAGTCGACAATTGCACATTCATCATGCCGTCGATGACCGCGCTTGCAACAAACTCGTGCCGGTAGATGCCGCCATTGACGACGAACGCGGCGCCGAGGATAGCGGCATAGCGGCCGGTCACGGCAAGCGTCTTTGCATGCAGGGGAATCTCATAAGCGCCAGGCACATCGAAGACATCGACGGCAAAGCGTTTCTCTCCGAGAACCGCCAGTTCCGCCTCGAATGCTTCAACGCATTGGTCGACGATATCGGCATGCCAACGCGCGCGAATGACGGCAACGCGGATCGTTTCATAGTCGTTGTGGGAATGCTGATTCATGGGTCCATCCTTCCGTTTCGAACCAGAATCAGGACGCACGATACGGAGTCCGAACCGCGAAAGCGGACCGTCTTCCATTTCGTTCTCTTCCATCCGGACTGTGACCGTCGGCTCCGGAATCACACCGGATCTGCTGACCCCTCCGGCTAACCGGAGAGCGCTCGCGGGCTTGGGCCGAGACCCTTACCGCCGGTGGGGACTTTCACCCCGCCCTGAGAACATTGACGGCGTTTGTATGGAAGGGCCGGAAAGCGCTGTCAACCACCGGCGTCGTCGTCGATGGCGCAGAAATAGCGATCCGTTTCGACCTGGTCACCGTTGAGGGCGAGGGAGGAGAGCGTCAAATGGCGATCACCGGTAAGGCAGGCAGCACCTTGTCCAAGGTGATGGGAAATTCACGCACTCGCACGCCGGCCGCGTTGTAAACGGCGTTGGCGACAGCAGCCCCCGCACCGCACACGCCGAGCTCGCCGAGACCCTTTGCGCCAAGCGGGTTGGCCTTGTCGTCGTCTTCCTCGAGGAAGGCGACCTCCATATCGGGGACATCGCCATTGACCGGCACATGATACTCGGCAAGATCGTGATTGACGAAATGGCCGTAGCGCGGGTCGAGCACCGTCTGCTCCATCAGCGCTGCACCGATCCCCCAGGTCATGCCGCCGATGATTTGCGAGCGCGCGGTCTTGGCGTTGAGGATACGGCCCGCGCCGATCACAGCCAGCATCCGGCGCATGCGGATTTCACCGGTATCGCAATCGACAGCGACCTCTGCGAAATGCGCGCCATAGGAATGCTGCGAATAGGTCTTGTATGACTGGGTGGTGGCGCCCGCGGCTACGGAGCCTTCGGCTTCGAGCCCGTCGGGAGAGATCCCTCGGATAAGATCGGCCAGGCTCGCCGATCGCTGGCCGACCCTGACCTCGCCGTCGGCAAAGCTTGCCTCGGTGGCGTTCGCGCCGCGCAACGGCGAGGCTTCGTTCGACTGCGCCGCCTCCAAGATCTGTTTCTTGAGGACGTTGCACGCATTATACAAGGCCGAACCCGCGCTTGCTGCGCCCCAGGACCCGCCGGAGCCGGCGGTACGCGGGAAGCGGCTGTCGCCGAGCTCCACCTTGACGGACGAGATCGGCAGGCCGAGGCTCTCGGCGGCAATCTGGGTCAGGATCGTATAGGTGCCGGTCCCAATATCGGTCATGTCGAGCCGCGCCGTCACCCGACCGTCCCGGTCGATCGCAACCCGCGCCGTCGCCGCGCCGATATAGTTCGGACGGATCGCCGCCGCCATGCCGTGGCCGATAAGCTTGCGGCCCTCCCGAGTTCGGCCCGGTGTCGGGTTTCTCCGCTCCCAGCCGAAACGGCGGGCGCCTTCCTCCATGCAGGCGACGAGATTGCGGGTGGAGAACGGCACGCCGCGCTCGGGATCCTGTGCCGGTTCGTTGCGGATCCTGAGTTCGATCGGGTCCAGACCGGCGCGCTCGGCGAGCTCATCCATGGCGCATTCGAAAGCCAGCATGCCGGGCGCTTCGCCGGGAGAGCGCATCCATTCGCCGCGGTTGATGTCCAGCGGAACCAGGCGATGGCGGGTGAGACGGTTCGGCGCCGCGTAGAGCGAGCGCGCAAAAACTGCCGTTTGTTCGCAGTACTCCTCGAAGCTGGACGTTGCGGACCAGACATCGTGTGCGATCCCGGTGAGCCGCCCGTCAGTGTCCGCGCCGAGACGTACCTGTTGGACCATCTCTGCGCGATGACCGGCATTGGCGAACATCTGTTGTCGCGTCAGCGCGATCTTCACGGGGCGCTGCAGCACCTGCGCTGCAAGTGCGGCCAGGATCGTGTCGGCATGGGCAATCAGCTTGGAGCCGAAGCCTCCGCCGATGAAGGGGCTGACGATGCGCACTCGCTCGAGCGGGATGCGAAGCGTGCTGGCGACCCCGGCCCGGAAGTTCGCGAGGGTCTGCGCCGATGTACGGATCGTCAGCTCGTTGCCTGACCAGGCAGCAAGCGTCGCATGCGGCTCCATCGGATTGTGATGTTCGAAGGGGGTCCCGTAAGTGGAATCGATCTTGATCGGCGCCGTCGCAAAGGCGCGCTCGAAGTCGCCGACCACGCTGTCGGTCTCGAAGCCGGCATTGGTCCGCTTTGGCGCGTAGGCGTCGGCGATATATCCCGGTAGATCGTAGAGGCCCGGCTCCTCGTCGTAGCGTACTCTGATGAGGCCCGCAGCAGCGCGTGCAGCCTCGAACGTCTCCGCAACGACCAGCGCGACCGGCTCGTCGTAATACCGTACCCGATCGCTGTTGAGCGCGGGCCGGGGGCGCGTGAAGACCTCCGGCACCGTTGGCGTGACCGTTGGGCCGAAATCCGGCTGGGCCGGCGCATTCCGGTGCGTCATGACGAGCAGCACTGCCGGCGCCCGTTCGGCTTCGGCCGTGTCGATCTCGGCGATGCGGCCCTTGGCGACGGAGGCGCCGAGAATGTAGCCATAGGCTGTACCATCCAGCTCATTCTCGTAAGCGTATGTGGCGCCGCCCGTCACTTTGAGCGGACCGTCGATGCGGTCGATCGGCCGCCCGATGATGCCAACATCGGCACGAGGTTTCACCCTTGAATGGGTGGCGGAGCCGGGCAGTCCGGGTATGGTCTCGTTCATAAGTCACCTAAAGATTTTTCATCTGGAGTTCGGAAGCATCGAGGCCGCGACGACGCCGCTTCCTCGCACCTTTATGTTCGTCGCGCGGCGGCCGGAACTCACGCGGCGATCTCGCCGAAATACTCGCGAAACTCGACCAGCCTCCCTGTTGGGCCGGCTCGCATGAAGATCGCATGCAGGCCAGTGTAGGGCGCGCCACTGATTGTCCCGCTCCCGCGATCGCAGACGATGACCCAGTCGGCGGCGAAGAGCTTGAGATCGACGGTCGATTTCGTGATCCTGTTCCCCTGCGCTTGATGCGCGGCGGTCCAGGCTGCGAGTGCCCGCTTGCCTTCCGGCGGTCCGTGTCGGCCTCGTTGCTCGCCGACAGGGAATTGGAAGGTCATCGTCTCATCGCAACAATCAAGGAATGCCGTCCAGTCGCCAGAGGCCCAGCCGGCAAAGAAGGCGTCGACGGCGGCCTCGAGCCCGTGACGAGCTCCCGGATCGGATGCGGCGCCCCAGGCTGTGGCGGCAGAGACGAGAAGGCCGCCACCCGCGGCGGCAACGGCGCGTCGCGTGAGTTTCATATCGATCTCCTGCTCGGCGCCTGCAGCTGGGAACCGCGGTTCGGGGTCGTCGTCTCTGTCATCGTGTCGCCTCATGCACTCTCGGCGGCAGCAGCGAGCGTGTGCCGCATCGTCCGTTTCGCCAGCGGGATCTTGAAATCATTGACGCCATGCCCGACGGCTCCGGCGAGCGCGGCTTCGGCCGCGTCGCTAAAGGCACCGTCGGACGCCGCCGCGCCTGCCAGCGCGCGCTCCGCCTCCGTCGCGCGCCAGGGTTTCGCTGCCACGCCGCCCATGGCGATCCGAGCGCTTCGGATACGGTCGCCGCTTTTCTCGACGATTGCTGCCACCGACACCAGCGCGAAGGCGTAGGAAGCACGGTCGCGCACCTTGCGGTAAGCCTGTCGGCCGGGCGGTGGTGGCGGCAGGGCAACCGCAACGACTATTTCGCCGTGGCCGAGCACGGTCTCCACCTGGGGCGTCGCCTCGGGCAACCGATGGAAATCGCCGATCGGGATCGTGCGGGTCTCGCCGCCGGGCGAGACGGTCTCGATCCTGGCGTCGAGCCCGGACATGGCGACCGCCATGTCAGAAGGATGGACCGCGATGCAGGCTTCGCTCGCGCCGAGTACGGCGTGCATGCGGTTGAAGCCCTGAAGTGCCGCGCAGCCCGAACCCGGCTGGCGCTTGTTGCAGGGCATGTTGCGGTCGTAGAAATAGGGGCAGCGCGTGCGCTGCAGGAGATTGCCGCTGGTCGAGGCCTTGTTGCGTATCTGGCCGGACGCTCCCGCCAGCAGCGCTTGCGTGAGCATCGGGTAGCGCGACCTTACCCGCGGGTCGGCGGCGAGATTGCTATTGCGGACCTGGGCGCCGACCCGAAGCCCGCCTTCCGCCGTCTCCTCGATCCGATCAAGTGGCAGCCGGCTGATGTCGACGAGATGCGCTGGGCGCTCGATCTCGAGCTTCATCAGGTCGAGCAGGTTGGTGCCGCCGCTGATGAACTTGGCGTCCGGCCGGGCCGCAACCGCGGCCGCCGCCTGCTCAGCACTCGTCGCACGTTCATAAGTGAAGGACTGCATTGCTCATGCCTCCTCTGCCGCGTCGCGGATTGCAGCGACAATGTTCGGATAGGCGGCGCAACGGCAGATGTTGCCGCTCATCCGCTCGCGGATCTCGGCATCGGTGAGAGCGACGGAAGCCGCTGCCACGTCGGCGCTCGCATGGCTTGGCCAGCCGGCCCGCGCCTCGCCCAGCATGCCAACCGCCGAGCAGATCTGGCCTGGCGTACAGTAGCCGCACTGGAAACCGTCGCGGGCGACGAAGGCGGCCTGGACCGGATGCAGCCGGTCACCCTCGGCAAGGCCCTCGACCGTGGTGATCTCGTCGCCTTCATGCATTGCGGCAAGCGTCAGGCAGGAATTGATCCGGCGCCCATCGACGAGCACCGTGCATGCGCCGCACTGGCCGTGGTCGCAGCCCTTCTTCGAGCCGGTGAGGCCGAGATGGTTGCGCAGGGCGTCGAGCAGCGTCGTCCGCGGGTCGAGCTCGATGGCAAGATCCTTCGCGTTGATCCGTAACGACATCGTCATCGTCGGTAGCGGTGAGGACGACGCAGCCGCCGTGACGGTCTCGGCCGGCTCGGCGTCAACCGGTAGTCCGGTAGCCAGGAGCACCCCGGTCGCAACACCGCCTTCCAATACCATCCGACGCGTCGGCCCGCTCCTGTTGTCCGTTTTGGCCATCATGATCTCCCAGCCGCAATGAAGCGCAGACGGCAACTTGACCCGAGCGAACCCTCGGGTTCTGTCACCCAACGACACTGGAGGTGGGAGTGCGGGCGGCGGCTTTCTTTCAAGAAACCGGCGGCACTATCAGGATTCTGGAGAAGAATTCACCCGATAGGCACGAGGCGTCATGCCCCTCAGACGTCGGAAGGTCGTGGTGAAGTGGCTCTGGCTTGAGAAGCCGAGCCGAAAGGCAATGACACCGATCGACAAACCCGTTTCGCGCAGCAGCGCCTCCGCTCGCCGCACCCGTTCCTCGATCACATAGGCGTAGGGTGCAAGGCCGGTCGTCGCCTTGAAGCGACGCGCAAAACTGTCGACGGCCATGCCCGCGGCGGCTGCCAGCTCGCTTAGCGAAATGTCGGAATTCATATGCGCATCGATGTAATCCCGAACGCGACCAAGTGCCCGGCGGCTGAGACAGCCGTGACGTACAAACCGCGGTTGCTCCCGGCTCAGGTTGGCCACGCGGAGACTGACGAGGGCGACCAGATGCTCGACATAGGCAGTGTCTGGCTTGTGGCCGAGTGCCATCTCGTCACGAAGCGAACTCAAGAGCGTGGCGACGACCGCGTCTTTCTTGTTTACCAGTATAGGCAGGTTCCTCAGGCGTTCGCATCCGGGAAGCCCGATATCGGGATCGATCCACAGGGCTGAATAGGAGAGGTTTACATCGCGATAGAAGCCCTGTCGTTCCGCGCCTGCCGGGACGAAGGTGAGGGCTCCGGGACGGTCCATTCCGTCGTAAAGGGATCGTGCCTCGTGCCGGATGGATGTATGGGACGTGCCGCCTTCTTCGGTCAGCACGATCAGATGATGAGGGGCTGTCCAGCGGAGCTCCGCCTCCCGGCACGCCCACCGCCGGTTGTCGAAGACGATCGAGGAGCTGACCCATGACGCGGTTTGCAGGGGCTCCGACTTCTCGTCCTGGCTCCGAACCCGTCCGTCACCAAGCAACGGTCTGAATGACATCGCGGTATCCCGCTGGTTCACTCGCCGAGCCGTGGGCAACCCCGGCTTCGAGCGTTGGGCGCCGCCCCGCCGCTACGCATACGGCCGTCCATGTGGGACAGGCAACGGGCGTTTTTAACCGTGCCGCGTTCAAGAAATCGTGAGATCAGGCAAATCCGGAGCGCCCTCTCGGCAAAGCGGATCATCCGCGCTCGGGAAACATCGCCCTCAGGCCTTCGCGCGAGGCCGTAGCGACACCGCGTTCGGTGATCAAGCCGGTGACCAGCCGCGCCGGCGTCACGTCGAAGGCCGGATTGGCCGCCGGCGTGGCTTCCGGCGATACGCGGACCTGGGCGATCTCGCCGGAAGCGGTCTTGCCCCAGACCAGTGAGACCTCGTCGGGCGAGCGCTGTTCGATCGGGATGTCGGCCAGCCCGTCGCCCACAGTCCAGTCGATCGTCGGCGACGGCAGCGCGACATAGAACGGCACGTCGTTGTCGTCGGCGGCAAGCGCCTTGAGATAGGTACCGATCTTATTGCAGACATCGCCGTCGGCGGTGGTCCTGTCGGTGCCGACGACGACCATATCGATCTGGCCGCGCTGCATCAGATGGCCGCCGGCATTGTCGACGATCAGCGTATGCGGCACGCCGTGGCCGGCCATCTCCCAGGCGGTCAATTGGGCACCCTGGTTGCGGGGTCGTGTTTCGTCGACATAGACATGGACTGGAATGCCGGCTTCCGTCGCCAGATAGATCGGCGCGGTGGCGGTGCCGTAGTCGACCGTGGCCAGCCACCCGGCGTTGCAGTGGGTCAGGATATTGACCGGTTCGCCCGGCTGCTTGCGCGCCGCGATCGCCTTGATGATTTCGAGCCCATGGGCGCCGATGGCGCGGTTGAGGCCGACATCCTCGTCGGCGATCTCGCCGGCACGCCGATAGGCAGCCGCGGCACGTTCTGCCAGGGGAAGCGTCAGCAGGAAGCGTTGCATTTCGTTCAGCGCCCAGCGCAAATTGATCGCCGTCGGGCGCGTTTCGTGCAAGGTTGCCCAGACGGCGTCGAGTGCTGCATCCGACGGATCGTCGGCCATCTGCATGGCGACGCCATAGGCCGCGGTGACGCCGATCAGCGGCGCCCCGCGCACCCACATGTCGCGGATTGCCGTGGCGATGCCGGCGACGGAATCGATCTTTTCGATGCGGAAATCATGCGGCAGCCAGCGCTGGTCGATGATCTCCACCGAACGCCCGTCGTCACTCGGCCAGATGGTGCGGTAGTGGCGGTCGCCGACGTTCAAATCCTGCTCTCCCGTTCGATCAGCGCGGCCAACCGGTTGACCTCGTCGATGCTGTGGATCTGGCGCCGGTTGACGGCGAGGTGACGGCCGAATTTCAGCGCCTTTGCCTCACATCTGGCGCGCAGATCCGGATCGGCAATGGTCTCGAAATCGGCATTGTGGGCAAGGCCGAGAATTCGCCGGTGAACCTCGACGCCGGCAAAGCCGAGCAGATCGGTCCAGATCGAATGCAGCATGTGGTCTAGCGCCTGCTCGGCGCCAAGCCTGTCGCCCTGATCTTCGAACAGGCTCTTCTGGTAGAGCATGCCGGTACGCTCGGTTCGCCACAGATGCGAGAACTCGGCGCGAAACACCGACCATGTCTCGACCGTAACGCCGAGCAGATAGTCACGCATGGCGTCGCGGCTTCCGTCCTGTTCATGGCCGCGCTGCGAGAAGAACGCCATCCAGAAATTGGCGAGCAGCATGCCGACGTCGAAGGCGATCGGCCCGTAGAAGGCGAATTCGGGGTCGATCATCCTCGTTTCGATGTCGGTGACCATGATCGAGCCGGAATGCAGGTCGCCATGCAGCAGCGTCTCGGCATTGGCAGCGAAGATGTGCTTCATGCGCTGCGCCTCGACCTTGAGGTCGCGGTCGGCGCGCAGCTCGGCGACAATGCCATCGAGCTGCGGGCTGGTGTGCTGGTTCATCTTGGCATCGAAATACGGATCCGAGAAAACCAGGTTCTCGGTGATGTCGCAGAGTTCGACATTGTCGGCGAACAGTGCCAGATCGGCCTTGCGGTCCTTGGTCGCCATATGCAGGTCGGAGCCGCGAAACAACGTGCGGGCCATGAACAAGCCGATGTCTGTCGCGATGTTGGGCAATTGCCGGCCTTCGATCAGCGCCCGCCGCAGGATAATGTGCGGCGACAGATACTCCATGATGATCAGCGCCTGGCCTTCGTCGAAGTGATAGATATCGGGCACCGAACCCGGCGCCCGCGCCTGTTGCCGCGTCAGCGCATGGTATTCGAAGAAGGAGCGTTTTAGCGGCAGCGGCCAGCTGTCGCCGACCAGCCGGACGTAGGGCAGGGCCTGCTTGACGACGGCCGCACCCTCAGCACCCTCGACGATGAACACCAGGTTCAGATTGCCATCGCCGACTTCACGAACCTTCCACTGGCTCGTATCCTTGCCGATCTGCGAACACAGGGGCTCGTTGGCACCGAGACGGCCCGCCAGTGTCTCGACCGACAGTGCTTCGAACGGCGATTTCCCAGTCATCCTCACCTCCCGCTCATGTGCTCCGATGATAGCGGAGCCAACGCGGTCGGGCCAAGCTAGGAAGCCTGCTGGCAATTGTCAATCGTGTTGACAATTGCCGATATAGCCCATAGCGTCATGGTCAGGGAGGAACGAATGGGCAATGATGCCGTGTTCCGCGTCGACGGCCTGAGGAAATCCTTTGGCCATATCGAGGTGCTTGGCGGCGTCTCGCTCGAATTGCATGCCGGCGAAGTGACCGTGCTGATGGGCGCCAACGGCGCCGGCAAATCCACCCTCGTCAAGATCATCAGTGGCGTCTACGACCATGGCGGCGGCTCGATGTCGCTTGCCGGTCATGAGTTCGACCCGAAAACGCCGGCGGAGGCGATCCGCGCCGGCGTCGTCACCGTCCACCAGAACATTAATGACGGTGTCGTCGCCGACCTCGACGTCGCCACCAATCTTACCCTCGACAGGTTGAGCGGCAGCGGCGTGCCGACCCTGTTCAATCCAGGCCGGGTGCGTCGCGAGGCAAAGGCGGTGGCCGACCGCATGGGACTGGCCATCGACCTCAAGGCCCGGATCAGCGATCTCTCTCTGGCCGACCGCCAGATGGTGGCGATCGCCCGCGCCATGGCGCACCGGCCGAAAGTGCTGATCCTCGACGAGCCGACTTCCTCGCTGTCCAGCGCCGAGGCCGACCGGCTGTTCGCATTGCTCGACCGGCTTCGCCAGCAAGGCGTGGCCATCCTCTACATTTCGCACCGTATGTCTGACATCAGGCGGCTTGCCGATCGCATCATTTCGATGCGCGATGGGGTCATCTCAGGCATCTTCGACAAGAAGCCGCTGGATTACGAAGGTGCGGTCAACGCCATGCTCGGCCGCAAGATCCAGCTCGAGCGGATCGTCGCCAGGAATTCGGCCAAAGCAATTTTTGCCACGGACGGGTTGCGGGTTGCAGAAGGCGCCCGGCCGATTTCGCTGACCCTCGGCGACGGCGAGGTCGTTGCCATCACCGGCCTCGTCGGCGTCGGCAAGACCGCGCTCGCCGAGACGCTGTTCGGCCTGCGCCAGCCGCTGGGCGGGACCATGATGCTGAACGGGAAACCCTATGCGCCGGCATCGACCGGCGAAGCGATTGCCGCCGGTGTGTTTCTCGTCGCCAAGGACCGGGGCGAAAACGGCATCGTCGGCGACTTCAACGTCCAGGAGAATATCAGCCTGCCGTTCCACAGGCGCATGTCGCGTCTCGGCGTCCTCAAGCGCCGTATCGAACGCGCCATTGCTCGCCAGCAGATCCAGGAGTTGGGCATCGTCTGTCGCTCCGAGAGGGACGAGATGGCGTCGCTTTCCGGTGGCAATCAGCAGAAGGTGATGGTCGCCCGCTGGATGTCGCAGGCGGCAAGGCTTTTCATCCTCGACGAGCCGTTTCAAGGTGTGGACATCTCGGCCAGACGCGATATCGCCGCCAAGCTGCGGACCAGCGCCCACGGCCGCGCGACGCTGCTGTTCGTCACCGAACTCGACGAAGCCCTGGAGACGGCCGATCGCATCCTGGTGATGTCGGAGCAGACGATCGTCGGCGAGCACCGCAATACCGATGTCGATCTCGAGCGTCTGCTGGCCGAAGTGGCGGGCGGGCCTTTGCACAGCGCAGCCTGAGAGCGGGAAGACGATGAGAATTGGAATGGAGAGGGCATGAATTCGGGTCGGATAAAGACGGTGCCAGCGTGCGGGAGCGCTGAATGATCCTGCGCGACAATGCTATTCGCTACGGCTTCATCGTTCTGTTGTTCGGGCTGATCGCCTATTTCGCTGTTGCCGCCGATGGTTTCGTCTCGCCGCAAAGCGCCGTCTTCATCTTCCAGTCGGTCGCCATCACCGGTGTTCTGGCGCTCGGCGTCACCGCCACGCTGGTCGTCGGCGGCTTCGACCTGTCGATCGGCTCTGTCGCCACCAGCGCCATGATGGCGGCTGCCTATGTCATGGTGGTGCTGGGGCAGAACGCCGTCGTGGCGGTCGTCGTCTGTCTTGTGATCGGCGCCGTCGTCGGCCTGATCAATGGCTGGCTGATCGTCTATATGCGGGTTCCGGACCTTTTGGCGACGCTCGGCATGATGTTCCTGCTTGTCGGCCTGCAGCGCATACCGACCGAGGGCCGTTCGATCGCCACTGGCATGACCATGCCCGACGGCTCGGTCGCCAACGGCAGTTTCGGCGCCGCGTTCCTGGCGCTTGGCCGCCATCGCTTCGATTTCTTCATCCCGAACCTCATTCCGGTGTCGGTCGTCGTCCTGCTCGTGCTGGCGGTGCTGATCTGGTTCTTTCTCGAATACACGCGTTTCGGGCGCATGATGTATGCGGTCGGCAGCAACGAACGCGCCGCAGAACTCGCCGGCGCGCCTGTCAAGGCATACAAAATCTGGGCCTATGTGATTTCGGGAGTTTTTGCCTCGATCGGCGGCATTTTGCTCGCTGCCCGGCTTGGACGCGGCGACATCGCCTCGGGTAATAATCTGTTGCTCGACGCGGTGGCTGCGGCACTCATCGGTTACGCGGTTCTCGGCGCCGCCAAGCCGAACGCCTTCGGCACGGCTGTCGGCGCGGTGTTTGTCGGCGTGCTGTTGCAGGGCCTGACGATGATGAACGCGCCTTACTACACGCAGGATTTCGTCAAGGGCGTGGTTCTCGTGGTCGCCCTTGTCTTTACCTTCGCCCTTTCCGGCAGGGGCAGGAGATAGGGGTTCGACCGGGTCACATTTTGGGTTCAACAAGTGGAGGAAACGACGTGAACATCACAAGAAGGCTTTTAGGGAAGGCAGCGCTCGGGCTTGCCGGCGCAACATTGCTTATGCAGTTGCCGGCGATGGCGCAGGACAGGCCGGCGCCGTTCGACAAGCCGGGCGCCGTCAAGATAGCGCTGGTCCGCTATCTCTCGACTGGCGACTTCTTCCAGGCGTATCTGTCCGGCGTCGAGGCGCAGGCCAAGGCACTCGGTGTCGACCTGCGCGTGCTCGACAGCCGCCAGGACGCGGCGCTTCAGGCGGACATGGTCGACCAGGCCATCGCGCTCGGCGTCCAGGGCATCATCATCCAGCACGGCCTGACGGAATCGATGAAGGACGCCGCCCAGCGCGCGGTCGAGGCCGGCATCAAGGTCGTCGCCTTCGACGTCAATGTCGAAAACCCCAAGATCCCGCAGATCGAGCAATCCGACCGCGACCTCGCGCGCCTGGCGCTCGAACAGGCGGTCAAGGACAATGGCGAGAGCTGGAAGGCCGGCTATGTCTATGTCGCCGGCATCGCGCCGCTCGACCGCCGCAACGAGACCTGGGTCGAATTCAAGAAGAAATATTCGGGCATCAACGAAGCCGCCATGTTCGGCACGCTCGACAATCCGATCGCCAATTCGGTCGCCAACCAGGCCCGTTCGGTGCTATCGGCCCACCCCGACATCAAGGTGATGTTCGCGCCCTATGACGAATTCGCCAAGGGCGTGAAGATCGCGGTCGACGAAGCCGGACTGAACAAGGACATCAAGATCTATTCGGCCGACATCTCGACCTCGGACATCGCCGCGATGCGCGAGCCGGACAGCGCCTGGGCGGCAACCGCCGCCACCAACCCGGCCGTCGTCGGCCAGGTCTCGGTGCGTGCGCTGGCGCAGCTGTTGGCCGGTGAAGATCCCGGCCACAACGTCATTGTACCGCCGACGCTGATCACCCAGAAGGACCTCGTCGACAAGGACATCAAGAACATGGAAGACCTCTCGGCCAAGCTGCCGCAATTCGCCCATGCCGACGTCGCGATGCCGGCCTGGATGCCGAACCCGAACGCGAAGTAGTCTTTCGCTATAGGCAAAGGAAAAGAGCGGCTCGCGGGCCGCTCTTTTTGTTGGTCCGGTGTTTAGATCTACCTCAACGCCGCCGCGATGTTGCCGCCATCGACTGTCGTCACATCGGCGGTGGTCCGCTCGGCCAGCGCCTGATGCAGGAAGGCTTGGGCGACGTCTTCGGCCGTCACTTCCTGCCCGAGCAGGTTGCCGGACATGTACTCCTTCGCCGAGACGCCGCGCGCGCCCGAGCGGCTGGTGATCATGGCATCGGTCAACAGCCCCGAACGGATGCGGTCGGCGTTGACGGCATTGGAGCGGATGCCATGCGCGCCGTAGTCGAGCGCATATTGCCTGGACAGGAACAGCGTTGCCGCCTTGGGAATGCCATAGGCGCCGAACTTCGGCCCCGGATTGACCGCCTGCTTGGAGGTGTTGAACAACAGCACGCCGCCGGTGCCCTGTTCCAGCATGATGCGCACGGCATTCTGCGCCGCCGACTGATGGGCGAAGAAATTGAGTTCGAAGCTTTTGCGCAAGGTGGCGTCGTCGAGCTCGCCGATCCGGCCCTCCCAGGCAGCACCGGCATTGGAGACGAGAATGTCGAGGCCGCCGTAGACGTCGACCGCTTTGTCGAAGGCGGCGCGCATCTGCACCGGATCGGTGATGTCGGCGCCAATGCCGATCGAACCGTTGCCAGCCTTTTTTGCCGCCTCGGCAGCCCTTGACCCATCGAGATCGACGACGACGGCATGGGCACCGTTGTCGGCGAACAGCTTTGCCGTGGCAGCACCGATCGCGCCGGCGCCGCCGGTGACCAGCACCACCTGGCCGGTCAGCGGCTTCGGCTTGTTGGCGGCGAGCTTGGCCTGTTCCAGCGACCAGTATTCGAGCGGGAACAGATCGCTTTTGGAGAGCGGGCGGAAATCGCCGACGGCTTCGGCGCCGCGTACCGCCTCGATCCACATTTCGCCGACGTCCGAGGCAATCTTCGCATCCTTCAGCGTGCGGCCGTGGCCGAACATGCCGAGGCCGGGCACCAGCGTCAGCCGCGGCATCGGGTCGAGCATGGTGCGCTTCACGTCGTCGAGCGCATCATTGGTTTCGAAATAGGCGCGATAGTCCTTGGCGAATTTCTCGACATGCTGGCGGATGACGGATTTGTAGTCGCCGACCTTGTCCGCGTCGGGCGCCGGCAGTGCCATCGGTCCGGTTTTGATGCGGATCGACAGGTCGGGTGTCGACACGCCGCGTCCGGCATAGTCGGCAATTTTTGCCGAATTGATGAAATCGACGATCGCATCCGAGGTGCGGAAATCGCTGATCATCCGATCGAAGCGGCCTTCGCCGCGTGCCACCGCCACCGCGCCGCGCAGCATCGGCGCAATGTCCGCGGGCTTCGCCAGCCTGGCCGGCAGTGCCACTTTTTCGGTGCGCGGCTTGCCGTTCCCGGCGATGAAATCCTCGGCGACGTTCACATAATGGATCATCCGGTCATAGGCCTGCCTGGCATCGTCGCCGAAGGTGAAGATGCCGTGCTTGTCTAGGATCAGGCCTTCGACCGTCGGATCGGCGTCGAATACATCGGCGGCCGCCTTGGCCAGATCGAAGCCCGGCATGATGTAAGGCACGAAGCCCATCTTTTCGCCGAACACCTTCCGGCTCAGCGCTTCGCTGTCCTCCTGGTCGACGATGGCCAGGATCGCTGTCGAATGCGTGTGGTCGACGAATTTGTGCGGCAGGAAGGCGTGCAGCAGCGTCTCGACCGACGGATTGGGCGAGGACGGATCGATGAGGTTCGCCCGCTGCAGCGCGACCATGTCCTCGTCGGAGAGCTTCTTGAGCGACCGCGCCTTCAACAGCGCGCCGAGCTTGACCGCCGGCAGGCCCTGCGGCTCGATGACGCCCATGTCCCAGCCGCTGCCCTTGACGCAGAGCACGTCCCATTCGTCGCCGACAAGGTCGGTGGCCTTGGTCTTGCACGAGGTGTTGCCGCCGCCATGCAGGACGAGCCGCGGCTCGCCGCCCAGCAGCCTGGTCGTATAGACGCGCAGCGCCAGATCGCGGGCCACACCCTTCTTTGCATAGTCGGCGACCAGCTTCTCCGCCTCGCCGTCATTCCACAGGTTCTTCATGTCAGCTTCGTCCGATTTCTCTTTGTTGGAACAGGAATGCCGCGACACATTGATGCCAACGCGCCGGCGGCTGGAACTGGGTATCAGGCGACCTCTTCTGCTGTTGCTCCAGCGTGGTCGAGCAGCCGCCGCGCCATGCGCGCGCCGACGACGAGATGGGTGCAGAGCCCGCCGGCGATCGCCGCGGCGAGCGGTTCGAACTTGCTGTCCTCCTGCACCACTACAAGGCGCTTTCCGATCCTGCGCAGCGATGACAGCTCTGCCGAAATCAGCCGGCGGTTGTAGCTGCAGTCGAGCGCCTGGCCTCGGGCGTCGATGATCTGCCCGGCAATGACGCCGGCCGCACCCGCCTTGCGCAATACAGCCATTTCGCTTGGCGTCAGCGCGCCGCATTTGACCAGATGGCTGTCGGTGTCCACCGAGCCTACCGAATACAGCGCCAGGCCGCATTCGCCGATGCCCGACAATTGCTCGCGGATCACCGGCTCGGCGCGCAGGCCGCGTGCCAGTTCTTCCGTCGTCAGCACCAGCGGCGCGTAGAAATTCAGCCCCTTGGCGTTGAGCCGGCGCGCGATTTCCATCGTGCATTGGTCCGGCCGGTACGAATAGGGGGCGCCCAGATTGCCGCAGAGCTGCACCACGGTGACGTCCTGCAGATCGGCATAGGACATGATGTCGGCGATCGTGTAGATGGTCCGTCCCCAGGCGACGCCGATGCGGTCGCCCTTCCTGATCAGCTCGAGAAAGACGCTTGCCGCCAGCACCGCGATGTCGGTCGAGGGGTCGGCGACATAGCCGTTTTCCGGCGCGATCCAGACCGCGTCGAGCTTCAGCGCGTCTTCCAGCTTGCGTGCCAGCACGTCGTCGGTGAAAAGCTGGGTCGAGGTCGAGATGTTGACGATGCCGGTCTCGCGCGCCTTGCGCAGATACATCGCCACCGAGGCACGGGAAATCTTGAGCTGGCTGGCCACCTGGTCCTGGCGCAGGCCGTGTGCATAGTAAAGCCAGGCGGCCTTGTGGATAAGCTGTTCTGCCGGTCGGATCGCCATGCCATCTCCTTGCTGACATTATTCACGGCTCTCGACAAAAGTCAAATTGGGAGGAAGGCATAGATGCCCTTTCGCTCGCCGAATCTAGACCTTTCTTGTGCCAAACGCGGTCTATGATGGCATCGTTGGTGGTGACGGGTCGGAAGCCGGTAGCTAAAGTTCTCGACGAACACATTGCGGAGGACGGGATGGGCAATCCCTACGAACAGGACCTAGACAGGAACCCGGCCAACCACCAGCCGCTGACGCCGCTGACCTATTTTGAGCGGGCGGCAAAAACCTTTCCCGATCAGACCGCCATCATCCATGGCCGCCAGCGCACGACCTATCGCGATTTCTGGAAGCGCTCGCTGAGGCTTGCCTCGGCGCTGGCGAAGCGCGGTATCGGCAAGGGCGACACCGTCACCGTCATGCTGTCCAACACACCGCCGATGCTGGAAGCGCATTTCGGCGTGCCGATGACCAGGGCGGTGCTGCATTCGCTCAACACCCGCCTCGACGCCGCCGTCATTGCCTTCCAGCTCGATCACGCCGAAAGCAAGGTGCTGATCGTCGACCGCGAATTCGCCGGCGTGGTTCGGCAAGCGCTGACGCTGGCCAAGGTCAGGCCGCTGCTGATCGATTACGACGATCCCGACTATGCCGCCGATGCGCCCTATCCCAAGGGCGAGCGGATCGGCACGCTGGACTATGAGGCGTTTGTCGCCGGCGGCGACGAGGATTTCGCCTGGTCGATGCCGGACGACGAATGGGATGCCATTTCGCTCAACTACACCTCCGGCACGACAGGCAATCCGAAGGGCGTCGTCTGCCACCATCGGGGCGCGGCATTGATGGCCTATGCCAACACCATCCATGCCGGCATGGGCAAGCACCCCGTCTATCTGTGGACATTGCCGATGTTCCACTGCAACGGCTGGTGCTTTCCCTGGACGCTTGCCGTGCAGGGCGGCACGCATGTCTGCCTGCGCTGGGTGCGGCCGAAGCCGATCTACGACGCCATCGCCGATCACGGCGTCACCCATCTGTGCGGTGCACCCATCGTCATGTCGGTGCTGATCAACGCCAGGGACGAGGACAAGCGGCAGTTCCCGCAGACCGTCACCTTCAACACCGCCGCGGCGCCGCCGCCCGAGGCGGTGCTGTCGGGCATGGCCGATGCGGGCTTTGCCGTCACCCATCTCTACGGCCTGACCGAAACCTATGGCCCGGCCGTCGTCAACGAATGGCATGGCGAGTGGGACCGGCTGGAGAAAGGGGCGAGGGCGGCGAAGAAGGCCAGGCAAGGCGTACGCTATGCCGCGCTCGAAGGCCTGACGGTGATGGACCCGCAGACGATGCAAGAGACGCCGGCCGACGGCGAGACCATCGGCGAGGTGATGTTCCGCGGCAACATCGTCATGAAAGGCTATCTCAAGAACCGCAAGGCGAGCGACGAGGCCTTTGCCGGCGGCTGGTTCCATTCGGGCGACCTCGGCGTCATCCATCCGGACGGCTACATCCAGCTCAAGGACCGTTCCAAGGACATCATCATCTCCGGCGGCGAAAACATCTCCTCGATCGAGGTCGAGGAGGCGCTGTACAAGCATCCCGCCGTCGCTTCTTGCGGCGTTGTCGCCCGATCCGACGACAAATGGGGCGAGGTCCCGGTCGCCTATGTCGAGCTGAAGCCGGGCAAGGCGGCGACCGAGGCGGAGGTAATCGAGCACTGCCGCGCGCTGCTCGCCCGCTTCAAGGTGCCGAAAGCGGTGATCTTCGCGGAAATCCCGAAGACTTCGACGGGCAAGATCCAGAAGTTCCGGCTGCGGGAGATGGCAAAGCAGCCTTAGGGCCTGATCCGAAAACGGAACCGATTTCGGAAAGCATCTTTTCAAGATCCTTCGCAAAAAAACACGGGGCGGCGTTGCAGGCTCGCCCGGCGGAAACCACATGCGTTTCATGGGCCAACTCCGTCCAGGGATGTCACCATCTGTCATCAGCAGCCAAAATCGTGCCTTGACAGGTGATGGTTTTCAATTTACGAGTGACGAAATTCTAAATTCGTCAGTCGTAAATTGGCCAACGAGATGCTTGAAACCCTAGACACCACCGCCGATTCCGCCCGCCAGGAAAATGTCACGCGCATCCTGGATTGCGCGGAGCGATTGTTTCGCCACTACGGCTACGGCAAGACCAACGTCGCCGACATAGCGCGCGAACTCGGCATGTCGACCGCCAACATCTACCGCTTCTTCGCCTCCAAGGTGGAAATCCACCAGGCGGTTTGCGGCCGTATGCTCGAGACCTGCTACCGGTTGACCTACGAAGCCTGCCATGGCCCCGGCACCGCCAGCGAAAAGCTCCGCCGCTACGTGCATACGCACTACCAGTGGACGCTCGAGACCATGATCGACCAGGAGAAGGTGCACGAGATGGTCATCGTCGCCATCGAGCGCGACTGGCACGTCATCGAAAAGCACATCGACAGCATCCATGAACTGGTCGCGGAAGTGATCCGCGAGGGAATCGCTACCGGCGAGTTCGTCGATCAGGATCCGGTGATCGCTTCCCGGTGCTTCGGCGCTGCCATTATCAGCCTCTGTCATCCGCAGATGATGGCCCAGTGCCTCGCCAAGAAGAACCGGGCGACGCCGGACGAGCTTACCGAGTTTGCCATCAGAGCCTTGAAGAAATGACCGTTGCCGCCCGTCGGGCGGCGATACCGGCAATTCATCCCCACAGTTCGGGAGTACGAAAAGTGTCTTTGTCCAAGTCCATCACCTACAGGCGACCGGCCGCCGGCCTAGCATTGATTATGGTTGTCGCTCTCGGCCTCGCCGGCTGCTCGCAGGAGAAAGCCGAGGTCACCGAGATCATCCGCCCGGTCAAGGTGGTCGAGATCGCTAAGGCGAGCGATACCCGTCAGCTTTCCTATTCCGGATCGGTGCGTGCCCGCACCGAGATGAATCTCGGTTTTCGCATCAACGGCAAGATCACCGAGCGCCTTGTCGACATCGGTGACCGCGTCAAGCCGGGCGACGTTCTCGCCCGCATCGATCCCACCGACTACGAGCTTTCGGTGAGAAGCGCTCAGGCCAGCCTCGATGCTGCCGACCGTCAGGTCGAGACAGTCGAGCTTACGCGCAAGCGGGCCGAACAGCTCTACGCCAAGAATTTCGCGCCGAAGTCGCAGCTCGAGCAGGCGACGCTCGCCTATAATCAGGCTGTCGCCACGCGAGACTCCGCCCGCTCGCAGCTTGCCCAGGCACAGAACCAGGTCCGCTATACCGATCTCAAGGCGGACAAGAACGGCATCGTCACTGCCGTTGCCGCCGATGTCGGCCAGGTGGTCGGCTCCGGCACGCCGGTGGTGACCGTTGCCATCGACGGCGAGAAGGAAGTCCTGATCGCTGTTCCGGAAACCGATATCGCCGAATTCAAGCCGGGCAAGACCGTCAAGGCTGGCTTCTGGTCCGATGAGGCGCTGACGCTCGACGGCAAGGTCCGCGAAGTCGCCGGCAGCGCCGATCCGCAGTCGCGCACCTTTGCCGTTCGCGTCAGCCTGCCCAACGATTCTCGCGTGCTGCTAGGCATGACCGCCTCCATCGAAGCCGCGGCGGACAACCGGCAGCAACTGGTGTCGATCCCGCTGGCCGCGTTGGCGCAAAAGGACAGCCAATCGATCGTCTGGACAGTCGACCGCAACGGCGGGACCGTCCATGCGCATCCGGTCAAGGTCGCCGCCTTCACCCCCGACGGCGTCAGTGTCGCCGATGGGCTGAAGCCGGGTGACGTCGTCGTCGCCGCCGGCACGCAGTTCATGACCGAGAATCTGAAAGTCAAGCTGACCGGTGATGCGGCGCAACAGTCGGCGTCGGCCGATGACGCTGCAAGGCGCTTGCGCTGACGGCCAGGCAATTCACGGTTTCCGGGCGGCAGGCGCCCCCGATTTTCGAGATCTCAGGTCGATGTAACCCCCACGTCGATCCTCGCGTCCCACCGCGATGTAGATCTCTCAACTCGGAAAGCCACGCCGCCCGGAAGCCCACATCGGAAGTTCCTTGGGCATGCGAAAGCGCGTGCTCTGTTGATCAAATTGAAACGGACTGACGCCGATGACCATCGACACCAATGAAAAGCGGTCTTTCAATCTTTCGCGCTGGGCAATCGGCCATCCGAGCATTGCCCGCTTCCTGTTCGGGCTGATCATCGTGGCCGGTGCGCTCGGCCTGATGCGCATGGGCCAAAAGGAAGACCCCGATTTCACCTTCCGCGTCATGGTCGTCCAGGCGATCTGGCCAGGCTCCTCGATCAAGGAGATGGAGGACCAGGTCGTCAACAAGATCGAGCGCAAGCTGCAGGAAACGCCGCACCTCGATTTCGTCCGCTCCTACACCCGCGCCGGCAGCGCCATCATCACCTTGCAGGTCAAGGGCGACACCAATCCGGCGCAGGTCGCCGATGCTTTCTATCAGGTGCGCAAGAAGGTCGGCGATATCGCCAATGAGCTGCCGCAGGGGCTGCTTGGGCCTTACTTCAATGACGAATTCGGTGACACGTTCATCACCCTGCATTCGATCAGCGGCGACGGCTACAGCTATCCCGAGCTGAAGAAATTCGCCATCCAGGCGCGTGACATGCTGCTGACGACGCCCGGTGTCGAGAAGGCCGTGATCATCGGCGACCAGCCGGAAAAACTCTACATCGACGTTTCATCCAAGGCGCTTGCCGAACGTGGCCTGACGTTGACCGACCTGCAGAATGCGATCCGAGGCCAGAACAATGTCGACCCGGCAGGTTCGGTCGACACCGGCCAGCGTTCGGTGCGCATTTCGGTCGAGGGCGATGTCACCAGGGCGGCCGACATCCGCGAGCTTCGCCTGCGCGCCGGCAACCAGGTGACGCGCCTCGGCGACATCGCCACCGTGACCTCGGGCCTCGAGGATCCGTACCAGCGCAAGTACCGTTTCAACGGACACGACAGCGTCCAGCTCGGCGTCGTCATGGCCAAGGGCTTCAACGTCACCGACGTCGGCAAGGACGTCGAAGCGACCTACAAGCGCTTCGAAGAGGCGCTGCCCTATGGCGTTTCGGTCGATCAGATTTCCGACCAGCCGCATGTCGTGAAGGAGGCGGTGAGCGAGTTCATGGAAGCGCTCGGCGAAGCGCTGCTGATCGTGCTTTTTGTATCGTTCCTGTCGATCGGCTGGCGCTCGGGCCTGGTGATCGCGATCGTCATTCCGCTGGTCCTGGCCGCCACCTTCGCCATCATGTACGAGCTCGGCATCGACCTGCAGCGCATTTCGCTCGGCGCGCTGATCATCGCTCTTGGGCTCTTGGTCGACGACGCGATGATCGTCGTCGAAATGATGGAGCGAAAACTAGAGGAAGGCTTGGTCAAGGTCGAGGCGGCGAGCTTCGCCTACTCCTCGACCGCTTTCCCGATGCTGACCGGCACGCTGATCACGACGGCCGGCTTCATTCCCGTCGGGTTCGCTGCCTCGACCGCCGGCGAATATGTGCGCACCCTTTTTTACGTCGTCGGCATCGCGCTGATCGTGTCCTGGTTCGCGGCGGTCTATTTCACGCCATGGCTCGGCCACATGATCCTGAAGCAGCGCAAGCACGCCGGCAACCATCACGATGTCTTCGACACGCGCTTCTACCGCCGTCTTCGCTCGACCGTTGCATGGGCGGTGCGCCACCGCATCATCGTCCTGGTGATGACGCTGATGACGTTTGCCACCAGCCTGTGGGCGTTCCAGTTCATCCCGCAGAATTTCTTCCCGCAATCGTCGCGCCCGGAAATCCTTGTCGACCTCTGGTTGCCGGAAGGCACCAGCATCAAGGAAGTCGAGACCCAGGCCAAGGCGCTCGAAGCCAGGATGATGGACGACAAGGACAAGCGCTTCATCGCCACCTATATCGGCGAAGGCGCGCCGCGCTTCTTCCTGCCGCTCGACCAGCAGCTTCGCAACCCGAACTTCGCCCAGCTTCTGGTGATGGCCAATGACGAACCAGCCCGCGAGCGGCTGATCGTCAAGCTGCGCACCATCCTGGCCGAGGATTTCCCATCGATCCGCGCCAAGGTCGATCGCCTGTTCCTTGGTCCGCCGACCGGCTGGCCGGTGCAGATGCGCGTCATGGGTCCGGATCGCCAGGAGGTGCGCCGCATCGCCGACGAGGTGAAGGCGAAGTTCCAGGCAAATCCGCTGCTCGGCGCCATCCACGACGACTGGCTGGAGCCGGTGCCGGCGATGAAGCTGGTGATCGACCAGGATCGCGCCCGTGCGCTCGGCGTCACCTCGCAGCGCATCCGCCAGATACTGCAGGCGACCATGTCGGGAGCGCCGCTCGATGACTTCCGCGACGGCGAGGAGACGGTTTCGATCGTCGCCCGTGAGCCGGAGGCAAGCCGTCACCTGCTGTCGGCGGTCGACTCCGTCTACATCCCGACCGATTTCGGTGGCTCCGTGCCGCTGTCGCAGGTCGCCAAGATCGTCCCGGTGCTGGAGCAAGGCGTCGAATGGCGGCGCGACCGCTTGCCGACCATCAGCGTGCGCGCCACGCTGCCGGACGGCGTGCAGCCGAACGATGTCGCCATGAAAATGTACAGCGAGATGCAGGGCCTGCGCGCCAGCCTCGCACCCGGCTACAAGATCGAGATCCAGGGCGGCGCCGAGGATGCGGCCGAAAGCCAGGCCTCGATTGCGGCGAAAGCGCCGATCATGCTGGCCGTCATCGTCGTGCTGCTGATGATCCAGCTGCAGCATTTCGGCAAGGCCATGCTGGTGCTGGCCACCGGTCCGCTCGGCATCATCGGCGCGGCCGCGGCACTTTTGATCAGCGGCGCGCCGTTCGGCTTCGTCGCCATCCTCGGCGTCATCGCCCTGCTCGGCATCATCATGCGCAACTCGATCATCCTGGTCGACCAGATCGACCAGGACATCGCCGCCGGCGTGGAGCGCTCCGAGGCCATCATCGGCTCGGCGGTGCGCCGGTTCCGGCCGATCGTGCTGACGGCGCTGACGGCGGTGCTGGCGCTGATCCCGATCTCGCGCGGCGTCTTCTGGGGGCCGCTCGCCTACGCCATGATGGGCGGCATTCTCGTCGCCACGGTGCTGACCATCCTTGTCCTGCCGGCAGCCTATGCGCTGTTCTTCGGCAGGGAGCCCAAGAAGGTGGTGGCAACGGAAGAGGCGGCCAAGGTGGCAGAAGAAAGCGAAAGGCCGCAACTGGCCCTGGCGGCCGAATAGAGCTGTTGGCAAATGTGACCTCCGGCGGTTTAATCCGCCCACCAGGCGTAGGCGCCGGAGGAGGACCGTCATGACCATGGCTCAGACAAAGGCACCGCTGCGGCTGCCGATCGACGGGCGCCATCGCCAGATGTTCATCGGCGGCGGCTGGGTCGATGCCCGCTCCGGCCGGACCACGGAGAGCCGCAATCCCGCCACCGGCGCGGTCATCGCCACGGTGCCGCGCGCCGACCGGCAGGACATCGACTCGGCGGTGACTGCTGCGCGCAAGGCGTTCGAGGGCCCGTGGAGCCGGTTCAAGCCTTATGAGCGGCAGGTGCTGCTGCTGAGGATCGCCGACCTCTTCGAAAAGCACTGGGAAGAGATCAGCCGCTCCGACACCACCGACATGGGCATGCCGATCATACGCACCCGCGCCAATCGCAACCGCGTCATCGGCATGCTGCGCTACTATGCCGGCATGGCGACGGCGCTGCACGGCGAGACGATCGACAACTCGCTGCCCGGCGAAATCGTCTCTTTCACCCGCAAGGAGCCGGTCGGCGTCGTCGGCGCCATCATTCCCTGGAACGCGCCAACGGCGGCGTCGATCTGGAAGATCGGCCCGGCGCTGGCGACCGGTTGCACCATCGTGCTGAAACCATCGGAAGAGGCGCCGCTGACGCCGCTTTTGATCGCCGACATCATGAACGAGGCCGGCGTTCCGGAAGGCGTCGTCAATATCGTCACCGGCACCGGCACCGAGGCAGGTGCCGCACTCGCCGAGCATATGGGCGTCGACAAGATCGTCTTCACCGGCTCGACGGCGACCGGCCAGTCGATCGTGCGGGCCTCGGCCGGCAACCTCAAGCGCGTCTCGCTGGAGCTCGGCGGCAAGTCGCCGGTCATCGTCTGCGCCGATGCCGATCTCGACAAGGCGGTGCCGGTGGCGGCGATGTCGGTGTTCGCCAATTCCGGCCAGATCTGCATCGCCGGTTCGCGCCTTTTCGTCGAACGCGCCGTCCATGACGAGTTCGTCGAGCGGCTCGCGGCATACGCCAAGGGTCTCAGGGTCGGCGACGGCATCGACCCGGCGACCGAGATCGGTCCGCTCGTCTCCGAAAAGCAGCTGCAACGGGTCACCGGTTACCTCGAGGCCGGCACCGCGGAAGGGGCGAAACTCGTCACCGGAGGCACCCGGCTTGTGGAAGGCGCACTTGCCGCCGGCAATTTCGTCGCGCCGACTGTCTTTGCCGGCGTCTCGGACGACATGAAGATCGCCCGTGAGGAGATATTCGGGCCGGTGATTTCAGCCTTGCCGTTCGATGCTCTGGACGAGGCGGTCGAGCGGGCCAACAACACGCCTTACGGCCTGGCTGCAGGGGTCTGCACCCAAAATCTCGCCACCGCCCACCAGCTGTCGCGAAAGATCCGCGCCGGCTCGGTCTGGGTCAACACCTATCACGCGATCGATCCGGCCGTGCCCTTCGGTGGCTACAAGATGAGCGGCTACGGCCGCGAGGGCGGCGCCGAGCACCTCGCCGAATATCTCAACACCAAGGGCGTGTTCATCAAGATCGATTGATCGGTCCGCCGCCCGCACAAAAAATGCTCCCCGACGCCGGTTTTGCAAAACAGAATTCCTTCCCATGGCCGCAAAGCCATCCCATGCTCGAGCAATTGGAGCGTTACGCTCGTCGTCATCGGTGCGTTTTTCCATGGCAGAAAATCGACAATTGCGGCTTGGCGCTTTCATGCGGCCCGTCAGCCTTCATACCGGCGCCTGGCGCTACCCGGGCGCCTATCCCGACGCCAACTTCAATTTCGCGCATCTCAAGCACTTCGCGCAAAGGCTGGAAGCGGCGAAGTTCGACGCCTTCTTCATGGCCGACCACCTGGCCGTGCTCAACATGCCGATCGAGGCGCTGCGGCGCAGCCACACGGTCACGTCCTTCGAGCCGTTCACGCTGTTGTCGGCGCTTGCCGCCGTCACCGATCGTATCGGGCTGATCGCAACCGCCTCGACGACGTTCGACGCGCCGTACCACATCGCCCGTCGTTTCGCCTCTCTCGACCATATCAGCGGCGGGCGCGCCGGCTGGAATATCGTCACCACATCCAATCCCGACGCCGCGCTGAATTTCGGCTTCGACGAGCATGTCGAGCACGACGAGCGTTATCGCCGGGCGCGGGAGTTTTACGATGTCGTCACCGGCCTGTGGGACAGTTTTGCCGACGATGCCTTCATCCGCGACGCCGAAAGCGGGCTCTATTTCGATCCGGCGAAGCTGCATGTGCTCGACCACAAGGGCGAATATCTTTCGGTGCGGGGACCGCTCAATATCGCGCGGCCGGTGCAGGGCTGGCCGGTCATCGTGCAGGCCGGCGCGTCGGAGGCCGGACGGCAGCTCGCCGCGGAAACGGCCGAGGTGATCTTCGCCGCCCATGCCGATCTCGCCTCGGGGCAGCGCTTCTTTGCCGACGTCAAGAAACGTGCGCAAAAACTTGGCCGGTCGCGCGACGACATCAAGATCCTGCCCGGCGCCTTCGTCATTGTCGGCGAGACCGTCGAGGAGGCGCAGACGAAGCGGGCCAAGCTCGACAGCCTCGTCTATTACGAGAGCGGCGTCGCCTCGCTGTCGATCGCGCTCGGCCACGACGCGTCGCGGTTCGATCCGGATTCAGTCTTGCCCGAAATCCCGGAAAGCAACGCCAGCAAGAGCGGCCGCGAGCGCGTCATCGAACTGGCGCGCAAGGAAAACCTGACCGTCAGGCAGCTTGCGCAGCGGCTGGGCGGCTATTCCGGTCTTGCCTTCGTCGGCACTTCGAAAACCATCGCCGACGAGATGGAGGAATGGCTGGTCACCGAAGGCTCGGACGGGTTCAACGTCATGTTCCCCTATCTTCCCGCCGGATTGGATGATTTCGTCGAGAAAATCGTGCCCGAATTGCAGCGGCGCGGCATTTTCAGGAGCGAATACGAAGGATCGACCCTGCGCGAAAATCTTGGCCTGAAGCGGCCGCCAAACCGGTTCTTCCAACCTGAGACGGCAGCGATCCGCAAAGCTGGTTAGAACCGGTAATGATTTTAGACCGTGGCAAGCATCCGTTCTTTTCGTTCGGTCCGAATGTCCATAGGGTCATGAGCAGCGGGCTGGCAGCCCGAAATCATCGCGAGGGCTTTGCATCATGACCAATCCGGCCGTTGTCGGTTTCTCAGGCAATTTCACCCGGCCGTCCAAGACGCGCGGCTTCGTCGATCGTATCGTGAACGAGGTAGCCGGCAGATATGGCCTGGCCGCCAGCACGCATGACGTCGTCGACCTCGGCCCCAGCCTCGGTGGCGCCAAATGGGCGCGTGAACTGGATGCGCAAGCGGGCGATATCCTCAAGCGCGTCGTCGCGGCGGACGTGCTCGTCGTTGGCTCGCCCACCTACAAGGGCAGCTATACCGGCCTGTTCAAGCACTTCTTCGATCTTGTCGACCCAACGGCGCTCAGGGGCAAGCCGGTGGTGCTGCTGGCGACCGGCGGCGGCGACCGGCATGCGCTGATCATCGAGCACCAGCTGAGACCGCTGTTCGGCTTCTTCGAGGCCTTTACGCTGCCGACCGCGATCTACGCTTCGGACAGGGATTTCATCGACGGCGTGCTTGCGTCCGAGACGATCCAGGCGCGCGTCGGACAGGTGATCGAGGATATCGGTGCAGCGCTTGGCGGTCGCTCCCGCGCTGGCACCGCTGCCGAATAGCCCCTAAAAAGAAAAAACCCGCCTCGGCGGCGGGTCTCGGGGCGAATACCAAAGTTAGTAGCATAGCTGCCGGCACAAAGCAAGAACAAAATGCAGGGATCGAGCGCGCCTTGCGCGCCCGATTCTCAAGGCAAGCCGTCAGATGACGAACAGCCAGTTGGCGAGCAGCATCACCACGACGCCGGCGACCAGCGTCAGATAGGGCAGCATCCCCGCCTTTTTCACCGCAAGGTCGGACGAGCTCATGCCGAGATCGGCCAGCATGTGGTCGGGGAATCTGCCCTTGTCCTGGATGTAGTGCCGGAAGCAGAACACCGGGATGATCAAGGCTGCCGTGATCAGCCCGGCCCACAATGCCATCGGGTTCCACACCTTGGCGCCGGCGCCCATGAAGACCGCGTTGACGTAGGCAAAGATCGCGCCGAGGCCGAGCAGCCAGCTCGGCGCCTTCCATGGCCGCGCGATGTGGCCATTGTCGATGCGGTGAATCCAGCCGGCATTGAGGTTAAGGAAGTTGAAGATGATGTAGCCGCAATTCGACACGGCGAGGATGAAGAAGAAGCTCGTTGCGTCGGCCGAGGCGATGGCCAGCACGATCAGGTTGAAGATCAGGTCGGTCCACATCGCCCGCGTCGGGGCGCCGTGCTCGTTGACATGGCTGAGATAGCGCGGCAGCCAGCCGTCGACCGAACCTTGATAGAGCGTGCGCGAGGAGCCGGCCATCGCCGTCATGATGCAGAGCACCAGGGCCAGGATCATCAGCATCACCAGCAGGCTGTGGATCAGCTGTCCGCCGCCGACCATGCCGGCCAGCGCATCGGCAACGCCGGAGCCGTCGACGATCGGCGTCGCCAGCATGCCGTTCAAGCCGAGCACGCCCTGGAAGGTGAACGGCACCAGGATGAACAGCAGCATGCATAGCAGGCCGGAGTAGAAGATCGCCTTGAAGGTATCGGTGCCCGGGTTTTTGAACTCGGAGGTGTAGCAGACCGCGGTCTCGAAGCCGTAGGTCGACCATGCCGCGATGAACATGCCGCCGAGCACCAGCGTCCAGCCGGCGATGTTCCATGCGCCGGGCTCCGGCGCATAGGCTGCCGCGAGCGGCACCAGCGGCGAGAAGTTTGCCCAGTTGATCTGGCCGGTGACGATCGGCACCACGCCGACGATGAGCATCGGGATGATCACCAGCAGGCCGATATATTTCTGCACGTTGGCCGTGCCCAGGATGCCGCGATGCTGGATCGAGAAGATGATCAGCATCAGCACCGCGCCGATGAAGAAGGTTGCGTTGAAGGTGAAGGAAACCGGGCCAAGCGTGTGACCGTAGAGCGTCCAGTTACGGATCGCCGGCGTCGCCGCCGCGGTGACCGCGGTGATGGCGTCAGCGGCGCTGGTTCCGGCATGGGCCGCAATATAGGCGGCGACTTCCGGCGAAGTGTCGGTGAACAGCGGCACCGGCGCCAGTGCGTTGAGGATATAGGCGGCGGCGATCGAGCAGCCGAGCGACAGCACCGGCGACCAGGCGAACCAGTTGCACCACACCGAAAGCGGCGCGATGAATTTCGAATAGCGCAGCCACGCGGTGGCGCCGTAGACCGAGGCGCCGCCGGATTTGTTCGGGAACAGCCCGGCGATCTCCGCATAGGTGAAGGACTGCAGGAAGCCCATGACCATGGATACGGCCCAGATCAGGAAGGCCAGTGTTCCGGTGGTGCCGGCGATGCCGCCGATCGAAAACAGGACAAGGGCCGGAACGCCGCTTGCCACCCAGAAGGCGCCGCGCCAATCGATGTTCCGGTGCAGCTGCCCTTCGGCAGGCGGCACCAAGGTGGTGACTATCGTGCTCATTTACGTGGATTCCCCATTTTTGATGTTCCCCATCGGCAACAGCCGCAATCTCGCGAGGCGTCATCGACGCTCACGTTGAACGGCCCCAGGCGTTTTCCGCTCAGTAGTATTTTTTTCTTAGCAGTGAAGATTGACCCAACGCGCTTTCACGTCAAGCGCTTTGTGACGCTGTGCACATTGCGCTTGTGTGAGAAGGGAAGAACCAGGCAGCGTCGATCACGAGCGCGGCCTGGTCTTTTGCGGGTCGTAATGGGCGAAGGCGACGACGCGCGCCGGTAGCCGCTTGCTGTGGCCGTCGAGCTTGCCGATTTCGACCTCGGTGCCGATCGCCGAATGCGCGACGTCGAGCCTGGCCAGCGCGATAGTCTTGTTCAGCACCGGCGAGCGCATGCCCGAGGTGACGACGCCGATCTGGGCCCGGCCGACATGCACGCAATCGCCGTGGCCGACGGCGACATTGGCGTCGATGTCGAGGCCGACCAGCTTCTTCTGCGGGTTTTCCTTGCGCCGGATCAGCGCCTCGCGGCCGATGAAATCGTCGCTCTTGGTCTTCAGCGGTACGGTGAAGCCGATGCCGGCCTCGAACGGATCCGTCTGGTCGGAAAACTCGTAGCCGGCAAAGATCAGCCCGGCCTCGATGCGTACCATATCGAGCGCCTGCAGCCCCATCGGCTTCAGGCCGTGCGGCTGGCCGGCCTGCCAGATCGCGTCGAACACCTTTTCGGCGTCGCGCGGATGGCACCAGATCTCATAGCCGAGCTCGCCGGTGTAGCCGGTGCGCGACACCACGACGGGAATGCCGTTGCCGCCGCCGATGCGGGCGACGGCGAAACGGAACCATTCGAGCTCGTCGATCGACGGCTGTAGCGGCGAGGTCCAGATGATCTGCCGCAGGATGTCGCGGCTTTTCGGTCCCTGCACGGCAACATTGTGCATCTGGTCGGTCGAGGAGCGCACCAGCACGGTGAGGCCGAGTTTTTGCGCCGTTTCCCGCAGCCATTCGCCGGATAGATCGTCGCCGCCGACCCAGCGGAAATTATCCTTGCCGAGCCTGAGCAGTGTGCCGTCGTCGATCATGCCGCCATGCTCGTAGCACATGGCGGAATAGACGATCTGGCCGACGCCGAGCTTCTTGATGTCGCGGGTCAGCGTGTATTGCAGCAGCGCCTCGGAGTCCGGCCCGGTGACCTCGAACTTGCGCAGCGGCGACAGGTCCATGATCACGGCGTCCTGCCGGCAGGCCCAGTATTCATCGATCGGGCCTTGCCTGGCGAAGGAATTGGCCAGCCAATAGCCCTTGTACTCGACGAAGTTGCGGGTGTGCTTGGCAAAGCTCGAATGAAAGGCGGTCTCGCGGGTCATTTTCGGTTCCGAATCGGGCGTCATGCGTCTGGCGATCGCTCGCGAGAATTTGTGCTGGCCGGAATAGGTTCGCACATGGATGTCGGTCAGGTTCCAGCCATTGGCCGGCGTCGTATCGTCGGGGCAGGCGGACGAGACGCAGACGATGTCCGTGAGCGCCCTGAGTAGCACATAGTCGCCCGGCCGCGACCACGGCTCGTCCGATACCACGACGCCATGCGCGTCGATGGCCGTGTTGAAGAAGAAGTTGATCGCCATCCAGCCGGCGCGAGGCGTGACACCCTTGTCGGCCAGCGCGCGGTTGAAATTCTCCGAGCAGTTGGGATGGCCGGGATAACCGATGTCGTCGTAATATTTGGCCGCGCAGGCGAGCGCGAATGCATCGTGGCGGCCGCAAGTGTCCTGCACAACCTCGACCAGCGGCTCCATGTCCTGGTCGTAGTATTTCGAGTGCAGACCGGGCATCGGATAGCTCGAACCCATCAGCGTGCGCGTCGTCGTCACGTCGAGCGGATGATCGCGGCCCTTGTCCAGCTTGCGCGCCGAAAAGCACTGGAAGTCGGTGCATTGACGCCCGTCGACATCGATGATCTGCAGATAGTCGCCCGCCTTGACGAAGTAGGCCTCCGCCGTCGCCGAATGGACGCGCAGGTCGAGCACGGGATCGGCCAGCGGGTCGGCAAGCCCGGATTTTGCCGCCGGGCGGATGGTGGCGCGGCGGACGATGACGCTAACCGGCGTCGCCGTATCGTGGCCGTCGACCAGCATCGGCCCGCCGGGCGCGGCAATCAGCATCGACCCATCGCGGGCGACGGTAAAAGCCTGTTCGGTACCGGCAGGGGTGGCGCCGCCGAAAACGCGAACCGCCTTCGCCTGGTCGATCTGCACCTGGCGCCGCTCGAGCCCCCGGCGCAAGGATGCGAGGCTGTCGTCGCCTTCGGCCAGCAGCGCCTTGATGCCGGCGGCATTGCTGTTCGATTTCTCGCCGAGAATGCCGGGATCGGTCGCGTCGCTGCTGTCCCATGCCAGCAGCTCGCAGGCCTGCCCGCCCTCGACATCGCGCACGGTGACAATGTCGCCGGCCTCGACCTCGATCAGCACCGCACCATTGCCCTGAACCGAGTAGCGCTCCATCCCGGCCGGCAGCGTAATCTGGCCTGGCCGCAGGATCAGGCTCGGCCGGGGCGGTCCGGCGACGACGGCGGGGTAGGGCGACTGGCTCATCTCAACCTTGGTTTCGAGAAACAAGTTTGCCTGTGTGTGAAATTATTTTAGCGGGAAGAATAGGATAGAAGAGCCGGAGTTGGCAAGTGAAGGCGGCGCGCGCGCCTCTTCCTTCTCTCCTTGTGGGAGAAGGTGGATCGGCGCGCAGCGCCGAGACGGTTGAGGGGTGTTGGACGGAGTGCCGTCATAGCCAAGCTGGAGCACCCCTCATCCGACCGAGCTTCGCTCGGCCACCTTCTCCCACAGGGGGAGAAGGGAAGGTGGCGCACAATCCTACCCCAATTCCTCGGAATGCCCGATCTCGACGCCATACTCGGCGGCAGCGTCCAGCATCGTATGCCACAGGCTTTCCGCGAAGGTGGCGAACACCAGAAGATTGAACACCGCCTGTCCGTTCGGCCGGTCATTGGCGCGCCAGAGATTGATGCTGGTGTGATCGACCGAGGTCGCCGCAGCGGTGCCGGCCGGGAACGCCGCGGGGTGCAGGTCTAGCGACGACAGTTTGGCCAGCATCGCGCGCGCCTTTTCTCCGGAAACGCTGATCAGCGCGCGCGCATGCGACTGGTCGGACAACGAGGCGGATTGCGCAAACGCCTGGCTCAGCGGTTCGCTCGCGTGCTTGCCGCCATTGGACAGGACCAGGAACTGATCCGGTCCCGACCAGATCAGCCTAGCGTCGGGAGTTCGGGTCGCCTTGGGCGTTTCCGGGGCGGCAACGCCGAAGCGGGTTTCGGCGGCCTTCGCCAGTTCTGCCGCTTTGCCGCGCCGCGCCATCACCTGGATCAGGTCGAAATTGCGGATCTCGGTGAGCGATACGCCGGCCGCCGTGCCGCGCGCGCCATAGGCGCCGACAACAAGCGCTTTCTCCAGCGGACTGCGGGCAATCCAGGAAAACTCAGCCACGCTGGCGCCCTCCATCCGGATCGTATAAGACCGGGCTGCACAGCTCGACGTCGTAGTCTTCGCCGCGTAGCGGATCGTGCGCATGGACGATCTCGCCGATGCGCTCGCGGCCACGCTCAACAAGCGCCAGCCCGATCCACTGGTCGAGCATGGGCGAGAAGCAGACCGAGGTGACGTAGCCCTGGTCGTTATCGGGGCCGGGCGTCTCGCCCTTCGGAATGATATGCGCGCCGGAGCGCAGGCGGCGCGTCTTGTCGACGGGCTTGATGCCGACGACGACCTGCCGGTCCGGGGCAATCAGCGCCTCGCGGCCGGCCATGACGCGGCCGATGAAATCTTTTTTGGTCGACATCATCTTGCCAAGGCCGAGGTCGGCGGCCGTCGTCGTGCCGTTCAGCTCCGGTCCGGCGACATGGCCCTTTTCGATGCGCATGACGCCGAGCGCCTCGGTACCGTAGGGCGTAACGCCGAACGGCTTGCCGGCCAGCATCAAATTGCGCACCAGCGCCTCGCCATAGCGGGCGGGAACCGAAATCTCGAACGCCATTTCGCCCGAAAACGAGATGCGGAACAGCCGCGCCTTGATGCCACCGCGAAGCGCAACTTCCCGCGCCCCCATGAAGGGAAAGCCTTCGTTCGACAAATCCTCCGCCGGATCGACCATTTCCCGAAGCAGGTCCCGGGTCTTCGGCCCGGCGATCGAGAATTGCGCCCACTGGTCGGAGACCGAGGTCAACTGCACGTCGAATTCCGGGAACAGCACCTGCCGGCAGAATTCGAGATGCTGCATCACCAGCCCGGCCTTGGCGGTGGTGGTGGTCAGGAAATAATGATCCTCGGCCAGCCGCGACGTCGTGCCGTCGTCATAGACGATGCCGTCCTCGCGCAGCATCAGCCCGTAGCGGGCTTTGCCGACGGCGAGACTGGAGAAGGTGTTGATGTAGACGCGGTCGAGAAAGGCGCCGGCATCCGGGCCGTGCACGTCGATCTTGCCGAGCGTCGAGACATCGCAGAAGCCGACGCCGGAGCGCACCGCCTTGACCTCGCGGGTGACCGATTCCAGCCAGTCCTTTTCGCCGGCGCGCGGATACCATTGCGCCCGCTTCCACAGGCCGGTGTCGACGAACACCGCGCCCTGTTCGGCTGCCCAGTGATGCGACGGCGTCAGCCTCGTCGCATGGAAGTCTTCGTCGCGATGATGGCCGGCGAAGGCGCCGATGGCGACCGGCACATAGGGCGGGCGGTAGATCGTCGTGCCGGTTTCGGGGATCGATTTGCCGCTGATTGCCGCCATGATGGCGAGACCGGCGACGTTCGAGGTCTTGCCCTGGTCGGTGGCCATGCCGAGCGTCGTATAGCGCTTGAGATGCTCGACCGATTCGAAACCTTCGCGCTGCGCCAGTTCGATATCGGACGCGGTCACGTCATGCTGGTAATCGACGAAGGCTTTCCCTTTGCCGGCCACATACCAAAGCGGCGTCAGCGAAAACGCCTCGCTGTCGGCGACCGGCGATGTGCCGGCATTGCCGCTGCGTCCAGCACCCTGCGCTGCCGCAGCACCCGCGGCAAAGCCCTGGCGCAGGCAGTCGCCCAGCCCGAAGGCGCCGTTGGCGGCGCCGACGGCCACCATGCCGGGCGGCGCACCATCCGGTACGAAGGCTGCGATATCGTCCTGCCATTTCGGCCGGCCGCGATGATAGGAGGTCAGCCCGACCGCCGGATTCCAGCCGCCGGACACGGCAAGCCCGTCGACTTCGACTTCCGCCCGTGCGCCGCCGGTCAGCGCCACCACGATTTTCCGGAGCCCGTCCTTGCCGCCTTCGACCCCGCTGACCGAGCCGTTGAGCACGGCAAAGCCGCCTTTGGCGGCAAGCGCGCGATGCGCGGCGGAGACGTCCGGGCGCGCATCGACGACCGCCGCGATCTGCAAACCGGCGCCAAGCGCGGTCTCGACCGTGCGCCAGCCATCCTCATTGTTGGTGAACAGCGCGATCCTCTTGGCAGGGGTAACCGCGTAGCGCGCGACATAAGTCCGCATAGCCGAAGCCATCATCACGCCCGGCGTGTCGTTACCGGCAAAGACGATCGGCCGCTCGATGGCGCCAGCGGCAACAATTGAGCGCTTCGCCACGATCCGCCACAGCCGCTGGCGCACCTGGTGCTCGGGCGGCGAGGGCAGGTGGTCGTTGACCCGCTCGATCGCGCCATAGGTGCCGCCATCATAGACGCCGAACAATGTCGTGCGGGTCATGATGCGGACATCGGGCAGTGCGGCGAGTTCGGCCAGCGTGCGCGTAATCCATTCGGCCGCCGGCGCGCCGTCGATCATGCCGCCGTCGGCGAGCAGGCGGCCGCCAAGCGCAAAATCTTCCTCGCACAGGATGACGCGGGCGCCGCCGCGCCCAGCCGCCAATGCCGCAGCCAGCCCGGCCGGGCCGGACCCGGCAATCAGCACGTCGCAATGCGCCCACGCCTTGTCGTAATGGTCGGGATCGGCGACGCCTGCAGCGCGGCCGAGGCCGGCGGCGCGGCGAATCGTTGGCTCGTAGATCGTTTCCCAGAATTTCGCCGGCCACATGAAGGTCTTGTAGTAGAAGCCGGCGACGAAGATCGGCGCGAACAGCTGATTGACCGCCATCAGATCGTGGCGCAGCGACGGCCAGCGGTTCTGGCTGGCGGCTTCGAGCCCGTCATAGAGTTCGGCCGTGGTCGCCTTGGTGTTCGGCTCGCGCCGCGCTCCGCTGCGCAGTTCGACCAGCGCGTTGGGCTCCTCCGAACCAGCGGTCAGGATGCCGCGCGGTCGATGGTATTTGAAAGAGCGGCCGACCAGCTTGACGCCATTGGCGATCAGCGCCGAGGCCAGCGTGTCGCCTTGGAAGCCGGCAAAGCTCTTGCCGTCGAAGCGGAAGGCCAGCGGCGCGGCGCGATCGATGAGACCGCCGCTCTCCAGCCGGTGTGTCTGCGCGGGGCCAACCATCAGGCCCCAACCTCGGCGGCACCGACGCCCGCAGCCGGCTCGACGGAGGAAATCTCGTGCGTCAGCGTGTTGCGGGCGACTTTCAGCCAGGCCCGGCAGCCGCCGCCATGGTACCAGTACTCACTCATCGGCCCGGCGATGTTGTCGCGCAGATAGACGTAGTCGAAGACCTCGTCTTCGGTGGCGCCGGCCGCCGGACGCGTCGGCTTGGCGTCGCCCAGATAGGTGAACTCGCCGAGTTCGCGTTCGCCGCAGAAGGGACAGACAATGCGCATGCTTCTTCAGCCAGCCTTCAATGCAGGTTCGGTTGGGCGCCTTGGCCCTTTTCGTCGATCATCGCACCTCGCCGGAAGCGGTCGAGACGAAAGCGGGCAGCCTCCTTGTGCGGCTCGTCGCGCGCCAGAAGATGAGCAAAGACCAGGCCGGAGCCGGGCGTCGCCTTGAAGCCGCCATAGCACCAGCCGGCGTTGAGATAGAGCCCGTCGACCGGTGTTTTGTCGATGATCGGCGAGCCGTCCATCGACATGTCCATGATGCCGCCCCACTGACGCAGCAGCCGTATCCGGCCGATCATCGGCATCAGCGCCATGCCGCCTTCGCAGACGTCTTCCATGACAGGCAGATTGCCGCGCTGGGCGTAGGAATTGTAGCCGTCTATATCGCCGCCGAAGACCAGGCCGCCCTTGTCGGACTGGCTGACGTAGAAATGCCCGGCGCCGAACGTCATGACATTGGGGATTAGCGGCTTGATCGCCTCGGAGACGAAGGCCTGCAGCACATGGCTTTCGATCGGCAGCCGCATGCCGGCCATCGCCGCGACGCGCGACGAGGAGCCGGCGACCGCCATGCCGACCTTGGCCGCGCCGATCCTGCCGCGGCTCGTCTCGACGCCGGTCACCTTGCCGCTGCCATCGCGGACAAAACCGGTCACCTCGCAGTTCTGGATGATGTCGACCCCGAGCGCGCTCGCCGCATGCGCATAGCCCCAGACCACGGCGTCGTGGCGCGCCGTGCCGCCGCGCCGCTGCAAAAGCCCGCCCTGCACCGGGAAACGTGCGTTGTCGAAGTTCAGGAACGGCATCATCTTCCTGACCGCCGTCAGATCGAGCAGTTCGGCATCGATGCCGTTGATGCGCATGGTGTTGCCGCGCCGCGCATAGGCGTCGCGCTGCGCGTCGGAATGGTAGAGATTGATGACGCCGCGCTGGCTGACCATGGTGTTGTAGTTGAGGTCCTGCTCCATCCGCTCCCACAGCTTCATCGACAGCTCGTAGAAGCCGGTATTGCCGGGCAGCCCGTAATTGGAGCGGATGATGGTGGTGTTGCGGCCGGCATTGCCGGAGCCGATCCAGCCCTTTTCCAGCACGGCGACATTCCTGATGCCGTATTCGCTGGCGAGGAACCATGCCGTCGCCAGGCCATGGCCGCCGCCGCCGATGATCACCACGTCGTAGTGGCTCTTTGGGCTGGCGTCGCGCCAGGTGCGCTGCCAGTTCTTATGGCCGGAAAATGCCGCCCGGGCGAGGGAGAAGATCGAGTATTTCATGAACCTGTTTCGCGCCGGGCGTGCAACAATTCCGGATCAGATGTCGAGCGTGTGGTCGCGCTCCCACTGGGTGAAGTGGGAAGCATAGGAATTCCATTCCTGCTGCTTGAGCTTTAGATAGGCCGACGAGAATTCCTCACCCAGCGCCGCCTTGAGCGATTTGTCGTTGTCGAACTCGCGCAATGCGTCGAGCAGGTTGAGCGGCAGCTTCGGCGCCCCTTCGACCGTATGGCCGAACTGGTACATGTCGATGTCGTAGCGCCGGCCGGGGTCGGCCTTCGAGCGGACGCCGTCAAGGCCGGCGGCGATGATGACGGCCTGCAGCAGATAGGGATTTGCCGCGCCGTCCGGCAGGCGCAGCTCGAAGCGGCCTGGCCCAGGCACGCGCACCATGTGGGTGCGGTTGTTGCCGGTCCAGGTCACCGTGTTCGGCGCCCAGGTGGCGCCGGAGATGGTGCGCGGTGCGTTGATGCGCTTGTAGGAATTGACTGTCGGGTTGGTGATGGCGGCAAGCGCGGACGCATGTTTCATGATGCCGCCGAGGAAATTCCTGCCCTTGGCCGACAGGCCGAGCTCCATCGCATCATCGGCAAAGACATTGGTCTTGCCGTCTTTGTCCCACACCGAGATATGCGCATGGCAGCCATTGCCGGTCAGGCCCTGGAAGGGTTTAGGCATGAAGGTTGCGCGCAGGCCGTGCTTTTCGGCGACCGATTTCACCATAAATTTGAAGAAGGAATGCTTGTCGGCGGTCGCCAGCGCATCGTCGAAGGCCCAGTTCATCTCGAACTGGCCGTTGGCGTCCTCGTGGTCGTTCTGGTAGGCGCCCCAGCCGAGCGCCAGCATGTGGTCGCAGATCTCGGCGATCACATCGTAGCGGCGCATCACCGCCTGCTGGTCGTAGCAGGGCTTCGACGCCGTGTCATATTCGTCGGAAATCGTCTTGCCATCCGGCGAGATCAGGAAGAATTCGGCCTCGACGCCGGTCTTGATGTGCATGCCGTCGCCAGCGGCCTCCGCGATCAACCGCTTCAGCGTGTTGCGCGGCGCCTGCTCGACCGATTTGTCGTCCATGATGCAGTTGGCGGCGACCCAGGCGACTTCCGGCTTCCAAGGCAACTGGATCACCGAGGCCGGATCCGGCACCGCCAGCATGTCGGGATGCGCCGGCGTCAGGTCGAGCCAGGTGGCAAAGCCGGCAAAGCCGGCACCGTCGCGCTGCATGTCGGCGATCGCCTGCGCCGGCACCAGCTTGGCGCGTTGCCCACCGAACAGGTCGGTGTAGGATATCATGAAATATTTGACGCCCTTCTCCTTGGCGAAGGCGGCGAGATCGTTCCCCATTATAGTTCCTCGCTTACTGGCATTTGGTTTGTCTTAGAAGCCGTTCTTGCCCGGTATCCAGTTGGTGCCGGCCAGCGGCACGCCGGCCATGGCGGCGGCTTCGATCGTCAAGGCCACAAGATCCTCGGGCTCGAGATTGTGCAGGCTGTTCTTGCCGCAGGCGCGGGCGATTGTCTGAGCCTCAAGTGTCATCACCTTAAGATAATTCGCCAGCCGTCGGCCGGCCGCAATCGGATCGACCCGTTTCATTAGCTCGGGATCCTGCGTGGTGATGCCGGCCGGGTCGCGACCCTCATGCCAGTCGTCATAGGCGCCGGCGGTGGTGCCGAGCTCGTTGTATTCCGCTTCCCAGCGCGGGTCGTTGTCGCCGAGCGCGACAAGCGCTGCCGTGCCGATCGACACCGCGTCGACGCCGAGCGCCAGCGCCTTGGCGACGTCGGCGCCGTTGCGTATGCCGCCGGAGACGATCAGCTGCACCTTGCGGTGCATGCCGAGATCCTGCAGCGCCTGCACGGCCGGCCTGATGCAGGCAAGCGTCGGCTGGCCGACATTTTCAATGAACACTTCCTGGGTCGCCGCCGTGCCGCCCTGCATGCCGTCGACGACGACGACATCGGCGCCCGATTTCACCGCAAGCGCGGTGTCGTAATACGGCCGCGCGCCGCCGACCTTGACGTAGATCGGCTTTTCCCAGTCGGTGATCTCGCGCAGTTCGAGGATCTTGATCTCGAGGTCGTCCGGCCCGGTCCAGTCGGGGTGGCGCGAGGCCGAGCGCTGGTCGATGCCTTTCGGCAGCGTGCGCATTTCGGCGACGCGGTCGGAGATCTTCTGGCCGAGCAGCATGCCGCCGCCGCCGGGTTTGGCGCCCTGGCCGACGACCACCTCGATCGCGTCGGCACGGCGCAGATCGCGCGGGTTCATGCCGTAGCGCGACGGCAGATACTGGTAGACCAGCGTCTTCGAATGGCCGCGCTCTTCCTCGGTCATGCCGCCGTCGCCGGTGGTCGTCGAGGTGCCGGACAGCGTCGCGCCGCGGCCAAGCGCTTCCTTGGCCGGCCCGGACAGCGAGCCGAAGCTCATGCCGGCAATGGTGATCGGGATTTTCAATTCGATCGGTTTCTTCGCATAGCGCGACCCGAGCACGACGCTGGTGTCGCAGCGCTCGCGATAGCCTTCGAGCGGGTAGCGCGAGATCGAGGCACCAAGGAACAGAAGGTCATCGAAATGCGGCAGCTTGCGCTTGGCGCCGGCGCCCCTGATATCATAGATGCCGGTCGCCGCGGCGCGGCGGATCTCGGAAAGCGTGTAGTCGTCGAAGGTCGCGGATTTGCGCGGCGTCGTCGGCGGGTTGCGATAGGTCATTGAGCCTCAATACGCGTCGGCGTTGTCGATATTGAAATTGTAGAGGGTACGAGCCGAGCCATAACGCTTGAACTCCGCCGCCTTGACGCCGGTCACACCGGCGCGGTCGAGCAAGCCTTGCAGCAATTCGAGATGCTCGGGCCGCATCTCCTTGGCGATGCAGTCGGCGCCGAGGCTTTCGACCTTGCCGCGCACGAAAAGCCGCGCCTCGTAGATGGAATCGCCGAGCGCATCGCCGGCGTCGCCCAGCACCACGAGGTTGCCGGACTGCGCCATGAAGGCCGACATGTGGCCGATATTGCCATGGACGACGATGTCGATGCCCTTCATCGAGATGCCGCAGCGCGACGACGCGTTGCCTTCGATAACGAGCAACCCGCCCCGGCCGGTGGCGCCGGCATACTGGCTGGCATCGCCTTTGACGACGATCTGGCCGGACATCATGTTCTCGCCGACGCCGGGCCCGGCCGAGCCATGCACGGTGATGGTGCCGCCGTCGTTCATGCCGCCGCAATAATAGCCGACGCTGCCGCGCACATCGATGGCGACCGGCTGGTCGACGCCGACGGCGACCGAATGGCTGCCTCGCGGGTGGAGCACCTCCCAGGCGGTCTCGTTCGAACCGGGCGCCAGATCGTGCAGCGCCTGGTTGAGCTCGCGCAGCGACATTTCGGCCAGATCGAAGACCCGTGACGCATGGCCCGGCTCGCGAGCCGCCTTGGAGAGGTTAATTGCCGGCATTGGTTCAATGCTCCCAGAAATAGACGGTTGCGGGCTCGGGTTCCCAGACCTTCGCATTGTCTATGCCGGGCAGTTTGGTGAGCGCACGATATTCTGAGCCGAAGGCGACATACTGGTCGGTTTCGGCCATTACTGCGGGCTTGCAGGCGATCGGGTCGCGCACCACGCCGAAGCCGTTCTTGGTGCCGACGACGAAGGTGAAAAACCCGTCGAGATCGCTCAGCGTGCCTTCCAGCGCCTCGCCCAGATTCTTGCCATGCGCCATCTGCGAGGAGAGATAGGCGGCAGCGACCTCGGTGTCGTTCTCGGTCTCGAATGTCATGCCTTCGCGGATCAGCTCGCGGCGGACATTGTTGTGGTTGGACAGCGAGCCATTATGCACCAGGCACTGGTCGGCGCCGGTCGAGAACGGATGCGCGCCCATCGTCGTCACCGCCGATTCGGTCGCCATGCGGGTATGGCCGATGCCGTGGGTGCCGGTCATCTCGCGGACGCCGAAACGGTCGACGACCGCTTCCGGCAAGCCGACTTCCTTGTAGATTTCGACGACGTCGCCGGCGCCCATGATGCGGATGTCGGGGCGCAGCGTCTGGATCGCCTCGCGCGCTTCGTCGATCTTGGCAGGCGTCGTCCGGACCACCGCATGCGTCGACTTCGCAGCAATGCTCACCGGCGCGCCGATTGCCTTGGCGAGTTCGGCGTCGAGGCCGCGGAAATCGCGCTCCGGCTTGGCCGACTGGATGGTGATCTTGGCTTCACTGGAGGGCGCGCCATAGATGGCGATGCCGGCGCTGTCGGGACCGCGATCGCTGAGCGAGATCAGCATCTCCGACAGCATCGCGCCAAGCTGGGGCTCGAGCGACTTGTCCTTCAAAAACAGTCCGACGATTCCGCACATGTCAGCCTCCGCGAGTTCGTTCCCTCCGAGATGTATCGAATGAGTCCCGAGAATTCAATTGGTATGAAAAAAATTTTCCTGTCGTTATATTTCGGCTGAGGCGCCGCCGGCCGCACTATCGCCGCGCTGGCCGCCATTGTGAGCCCATTTGGCATAGCGGATGCGGGCGATCTTGTAGGCATCCAGGATCGATAGGGCATAGATCAGGAAGCCGCCGGCATGGCGGCCGACGAAGCTGGCATCGGGCGGCGCGATCTTGGCGGTGACCCAGGCGAGGATCACCATGAAGAACAGAAATCGCAGGCCGCGCACCGGCACGCCGAGCACGACATGCCCGCTCGCCGGCAAGACGATCGCAGCGCCCAGAACCAGATAGGGGCTCGGTGGTGCGGGGGAGGTGGTGATCTGGCTGGTCATGCCGCTTGCCGTTCGCTTTGATTGATGGCATCGCGCAGCGCCGAAGCCGACGACAGCAGCCTCTCGATCAGCACCGGATCGAGCCTGACCGTGCCGAATTCGGCTTGCCGGAATACGCCGTAACGCGCGCGCTCGGCCTCGGCCAGAAGCCAGACGATGCGCACGCCGTTCGGCGTGATCAGCAATTCCTTGGTGCGCTCCTCGGCAAAGATATCGAGGTGGCCGGCGATGATGGCTTCGGGGAAGCGCACGCCCTTGCGGTCGCTCCGCAGCACCGCCTCGGCCGGAAACCCCGCCGCCTTCGGCAGCGGATGGACGAGATGATCGAAATTGGAAAAAGTCGTCGGCGATCCCGGCCGCATCATCATATCGAAAGTGCCTGGTATCGCGACCTTTTCGGTGATCGAAACGCTCAGCCAGCGCGCCGGCAGCTTCCTGATCGCCAGCGTGTCGACGATGGTCCGCACCTGCACCCGCCGGCCGTTCCACGAGCCGGCGAAGGTAACGACGCCGGCAGTGCCGTCCGAGATGTTGGCCACGTCGGGGATGACGGCGCGGACGCCGGCTTCGTCGGCGGCAAGACCGGTCGAAGCCTTGGCGCGGCTGGCCCGCGCAAGCCAGGCTATATGGAGGACGAGAGCCAGGGCAACCGCCCCGGCGAGCAATGCTGAGATCACCTAACGCACCTCGTCACGCAAATGCCCGCCCAGACCGGGCGCGCCGTCAGTAGCCCTGCGGCTTCGGCCACGGCATGGTGAACTGGGCACCACGGCGCACGAATTTGTAGCGGTAGAAGTGGAACCACAGCGAGATCAGGAAGTAGAAGGCGACCATGGCGATCAGCTGCGAGCCGAAGCCGAGGAAGATCGCAAAGAAGGTGACGACGCAAAGGCAGAACAAGACGATCGCCGGCAGCGGATGGAACGGATGGGTGTAGCCGCGGCGGATCGAGCCGAGCGGCCACTTTTTCCTGAACATGATGATGTTGATGCTCATGAAGGTATATTGCAGCACGCCCGACAGGATCGAGAAGGTGATCGCCTGGTTGAGGTCGGCGATGAAGGCGAAGGCGAGCGCGATCGGCAGCAGAAACAGGATCGAGCGATAGGGCGTGCGGTATTTCGGATGCACCGCCGAGAACCAGGTCGGCAGATAGCGGTCGCGGCCGAGCGAAAACCAGGCGCGCGCGGCGTCGTTGATGCAGCCATTGGCGGAGGCGAGCGCGGCAAGCAGCGTCGCGATGAACAACAGGTTTTCCAGCAGCGCACTGCCGGTCAGTTTGCCCGCGTCCCACAGCGGATAATAGGTGATGCCGAGATATTCCCAGGGCATCAGCGAGGCGCAGACATACCAGGTCATGGCGGCGGCGATCAGAAGCGTGATCATGCCGGCCATCGTGCCGTAGGGCAGCGAGCGCGCCGGCGAGCGCACTTCCTCGGCGGCCTGCGTGGTGCCCTCGATGCCGAGATAGTACCAGATGCCGAACTGGAAGGCGGCGATGACGCCGATCCAGCCATAGGGCAGGGCGTTGCCCGGGGTCACCAACTCGTTCAGCTTGAGCACGGCGCCTTGCGTCCACGGGCTGACCGAGAAGAACAGGATGACGATCGAGACATAGGCTATCGCGGTGATGACGAAATTGACGTTGAGCGTCATCAGCACGCCGCGATAGTTCAGCCATGCCAGCACGACGATTGTCGCGGCGATGAAGGAATTGTGGTTGAGGCCCTCGACGCCGGCCTTGGCGACGATGGTGTCGCCGAGCAGGATCGCGTCCGACACTTCGAGCATGGTATAGGCAAAGACCAGGAACAGCGCGACGTTGAAGGCCATCAGCGGCCCGACAATGTGCTTGGCCTGGGCATATTGGCCGCCGGCGGCGGCAACCGTCGAGGTAACTTCGGAATCGATCATCGCGACCGACGTGTAGAGCAGCCCGACGATCCAGCAGACGATCAGCGCCGCCAGCGCGCCGCCCTTGTCCGCCGCGAAATTCCAGCCGGTGAATTCGCCGACCAGAACGATGCCGACACCGAGCGCCCAGACATGGGCGGGGCCGAGCACCCTGAGCAGTGAAACCCTGTCGCCTTGCACTTGCACCGCTGGTTCAGCCGTGATCGTCATCGTTCAATCCCCCACTCAGATCCGGTGTTTTTCGGACACGGCTTCAAGTTCGCCTTCCCTGGACGAGGTCAGCATCTCTTCGGAATAGGTCGTGTCGATCTTGAACCAGTCGTAGAGCATCCACAGCGCGAGCACGATCGAGATGCCCCAGCATGCGTAAGAGAGTGCCACCCACATGACGATGCTTCCCTATCTATTTGTCGCCGAACTTTTCGTCGATGACGTCGCGGTATTCGCGGTCCGATGCGCGGAACAGAAAGATGAAATAGCCGATCAGCACCGCCGCCATGATGATCAGCGTCGGCCAGTCGATGATGTAGTGGAACCGGTTCTGGATGACGTCGTGCGCGGTTTCCGGCGTGTAGCCGAGCTTTTCCCAGATCGAGGCCATGGTCGGGTTTTGTCCGAGCGCTTCCCACGTCTTGGCGTCGAGCGCGTCGATGGATTTTGCCGCCCCTGCCAGCCCTAGTTTCAGCGGCAGCCACAGCGCGACGAAAATCGCGACCACGACGACGGCGATATCGAAAACCTGTCCGGCCTTGCTCTGTTCGGGCGGTGTATAGCGGGCCATGCGTCTCCCCCTCAGGACTTGCGGTTGCGGTAGGCGTCGGCATTCTTGATGTCGAGGCCGTAGATGAAGTCCTTGTCTTCCTTGTAGTGGTTGACCATCGCCAGGATCGCCGCCGTGTTGAAGATCAGCACGGCGGCGGCGGCGACCGCGACGACGAGCTTGATGCCGGCGTCGGGGACGTATGGCCATGTCATGAACAGGACAAAGAGGATCGTCGCCCACAGGCAGACGATCAGGAGCATGGATCCACGCACGTCGGAACGGTACAACGCTTCCACGCGCTGTTGCAGGTCGGACATCGGCTTTCCCCTTTTCAACGCCGGTCCGGATTGGCCGGTCATTGCCCTCTTTCAAGAGAGTGAAATTTTTTTCATAAAATCCGGCCGAATTCTGGAATTGTCAAGACGATTTTACGCGACGTTAACCGTTTGTTTGGGCTCGCCGGATTTGCCTGACAATGAAATTATTTGCTTACGGGTATTGCAGGCTCCCGGCGTTTGCGGTCAATATTCAAGGCAACGCTCCCGCCTGTGTGCAGGGAGCAGGGGAAAGCAAAAAAGTTTCTTTCGAACGGAGGACAGCGGATGACGGCATCCTGGAGATTTTCGACGCTTGCGGACCGCCATCGCGCGCTCGGCTCGAAGCTCGAGGACTGGAGCGGCATGGGCACCGCCTGGACCTACGACAAGGACGCCGACGAAGAGTATATCGCCATCCGCACCAAGGCCGGCCTGATGGACGTGTCCGGCTTGAAGAAGGTCCACATCACCGGGCCGCACGCCTCGCACCTGATCGATCTGGCGACGACGCGCGACGTCGAAAAGATCTATCCCGGCAAGTCGGCCTATGCCTGCATGCTCAACGAGGCCGGCAAGTTCACCGACGACTGCATCCTCTACCGCACCGGCCCGAATTCCTGGATGGTCGTGCATGGCTCGGGCACCGGCCATGAAGAGCTGCAGCGCGCTTCGGTCGGTCGTGACGTGTCGCTGCGCTTCGATGACAATCTGCACGACCTTTCGCTGCAGGGGCCGCTAGCCGTGGATTATCTGGCAAAGCATGTGCCCGGCATTCGCGACCTCAACTATTTCCACCACATGCAGACGCAGTTGTTCGGCTTTCCGGTGATGATCTCGCGCACCGGCTACACCGGCGAGCGCGGCTACGAGATCTTCTGCCGTGGCCAGGACGCCGGAACGATCTGGGACAGGATCCTCGACGAGGGCAAGAGCGCCGGCATCATCCCGTGCCGCTTCACCACGCTCGACATGCTGCGCGTCGAGAGCTACCTGCTGTTTTACCCCTACGACAATTCGCAGAAATACCCGTTTGAGAACGAAGGCCCGGGCGACACGCTGTGGGAGCTTGGTCTCGACTTCACCGTCAGCCCCGGCAAGACGGGCTTTCGCGGTGCCGAGGAGCATTATCGCCTCAAGGGCAAGGAGCGCTTCAAGATCTTCGGCGTGCTGCTCGAAGGCAAGGAGCCGGCCGACGAGGGCGCACCGGTCTATCGCGACGGCAAAAAGGTCGGCGTGGTGACCTGCGCCATGTATTCGCCGCTGGTCAAAAAATCGATGGGCATCGCCCGGCTCGACGCCGACTGCGCCGTACAGGGCACAAGGCTCGAGATCCGCAACAAGAGCGGCGCCATCAGCGCAACCGCCGAGCCGCTTCCTTTCAACGATCCGAAGAAGACCAAGCGCACGGCGAAAGGCTGAGGCATACTGCGGGTATGGCAGCGAAAAGCATCATCAGCCGGCCGGTCTATGGGACCCTGTCTCCGCAGCCCGGCAAGCATCATCTTTTCATAGCGGATGCAGAAGGAGCGCTGGCCATTGCCGATCTGGCCGCCAAGGCACCGGCGGATTTCTTCGGCGGCGCCCACATCATCTTCATTCCCGGCCGCGACGGCAAATACGCCGATGCGCTCGAAGCCCTGAAGCCGGCACAATTCTACCTCGGCCATTCCTTCACCAGTGCCCTGCCGCGGCTGAAGCAGACGCTGGCCAACGCCCATATGGGCCTCAGGCTCTACCTTGCCGGCACCGAGGGGCTGATCGGCCAGGCCATGCAGGCGGCGCTCGAAGCCGGCATCGACCACACCTCGGTTCAGACCGAGCATCGCGGCTCGCTGGCGCGCCGCATGCAGTGCGTCCATTGCAAGGGCATCACCGAGAACGTGACGACGCAGCCGGCAACCTGTTCGCATTGCGGCCTCTTGCTTCTGGTGCGCGATCACTATTCGCGGCGCCTCGCCGCCTTCCAGGGCGTCTGCATCAACGCCGAGGACCGCAGCGAAATTCCTCCGATCGAGGAGGTCTTTCGATGAGCACCGGCACCACCAAACTCGATGTCGTCGTCAGCGATGTCGTCCCGGTCAACGAGCTGGTGACGCGCTTTCATTTCCGCCGGCGCGACGGCGAGCTTTTGCCGACCTTTTCCGGCGGCGCGCATGTCGTCGTCGAGATGCGCGATGGCGAACGCACCAGGCTCAATCCCTATTCGCTGATGGGCTCGCCGCTCGACACCCGCGAATACACCATCTCGGTGCGCCGCGACGACGCCGGTCGCGGCGGCTCGCTTTTCATGCACAGGCAGGTCAGGCCGGGCACGGAGATGGTGGTCAGCTATCCCGTCAACCTGTTCTCGCTCGATCTGCGCGCCAGGAAGCATCTGATGCTGGCCGGCGGCATCGGCATCACCCCGTTCATGGCGCAGACCGCGCAGCTGGCGGCGGAAGGCGGCAATTTCGAATTGCATTACACCTGCCGCACCGCCTCGCTCGGCACCTATGCCGACCTGCTGAGAGAGCGCTACGATCGCCGGGTCAGGCTCTATCACGACGACCGCGACGAGCGCGTCGATCTCGACCGGCTGCTGTCTTCGCAGCCGCTCGGCACGCATCTCTATGTCTGCGGCCCGTCCGGCATGATCGACTGGGTGCGCGATCGCGCGGCTGCCTTAGGCTGGCCTGCCGAGACCGTGCATTTCGAGCATTTCGCGGCACCGCAGCCCGGCGCGCCCTTCGACGTGACGCTGGCGCTCAGCGGCAAGACCATCCGCGTCGACGAGCAGCAGAGCCTGCTCGAGGCGATCGAGGCGGCCGGCGTCGATCCGCCCTATCTTTGCCGCGGCGGCGTCTGCGGCCAGTGCGAGACCAACGTCATCTCGCATGACGGCAAATTCATCCACAACGACCACTGGCTGAGCGAGGAAGACCACCGTTCGGGCTGCAAGATCATGCCCTGCGTCTCGCGCTTCGAGGGCAGGTCGCTGGTGCTGGAAAGATAGGAGGCGAGCTTGGGCATCACCTTTCGCAAGGAAACCTTCCGCGACGACTTCACCTTCAGGAACAGCCCCGAGCACATCAGGCGGTTCCCGTTCCCGTTCCATGAAGACAGCTACATGTATGCGGTCAACATCGAGCCGCATGTCGTCGGGCCGAAGGGCAGCGTGCTGGAGAACCTGATCGACGTCGACGAGCACTATGTCGCCGAGATGCAGGACCGCGCGCTGGTGCTGGCCGAAGACCCGCTGCGCTGCCAGTCGCTGCCGCACATGACGCTGGCCGGCTGGGACCTGCTCGAACTGCTGATGGAGCAGCAGGCGCTGGGCTATCCCGAGCATTTCACGCTGATCCGCGACGGCGACCGCTGGCGCTGGATCAACCGGCCGCTCGGCATCGACGACAGTTTCACCTTCGGCGACGTTTCGACGCTGCCCTATGGGCCGATGGAATACATCACCCGCCAGAGCCAGGGCGATTTCTGCATCCTCGACCAGCGCGACGGCAATCTGTGGATGGACGCCGGCATGGTCACCACCCAGGCCGACTGGTCGCTCGATTTCGACATCGGCATGAACTTCTTCGAGTGGCACGCGCCGGTACCGCTGGCGCACGAGAAGGGGATATTCGTCCGGGCGCTGAAGTTCCTCACCAACATCCAGCAGGGCAAGCCGGCGCGCCGGCTGAACTGGACGATGACCATCAATCCGCGCCTCGATACCAGCCCGGAAAATTACCACAAGTGGGGTCCGGACCGCGCCACGGTGACGCCGGAAAATGTCGGCGAAAAAGTGCATCTGCGCGTCGAGCTGCAGAGCTTCTGGCGGCTGCCGCGCTCGAATGCGATCGTCTTCCCGATCCGCTGCTACCTGATCAAGATGGACGAGCTGGTGACGCAGCCGAAATGGGCAAGGCGGCTGCACCGCGTCATGCGCGACCTTCCCGACGAACTCGCCGCCTACAAGGGCCTGACGCGCTACCGCGCGACGCTGGTCGAATGGCTGTCGAAGCTGGATGACGGGAGTGCGACGTCGCCGGGGTTTGGGCCGGATTGAGGTTCTGTTTGCGAGGTTCGCGCTGCCCGTCAAGCTGCCAATCTCCCCCCAAGAGGGGGAGATGCCCGGCAGGGCAGAGGGGGGCGCCGTAGAGCGCCGGCCTTCCCATAATGCCCACTCCACCGCTTCGGCGAAGATCACGACGCGCCAGCCAGCCCAGCCACAATCACGATATGCTGGCAGACATTATCGATATCGCGAATGACATCGCGGTTCGCCCCCCTCTGTCCTGCCGGACATCTCCCCCTCAAGGGGGGAGATTGGATTTCACTTCGGCTTTCGCCAATCGCCAACGCTGCAAAAGAGGCGTCGTCGGCGAAGCTGCCGATCTCCCCCCACGAGGTCCCACGAGGGGGAGATCGAACTCTCACCCCGCGCTTTGCGGGTAGCAGATGATCGACAGATAGCGCATCGGCAGAACGCTCAGCACTTCCGGTCCGTGCGGCGCATCGGCGTCGAAGAACAGGCTGTCACCGGGCTTCATCGGGTAGAGATTGCTGCCGTGCCGGTAAACCACCTCGCCCTCGAGCATATAGAGGAATTCCATGCCTTCGTGCTGGAAGGTCGGGAACACGTCGGAATCCTCGGTCAGCGTGATCAGATAGGGTTCCACGACGACGCCGCTGGTGTTGGAGCCGATATGGCCGAGCAGATTGTACTGGTGGCCGGCGCGCGTGCCACGGCGTTCGACGTCGAGGCCTTCGCCGGCCTTGACGAAGACGGCACTGCGCTCTTCCTCGAAGCGGCGGAAGAATGCGGTGACGGGAACGCCGAGTGCCCGCGACAGCGCCTGCAACGTGGTCAGCGACGGCGAGGTGATGCCGTTCTCGATCTTCGACAGCATGCCAAGCGAAATGTCGGTGGCGGCAGCCAGATCGGCGACGGTGATGCCGAGCTTCTTGCGGAATGCCCGCACCTCGCGGCCGATCGCGACCTCCAGCACTTTTTCGCGGGTGTCGCGAATGGCGTGCGGGTTCTGGGTGAGCGGCGCGCGTATCTTGCGCGGATCGATTGCAGCGACCGACGGCTTGGCTTTGGCGGCGACGACGGCCGCAGCGGGCTTTAGACTGGATGCTTTTTTCGCCATGTTGCCACCCCGGACCTTGCCGATTCATTTCACTCACGGTGAACATATTCGGTGCCGATACAGAAGCGCAACTGCCACGGCAAGCCACCCGTGTCGAATTGCGCAATGTCCGGATTTCGCCCGAGCTACTGCGTCGCTTGGAAATCCAGCTGGGCGAAGCGCGGTTTCGCGACAAGCCCTGTTGACAGCATCGAAGGGGCAATTACTGTCCTGTCAGTGAAATTTGTTTCGTTAGGGAAATGAGATCGGGAGGCCCGCAATGAAAGATCGTGTTGCCGTCATCGGAGCCGGGCCGTCCGGCATGGCCCAGCTCAGGGCCTTCAAGTCGGCCGCCGACAAGGGCGCCGATATTCCCGAGATCGTCTGCTTCGAAAAGCAGTCCGACTGGGGCGGCCTGTGGAACTACACCTGGCGCACCGGCCTCGACGAGCACGGCGATCCGGTGCACGGCTCGATGTACCGCTATCTCTGGTCGAACGGGCCGAAGGAATGCCTCGAATTCGCCGACTATACCTTCGAGGAGCATTTCGGCCGGCCGATCGGCTCCTATCCGCCACGCGCCGTGCTGTGGGACTACATCAAGGGCCGCGTCGAAAAATCCGGCGTGCGCCAATGGGTGCGCTTCAACAGCCCGGTGCGCATGGTCACCTTCTCCGAAACAACAAAAAAATTCACCGTCACCGCGCATGACCGCACCAGCGACGTCACCTATTCGGAAGAGTTCGACAATGTCGTCGTCGCTTCGGGGCATTTCTCCGTGCCCAACGTTCCCTATTTCGAGGGCTTTTCGACCTTCAACGGCCGTATCCTGCACAGCCACGATTTCCGCGACGCGATGGAATTCAAGGGCAAGGACATTTTGATCATCGGCCGTTCCTATTCGGCCGAGGACATCGGCTCGCAATGCTACAAATACGGCGCCAGATCGATCACCTCCAGCTACCGCTCGAAGCCGATGGGCTTCAAATGGCCGGAGAACTGGAAGGAAGTGCCGCTGCTGCAGAGGGTCGTCGGCAAGACGGCGCATTTCAAGGACGGCAGCACCAAAGACGTCGACGCCATCATCCTGTGCACCGGCTACCTCCATTCCTTCCCGTTCCTCACCGAGGATTTGAAGCTGAAGACCGCCAACCGTATGTGGCCGGACGGGCTCTACGAGGGCGTCGTCTGGGAGAAAAACCCGAAGCTGTCCTATATCGGCATGCAGGACCAGTTCTACACCTTCAACATGTTCGACGCGCAGGCCTGGTTCGCCCGCGACGTCATCATGGGCCGCATCAAGCTGCCATCGGCCGAAGCGATGGCCGAGCACGGCCGGAAATGGCGGGCACGTGAAGAAACACTTGAAGACGCCGAGCAGATGATCTGGTTCCAGGGCGACTACACCGGGGAGCTGATGGAGCAGACCGATTATCCGGGCTTCGATGTCGAGGCTGTCAATCAGACCTTCATGGAGTGGGAGCACCACAAGGCGCAAGACATTATGGGCTTCCGTGACCATTCCTATCGCTCGCTGATGACCGGCACGATGGCGCCGCTGCACCATACGCCCTGGCTGCAGGCGATGGACGATTCAATGGAGAGCTATCTCGAGGTGAAGGGCGTCGCGGCGGAGTAGGCAGTCCGAACGGCGATTGACTTGCCTCAGACAATTTCCCGCGCCGGGTCGGCTGCCAGCGCCAGGGAATTTGCGACGTGCTCGAGGTGCTCCTCGTCCAGAATGCTGGTCGCGACGCGGACAGCGTTCGTTTTTCCCGTCGAAAACTTCGCTCCGGCATGGACCGCGATGCCGTGTGCGGCCAGCTGGGCGTCGACCGAAAACATTATCCCGACAACTGTTGTCGACGGGGGGCCGATCGGCACTCCCGCCGCAACAAGCCTCATGTGGTTTTCTCGCGGCCGGGCCGATTTAGGGTGCTCGCGTATGTGTGAATCTTCGCGATATGGGCGAGCACCTCGGCCTTGCTTGGCCCGCGAGCTATGACAGCCCAGTCGGTTGAGGACGGGCGGGTATCCTTTCCAAATGAACGAGACATGGTCTGATCTCCTGTGGTTTCGGTTGCGAAGCGTTCTCGGCGCTTACGGGAGATCGCACCGCGCGAGGAAGCAAAGCGTTTGAAGGCCCGCCGTTTCGCTGATTGCGGATCTGGCGCTGTTCACGACTGGTTGACGCAAAAAAACCTCTCGTTTTCCCACTGTTGTTCCCACTGCACGTCAAACGCTGCCGGCCGAGGTTTAGCCGTCCGGGGCGATCCCGGTCGCGCAACATCCGAACCCAGGAGTGAATGACATGCAGGACGATACAATGGTCATGGAAAAGGCTTCCGTTAAGAAGGCGTCGCGGGAGCCGAGGAACGGCGTCAATACGCCCACCCTTCTGGCCACCATCAATGCCGTCGCGGGCCAGCCGGAGCTTGCCAAGTTCCAGTTCCGGGCCAAGAGCCGCTGGATCACCGGCACGCACAGCCGCAGCACGATGGCCAACTTCTTCGGCGCTGGCGCCGAGCAGCCGCATGTGACGGCATACCAGGCCGACAGCGATCATCCGGCGGTCCTGTGCGGCGAAGACAACGGCCCGACGCCGGTCGAATACCTACTCCACGCGCTTGCTTCCTGCCTCACCGCCGGCATCGCGAACATCGCGGCCGCGCGCGGCGTGACGCTGCATGAGGTGGAATCGACCGTCGAAGGCGACATCGACCTTCGCGGCATCCTCGGCATCTCCAACGAAGTCCGCAACGGCTACCAGGGCATCCGTATCTCCTTCAAGATCAAGGGCGATGCTTCGGCTGAGAAGCTCGAGGAAATCGTGATGCAGTCGCGCGCCCGTTCCGCGGTGTTCGACGTGCTGACCAACGGCGTGCCGGTCTCGGTTGCCGTGAAAGGCTGACTTCGGTCCGCAAGAGCAATATCGCCGGCCTCGTCCTGAAAAGGATGGCGCCGGCGATCTGTTGCCCCTGCTTACAAGGCGCGGATTCCATGCAGCATACAGACGTGGCCATTATCGGCGCCGGACAGGCGGGTTTAGCCATGAGCCGGTGCCTGTCCGAGCGCGGGGTCTACCACGTCGTGCTGGAGCGCGGCCGGATCGCGGAGCGCTGGCGCAGCGAACGGTGGGATTCGCTCCGCCTGCTGACGCCTAACTGGATGACGCGCCTGCCCGGCGGCGGTTATCGCGGGGCCAAGCCCGACGGCTTCATGACAATGGCCGAGACGGTGGGGTTCCTAGAGGATTACGCGTGCTCGATCACCGCACCGGTGGAGGACGGTGTGGAGGTGCTTTCGACCGAAAGGGTCGACGGAGGCTTCCGGCTGCTGACCGATCGCGGCCAATGGAGCGTGCGTGCGATCGTGGTCGCGACCGGATACAGCGACCGGCCATACATTCCGCCAATCGCAAAGCAGATCTCCTCTCGTATCAGGCAAATCGTGCCGCGGGACTATCGCAATCCTCAGCAACTGCCCCAGGGTGGCGTTCTCGTGGCCGGGGCCTCGGCGACCGGCATACAACTTGCGGAGGAGATCAATCGCTCCGGGCGCCCGGTGACCCTGTCGGTCGGCAGTCATACACGCCTACCGAGGCTTTACCGCGGGCACGACATCCTGTGGTGGCTCGACCGGCTGGGAATGCTTGCCAAGCCTGTCGCTGAAGTTCCGGATCTCACCGCGGCACGGCGGCAGCCCTCCCTGCAGCTGATAGGCACACCCGAGCGCAGGACGCTCGACCTTGCCGGTCTTCGGGAGCAAGGCGTTCGTCTTGTCGGTCGAGCGGCTGCCGCTTGCGATACACGCATTCGGTTCAACGGCGATCTCGCCGACACGACCATGGCGGCGGAACGCAGGCTGAGGCGCGTGCTGGCCAATATCGACCGCGCGGCCGCCGGAGACGGCCTCTACTCGATCGATCCCGGTTCCATTCCGAGCCTGATCCTGAGCGCCGAGGCGACCGAAATCGACCTCATCGACCAGGGTATCGAGACGATCATATGGGCCACCGGCTATCGCCGGGAATACCCATGGCTGAAGCTGGATGTGTTCGACGCCCGGGGCGAAATCCTGAACGATGGCGGCGTCTGCGCGTATCCGGGACTCTATGTGCTCGGCCTCAATTTCATGCGCCATCGAAGCTCCAGCTTCCTCGACGGCGTCGGCCGCGATGCGGAGGCGCTGGCGGCTCACCTGGCAATGTTTCTCGACGTCTCCCGCCGAGCCGCGGCCTGACCGCCGAATACAACGCTGGCGCGGCAAAAATCGACGTTGCCTTCAACGATGACGCTCACGGCGGACAACGACAAGGGCTCCACTGGCGCCGTAGTCAGCGCCCGCAACCATGGAGAAAATCAAAATGAGTGCAATGGTGAACCCATCCCTGTGCCTCACCACAACGCGAGGTTTGCGCTGGGCTGGCGGAACAATGTTGGCCGCAGTCTGGCGTTTCATTCGTATCCAACGGGACCGTCGACAGCTTTATGAGTTGCCGGACTACATCTTGCGCGACATCGGCATCACCCGCTTCGAGATCAACTGGATCATTTCGTTTGCCGGGCGTGATCCCAGCCGCCGCACGCGTTTTTTGAGGGCGGAGGAGGGCGGGGCTCGATGATTGCCGCATCGACGTCCCACGTCTCGCATAGGGCGTGCCAGGCACCGCTTGTCATCGCCCTGCACTGCTCAGGCGGCAGCGGACGGCAATGGCGCAGCCTGGCGGAGCGGCTCGATGACAGCTACCGGCTCATCGCACCCGATCTGATCGGGGCGCCGGGCGGCGGCACCTGGACTGGTGCCGGCGCTTTCCATCTGACCCACGAAGCCGCCGGTATCCTGGAGATGATCGACCACCATGACGGGCCTGTGCATCTTGTTGGCCATTCCTATGGTGGTGGATTGGCCCTGCATATAGCAGCGGTGCGTCCAGACCGGCCGGCCAGCCTCTCGCTTTATGAGCCGTCTGCCTTTCACCTGCTGCGCGAGCTGGACTGTGAGGGCCACGAGGCGCTCGGCGAAGTCTTGGCGATCGCAGGCACCGTCCATGACGGCCTGATCAACGGCAGTTACCTGACCGCGACAGCTCATTTCATCGACTACTGGGGTGGGGCCGGCATCTTCGCCGCGATGAAGCCGGAACTTCAGGCCGCACTCGTGCGGTTTCTGCCGAAGGCCAGCCTGGACTTCCACGCATTGATCCATGAATCGACGCCAGCAAGCGAATATGCCCGATTTGGCTTTCCGGTCTTGGTATTGCGCAGCGAATTTGCACCAGCTCCGACGCGGCCCATCGCCCGCGAACTCGTTTCCCGCGTTCCGGCCGCAATCGGGGCGATTGTTCCTGGCGCCGGACATATGGGACCGCTGACCCACGCAGACGTGGTGGCGGATCGTTTGGTCCGGCAGATATCGTTCCATGACACCGCGGGGTCGCGAGCTGCGTGACCGCGGCTTGCTTGCCCTACAGGCAGCGCAAACCTTCGAAGCAGATCCCTGGATGCGGAGGGATCAAGCCGTAACCGCCATGCGAACGCGATCGGGCAGGACACTTCCGGCCGGCTCTTCCGTGCCGGAGAAATCCTCCCGCATCTGCATTTCTCTGTAGAGCTTGGCCGCTTCCGCGAGAGTGGCATCCACGCCAGCGATTTTGCCGCGCCGCTTCGCGAGCCCGAGAGCTAGCAAGGAGCGGGCAAGCTCTGGCCGTAGCTCAACGCGCCTGGCAAGGCTGCAGGCCTGTTCGAGCCAACTAATGGCCGATCTGGAAGATTTCAGCTCCGCAAGGCCGCGCAGTACGATGATCTCGCTCCACGGGTCGCCGCGTCCCCGCGCAAGCTCGAGCGCATGGCCGAGATTGGCCGCAGCTTCCGGCTCATACAGGCGCGCACGCACGCATGCGAGCACCGCGCGCGCGTGACATTCGAACTGGGCAAGATCGAGCCGCTCAGCCTCGGTCACCGCCATTTCCAAGGTGGCGCCCGCGTCGTGGTTGCGGCCGAGCAGGAATTCCGCATGCCCGAGCACGGTCAACAGCCATGGCCGGAGTAGGATAGATGCGCTGGTAGCGGCTTCGGAGGACCACAATTGCAGCGCCTCGACAAGCGCCGGCTCGGGCCCGCGCAGGACGCCCACCACACCGGTGAAATAGGCGGCCGCGCAGCTATCGATCGGGCGCGCCACTTCGGCGGCGACCTTCTGCAGTTCGGCAAGCGAACGTTCCGCATCATCGAACCGGCCAAGCCGCGCTTCCGCCTGCGCGCGGTGCCCAAGGTACCAAACCGCACGCGCACCGAGCTGTCCGAAACGCTCCAGACGCCAAGCTTTGGTGAACCTCTCCTCATGCGGAACAAGCCGCTCCAGCACCTGCCGCGCCTCGCTGCGGATCAGAAGCGCCTGTGAGGCGGCCAGGTCCGACTCGCTTATGCAGCGCTGCACGCCATTTGCCGTCGCGCCGCGCTTGAGTGTGTCGGCCGGTTCCAGCGCCTCCTCGTAGCGGCCGTGGGAGCTGTTGAGATAGCTCAAGTGGAGCAACACGTCGGAGATGAGTTGCGGATCGCCCAGTTCCATGGCCAGTTCGCGCGCTTCCAATAGCTGCGGCAGCGCCTTCCGATAGGCACCCAGGGCGCCGTAGGCGGGCCGCATCCGCACCCGCAGGTTGATCGCCTGGGCGAGGGTTTTCGGATTTCGGGGCAGCGCGGCGACTGCTTTGCGGGCGTTTTCGAGGAACTGGACCGCGGCGGAATAGGCCGAGCGTTCCTCGGCCCGGCCCGCCGCTTGCAGCAGATAATCCGCGGCCGGTTCCCAAGCCTCGGCACGAAGCGCGTGTTCGGCCAGTTCCTCGATGTGGTGGTTCAGCGATCCGGCATAGAGTCTGTCCATCGCAACCAATGCAGCCCGATGCAGCCTTTTTCGGTCCTCCGCCAGGAGAGATTCGTAGGTCACCTTGAGCGTCAACGCGTGCTTGAACGTATACTCCACGTGAGGATAGCTCTGGACCTCGAACAGGAATTCCAAACTCTGCAGTTTGGCCAGGCATACCCCCAGCTCCGCCTCCGAGAGCGGCGAGAGCGCCCTCAGCAGGGGATACGGAACATTCTTGCCGATAACCGAAGCGAGTTGGAGTGCCTGCCTTTCCGAGTCACCCAGCTGCTGGATACGTGCGGCGATGAGCGATTGAACTGTCGACGGGATGGTGATGGAATCCACTGGCCTCTTGAGCTCGTAGCGGCCGGACTGGCCGGCAAGTGCACCGTCCGCAACCAATCCGCGCACCATTTCTTCCAGGAATAGCGGCGTGCCCTCGGCCCGCTCGGCAAGCGATTGCCGCAGTTCCCCCAAGCTGGGATCGGATCCCAGCAATTCGGTGAGGAACTGCTCCATTTCGTCCCGCGCGAACCGCTCCAACCTTATCTGCTGGAAATAGCCGCGGCGGTTCCATTCGTGTCGGTACTGCGGCCTGTAGGTGGCGAGCAGCATGATACGGTTGGCGCCCATGACCTCGACCAGCCTGTTCATTACGGCCTCGCTCTCGGCATCGATCCAGTGCAGATCCTCGATAAGCACGGCTACGGGCGAGGCCCGGCTCAAGGCAACGAGAAATGCGCTCATCGCCTCGGATACCCGTGAGGTCCGCTCCCGCGCGTCGAGATGCCACCAGGAAGAATCGTCGACCGGCAGGTCCGCGAGGAAGGAAAGCGGCGCCGTATGACTTGGGTCCAGGTCCAGTTCAGCCCGTTTGAAGGCAAACAGGCGCTGGGCTTCCGCCAAGCCGTCTTCGCCACGAATGCCACAAGCCGAGAGCAGCAGCTTCTTTACAGCACCCAGAGTAACTGATGAATCAAACTCCAGACCGCCACATTCAAGCACAGTAAAACCGGCCACCTCGTCGAGGGAGAGAAATTCATGGGCAAGCCTCGACTTGCCCATGCCGGCGTCGGCGACGATCCCGGCGACCTGGCCGTGGCCCTCCCTGACCCGGCGCCAGGTTGCAAGCAGGATTTTCAGCTCGAGCTCGCGCGCCACCAGTCCGGTGAGGCCACGGTTGGCCCTCAGGTGCCAGCGCGACAAAGCGTGATTTTCGCCCAACAGCTCGTAAATGCGTTCCTCTTGGCCAAGTTGCGGATGCTCCGAATGCGCTAAGCGGTGCATCTGCACATAGCCGCCGGCGGCTGCGCGCGCCCGGCCTGTCGCGGCGATCGTCGCACGGTGCAAGGCACGCATCAGCCGGTTGGCCGCACGCGGCGCGGCTCCGGCCAGTTCAACCTTGCTGGCTTTGGTCGTCCATTGCTGCCGTACGATCACCTCGCCGGTGTCTATTCCGGCCCTCAACTGGATCCCGCCCTGGGAAAGCTCCTCCACTGCCAGCTTGGCCGCAAGCGCGGCGCGGCATGCAAGATAAGCGTGATCCTCGGTGGCGCGAGCGAGGCCGAATGCTGCGGTGATTGTCCCGTCAGCAGCCGACGTGACGACGCCGCCATGGCTCTCCACGACTTCTACCACCCGATCCTCGACGGGCTGGAATTCGCGGATCGCCACTTCGGGATCCTCCGTTTCGAGGAGATGCATGGGACTGACCACTTCCGCGGCCAGCACTGTTATGTATTGCCGAGAGCGGTTGATTCCCAAGGACGCCGGAGGGCCTGCCAGTTGCTGCGTCTGTTCGGGGTCGGCAAGGAAACGACGCGTTTCGTCGACGAAGGTCGCGAATGCCGGTTCGTGGCCAAGCAGCACGTGGTTGACGCCGTCTAGCGCAACGAAACGCGCGCCGGGGATTTTGCCGGCCATCGCCCGGCCATGATCGAATGGAATGACCGCGTCCCCCGTGGCATGCATCACCAGGGTTGGGACGCGGACCCGCGGTAACAGCTCGTCGACGTCGATGACGGCGCCTTCCTCGAAAATGCGATGGGCAATTTCCGGCGAGACGGTATTGCGTTGCAGCTCGTTATACCAATTCCTCTGTTCCGGCGTTGCTTCCGGAATGAAGAGGGAGGTGAACATTTGCCGGAACACCGGGTCGTCTTGGCCCCAGCCTTCCTGTATCAGCGCTCCCATCGCTTCGCGGCGCGCTATTTCGCGCTGATTGCCCCGTTTGCGCCAACCTTTGGTGAATCCGCCATACAGCACCATCCCCGCCACACGCTCTGGATGCCGGACGGCATAGGCTATCGAAACGGCGCACCCCTGGGAAATGCCAAGCAGGGAAACGCGGCGCAGACCAGCGGCATCGATGATGCTCTCCAGGTCGGCAACCATGGCCTCGAAGGACAGGTCGGCGGGATACCGGTCCGACAGGCCGTTGCCGCGCTGGTCGTAGCGTATCAGCTGGTAGTGCGCGGAGAGGCCCTCGATCCAATGCTTCCACACCGGACTGTCCCATTCGAGCTCGAGATGGGACATCCAGTGGGCGGCCCTTACCAAAGGGGGGCCTTGACCACTCAAGGAATAGGCCAAGCGCGCGCCGTCGGGCGTCGTGCACCGGCGAATCTCCTGCGCCAGGGTTCGCTCCGGCGGAGAGGCAAGCTGTATCTCCGACGCAGGCAAAACACGAGTCGGAGGGACGGTCTCATCGGCGGGAGCGACCTCGATGTCGGTTCTCGAAGCGCGGCTTTGGACCATGGCGGATTGCCGTGCTGCCTCGCTCAGCCGGCGGATGTCCGCTCGAAGAGCCTCGTCCCCAGGCTCCAACCCGTCCAGGACATGCGCGTACGGAAGTGCCCGCGCCGGCTCAAGCCGGTCGACGAGCACCCGAAGGATGCGCAGATGCGTCACGTGCAGTTCGTCGGCGGTCGCAAGGCGCCAGGCTTCGAATTCCGGACAGCGCGGCAGTGAAAGATCATCCAGGAAACGGCCGCGGAACGCTCCGGCGAGGGCCTCCAGTTTCTCCGGTTCGAGAGCCTCTATGTCACGACCGCCGAGGCCCCGGAGCGGCGCGATGTCCAGCACGACTTCGCTGGTGTTCAGGCGAACTGCGTTGCGGTCGGCTTGCAGGATCTCGCCGTTCCCGAGGTCGACGACCTGTCGGATCTTCGAGAGACTCCAGCGCAGGGCGCCGCGAGGATCGTCCGGTACCTCCCAAAACATTTCGCAAAGGCGCTCGCGCCGCTGCGGGCGCTCTACGAGCGCAAGATAGGCCAGTAGCGCCCGCGTCTTTTTCGAAGGCGGCAAGGAAACGACCTCGCCAAGGCGAAGAACGGTCAGATCTCCGAGAACGCGAATTTCGAGCGACACTTTGCCAATCCCAGTCGCTGCTAAATTAGCCATGGATTGTATCAAGTCCGTGCCGTTGCCGAAAGCTTTCGTTTCCGGAAGCGTGAGGTTTCCGCCTGCGCTCTGATTTGCCTTCCCTTCGTGGGAAGGCCGACACGGACAAGTCCACATGAATGCCGAGCCGGAACGGGATCACGCCCGTTCCGGCTCGCTTTGATGGTGCCGACGGCACTCTGAAAAGGCCCGGAGGCGGGGTCTCACGCTGCCGCGCGCACCCATCGGGGCAGCAGGCTCTCGGGATTTGCGCATGCGCCGGGCGTGTAGTTTGCGCCAACGAACTCCAGCCGGGCGGCGAGCGTGCCGTCCCGCCAGGCCGCAAGCGTATCCATGCAGCCACCGATATGCTCGCCGCCGACAAAGACCTGCGGAATTGTAGGCGAACCGATCCGGGCCCTCAGAGCCTTGCGGATTTCCCCGTCCCGGCCGTTCTTCTGGAATTCCGGAGCATCGATGTCGATGGACCTGTAGGCGATTCCGGCACGGTCGAAAAGCTTTCTTACCGTCCAGCAGAATTCGCACCATGTCAGGGCGAATATGACCACCGGATGCTCCGGATCATAGATCGCCTCATCGACAAACGCATGCGCCGACTGATCGATTTGGATTTCGTTCACGGGCGCCGATGAAAGGGCGAAGGACGGCGGCCGGTCGAAGCGGTAGCCGGGTGTGGAGCGAGAGATCGCCTCTTCGGCTGGCGACATTTCCTCGCTGATGTGATCGAACAGGATCGTGCTGAGATACCGCTCGCCCGTGTCAGGCAACATACAGAGCACGTTCCGCTCCGGTCCGACGCGTCCAGCGATTTCCAGTGCCCCGCTCAAGGTAGCCCCGCCGGAGATCCCCGCCAGTATTCCTTCTTCCGTCGCAAGCCGGCGCGCAGCTTCCAAAGCGCTGGCGCCTGAAACCGGCAAGATTTCGTCCACAAGATCGTCAGCCATCGCGTTGCCGACGATCTGCGGAATGAAATCAGGGCTCCAGCCCTGCATCGGGTGTGGCCGGAAGCGAGTGTGCGCCCGAGTGGGCAGTCCGTGTTCGTCGAAAGTTTGGGGAATGCCACTCGACAGCAGCGCCGAATTGTCGGGCTCGCAGACGATGATCCGCGTTTCCGGGCGCTCGCGCTTGAGTACTCGCGCCACACCGGCCAGCGTTCCGCCGGTCCCGGTGCCGGTGACCCAGTAATCGAGTGGACGGTCCTGGAACGCCGCGAGGATTTCGAGCGCTGTCGTGCGGGCATGGACATCGGCGTTGACGGGCGTCTCGAATTGCCGGCAGAGGAACCAGCCGTGCGCTCCGGCCAGCTCGACCGCCTTGGCGAGCATGCCGCTGCCGCGCTCGACGGCAGGGGTCAACACGACCTTGGCACCGAAGAAACGCATCAGCTTGCGGCGTTCGAGGCTGGCGTTCTCCGGCATTACGATGACGAGAGGATAGCCTTTCCTCGCGCAAACCATGGCGAGTCCTATGCCAGTGTTGCCGCTCGTCGCCTCGATCACCGTCTGGCCAGGCCGAAGTGCCCCGGAACTCTCCGCTTCTTCGATGAGCGCGGCGGCAAGCCGGTCCTTGACCGAGCCGCCAGGATTGAACGCCTCGAGCTTGGCATAGAGCGAAGCGGCGCCGTTGTTGATGCGGGAAAGACGGACGACCGGCGTATCGCCGATCGTGTCGAGAATGCTGTCGTAGATACTGCTCATCTCAGCTGTCCTTGCCTGGTGATGACGGTGCTCCGCCCTCTTCGATCTCTGAGGTTGGCAGGAAGGCCGTGGTTTGCAGCGTTCGAACCAACGTGGAATCAAATGGATTTCGACGTTTGAATCAGCGGCTCATCGCAGGGTCCGGAAGGCGGCCGCATGGGACCTGCGCTCTCGCGCCGGATGACGCCGCCAATACGCCCAGAACCACGAGATTGGCCGCGCCAGCGACAAATGCCACCAGGAAAGCACGCCCATAGCTGCCGAAGCTGTCATAGACGAAACCGCCGAAATAACCGGCCACCCCCATGCCCAGCCAGGCGATCAGCATGACGATGCCGAGTGACTGGCCAAAGCGTTCGGCTGGCGCAAACTGGCGCACGCAAAGGATCAGGCACGTCATGTTTCCGGCGAAGCCGAAGCCGAAAACCGCCGACAGCGCCAGCAGGCTCAGCTGCTGGTCCAGCGCGGGAAAAATCGCAACGCATGCCGTCTGAATAAACGACGCCAGGGCATAGGCGGCAAGATTGCTTGCCCGGTCGGCGAGGAGCCCGAACGCGATCCGCCCGACGGCGCCGAACAGCATGGCGGTCAGCAGGCTGAGCGATCCGACATCCGAAAACCCGCACACAGCCGTGACGAAGCTCGTGAGGTGCATCAGCGGGACGCCCATGCAGGCGCAGCAAAGGAAGGCTGCAGCTGATAGCAGCGCCACCGGAGAAAGCCGGCCACTTTGGAACCCTGGCTTTGCTAAAAAACGCACCGGCGCGGGAAGGACCTCACTGACGGGCGGCGCCTGAACCGCCGGCATGGAGATCGCCAGCGCAGCCATCGTCCCCGCCGCCATGATCGCGTATGCGAGGCGCCAGCCGACGCCGTCAATCAAGGCATTTGCGGCGTAGGGCATTATGCCTTGGCCTAGGGCTCCGCCTGCTGTGACGATCCCTATCGCCAGGCCGCGGCGGCGGTCGAACCAGAGTCCGGTCACTGCAAGTACCGGCGCGTACAGACAGGCAAAGCCTAGCCCGCCCAAAGCGAAGTTGGCCGCATAGATCTGCCAGAGCGAAGTGGCGGAGGAAAGCGCGGCGAGCGCGATCACCATGCCAGCCGAGCCGATGAATAGCAGGCTTTTGACATTCAGGCGGTCCGACAGCCGGCCCCAGAACAGCCCGCCCAACGCCATGCCGACGCTTGATAGCGTGTAGGCAAGGCTGATGTCGGCTCGCGACCAGCCAAACTCCGCCTCAAGCGGTCTGATGAAGACGGATGTCAGCGCCAGGCTGCCAAATCCGAACGCCATGGCGGTTGTGGCACCGGCCGCAGCCAACAGGCCGCGCAGCCGTATTGCGCCGTCCCGAACCTCCCTGCCTCCAGTTGGTGATACCTGACGATTCGACATGTTTCTGACCTCGAAGGACCTCTTCGAAGCTGTCATCGGCCAGCGGTATGGAAGCAGGCGTGTGCGTCAGCGTGGAAAGCTCCAACGCGGGCCGTGGAAACGCCCCGCCTAAACTTGCAGCCTCCTCTCGGTGAACGGCGGATCAGGGAGATCTTATGATCATCGCCAGCGCCACCATGACGGACTGGTTGACGCCGAGCATGATCTCGGGACCGGCCAGCGGCAGTTGAACGCGAAAGAAGACAGGGTCTGTATATGGCCGGTCGCCAACTATCCGTCGGAGCAGCTGACCCTTTAGCTAACCTCCCGCGCCGGATCGGCTGCCAGCGCCAGGGAATTTGCGACGTGCTCGAGGTGCTCCTCGTCCAGAATGCTGGTCGCGACGCGGACAGCGTTCGTTTTTCCCGTCGAAAACTTCGCTCCGGCATGGACCGCGATGCCGTGGGCGGCCAGCGTGACCATCGCGTAAGGTTCCGAAGCAACCGGAATGAGGACGCTGAGACCGTGTCCGGCGTCGATATCGACATTGCGTTTGGCCAGTTCGCCAGCGAGCCGTTCGCGACGGCCGCGGTATACCTCCTTCGCCTGCTCCACCAGGGCGGCCGTGGCCGGGTCTTGCAGCAGCCAGGCGGTGGCTGCCTGCAGGATGCGGCTGGTCCATCCCGAGCTGAAGCTGCGGTAGGACTGGATCTGCTCGACGATCGTCGCCGATCCGGACAGCACAGCGAGCCGCAGATCCGGGCCGTGGGTCTTGGAATAGGACAGGATATGGACGACGCGATCGGGAAAACGCCGGCCAAGCGAAATGCGCGGCGCCGAGGCAATATCGCCGACGCCGTCATCTTCGACAATCAGCACGTCGGTGCCGGCGAGCAGGTCGCCGATGACTTCCAGCCGCGCCGACGACATGCAGGCGCCGGTAACCGAATGGACGCGCGGCTGGAACAGGAACGCGACGGGCCGCTGCCGCAGAGCGTTGGCAAGTGCATCCGGCAAGGGACCGTCACCGTCGCCGTCTACCGGGATGATCGGCACATCGAGATCCTCGAGGATGTCGAGCAGGCGAAGCGCCGTCGGGTTCTCGATGGCCACCGGCGCCCCCGGCGGGACCAGCGCATGCAGCAAGGTGTAGATGGCGTTGTAACCGCCATTGGTGGCCAGGAACGCGCCGGGATCGTACGGCCATGACGGGCGCACTGCGGCCTCCAGCTCGGGCAGGATGCGCACCCGCTCGTAGCTGTTGAGCTTTTCGGCGCGCGCACCATGCGCCAGCGCGATGTCGAGCGGCGGCAAGAGCCTCACATCGGGCTCCGCGATCGCCAGGTTCAGAACATCCTGTCCGTAATTGCCGCCGCTCATGTGGCGCTCGGGCCGGGCGGCAAAGCGGTTGCCCATGATCCAGGTGCCGTTGCGTCCGCGGCCGCCGATGATCTTGTAGCGCCGCAACTCGCTCCACGCCTGCGAGACCGTCGCCGGGCTGACGCCAAGCACATAGGCCAGATCGCGCACCGGCGGAAGCTTTGCGCCGACAGGCAGCGCGCCGCTTCTGATCAGCGCACTGGTCTCGCGCGCGATGCCGCGCATCGTGCGGTCGCCAAGGCGATCAGCGAACCATCCTGCATCGAAATCCATCGGCACCCGCGACCATTAAAGCTAATGTTCAATAACATAATAACATTTGATCGGCCAAAAATAAACATTTACCAATCGCCGGTCAAACATAGCGTTGAAGTTCATGCCGATGCCCGTTTCCATCACTGTAGCCACCCGCGATTGGGACTATCTCACCCCTTTGGTGCTGGGTGACGTTACTTCGAGCCGCTTGTCGGTGAAGGTTGATCGCGTCGCCACGCTCATTCCGGACCTCGGCACCGATCCGCACTACGATGCGGCGGAGGTCTCATTCAGCCGTTATGTGTCGGCCATGGCTTCGGGCGTCGATACGGTGGTTGGACTACCGTGCTTCATCATGCGCGGCTTTCGCCATCGCTGCATCATAACGGTCGAGACCAGCCCGCTGGAACGGCTTTCCGACCTTGCCGGCAAACGCATCGGCGTGACCGGCTGGCGCGATTCCGGCAACACATGGACGCGCGCAGCACTTCGCCGGGGAGGCGTCGGCGTCGAGGATGCCTATTGGTTCGCCGGCAGGCTGACATCGGGGCACCCGATCGCCGACCGCCTCGACGGATTCGGCAGGCCGGGGCGCATCGAAGCAGCACCAGGCGAGCGCCCGATGATGGAGCTGCTGGCGCAAGGCGAGCTCGACGCCGTTTTCACGCCCTTCATGCCGGACGGCTTTTTCGGCCCGGCTTCCGGCTTCCGGCAAGTGCTGCGCGATTTTCGCGCGGCCGAACGCGCCTATTTCGCCGACGTCGGTTATGTCCCGGGCATGCATCTGGTCGCTGTCAAGGCCGCCCTAGTCAGGGAGCACCCCTGGCTGCCGCAGGAACTCGCCAGGCTGATCAACGAAAGCCAGCGCGTCTGGACGGCAAAGCGCCGAAAATATGCCGATACCTCGCCCTGGATCCTCGAGGAGCTGCTTCATGCGGGGCGCGACCTGCCTGCCTCCTGGAACGCCAGCGGCCTGCCGGCCAACCGGCGCATGATCGAGGATTTCGTCACCGAGCTCCATGCCCAGGGCATTCTGGCGGAACCGATTTCCGCCGAAGCCTTGTTTCCTTTCGAGGCCAGATCGCGGGCCACCGCAGCCTGAGAACGCACAACGAAGAACACGAAGGAGAATGCCATGAGGACAATCAGCTTCATATTCGCCTCGCTCGTCACCATGCTGGCGCAGGCCAGCTTTGCCCAGGATATCCAGAAGCAATCGGTGAACGAGGATTTGCGGGCCCGGCTGCCGGAAGAGATCCGCGCGGCGGGAAAGATCACAGCCGTCAACAACGGCTCGTTCCCGCCCTATGAGATCGTCACCGGCACCGAACTGTCGGGGGCGACCAAGGACATTTCCGACGCCATCGGCCTGCTGCTCGGTGTCGAGATCGATCATGCCTCGGTCGCCGGCCTGCCGGCTTTGCTGAGCGGCATCAATGCCGGCCGTTATCAGTTCGCGATGGGGCCTGTCGGCGACTATCCCGACCGGCAGAAATCCAACGACTTCATCGATTGGGTGCGCGAATACGTCGTCTTCGCCGTCGAGAAGGGCAACCCGGAAGGCATCACCTCGCTCGACACCGCGTGCGGCAAGCGCATCGCCGTCATGTCGGGTGGCTCGGCCGAAAAGGTCATCAAGCAGCAGGCGCAGAAATGCACCGAGGGGGGCAAGCCGGCCGTCGAGGTGCAATCCTTCACCGACCAGCCGAGCTCGATACTGGCCGTCCGGTCGAAACGCTCCGACGCATTCTTCTCCTCGCAGGCGCCGCTGACCTATTTCGTCGAGCAGGCGAAGGGCCAGCTGGAACTCGCCGGGGTCGGCCAGGCCAACGGCTTCAAGGACATCTATCAAGGCGCCGTCGTCAAGAAGGGCTCGCCGCTGGGCGGCGTGCTGCTCGACGCGTTCAAGATCCTGATGAAGAACGGCACCTACGCCGCGGTCATGAAGAAGTGGGGTCTCGAGAAGAACATGATCGATGCGCCAGGCATCAACCAGGGCCAGTAGAGGCTGCCATGACCGACGCCACCGCTGCCTACGCGGCCGGGCTGCCGCGACATCCCGACGACGCGCTGCGCGACGTCAAACGAGCCCACCGGCCGTTTCCGCTCGTCCGGCTGGCGCTCTGGGCGTTCACCGTCGCCGTGGCAGCCGGCTTCGCCTATATCGTTGCGGTCAACCCGAATTTCGGCTGGCCGGTCGTCGCCCAGTATTTCTTCGATCCGACGGTCATGCAGGGGCTTTCCGTAACGCTCGGCCTGACGGTCGTGGCGATGATCCTGGGTATCGTGCTCGGCCTGCTGCTCGCCATCGCGCGCATGTCGAACGACAGGCTGGCATCCCTTCTCTCCGGCCTGTTCATCTGGTTCTTCCGGGGAACGCCGCTGCTGGTGCAATTGATCCTGTGGTACAACCTTTCGACGCTGTTTCCGCGCATTTCCATTGGCTTCGCCAGTTGGAACACCAACGACCTGATCACGCCTTTGACGGCCGCCGTTCTTGGTCTGGCGCTGAACGAGGCCGCCTACATGGCCGAGATCATCCGTGGCGGGCTGCTGTCGGTGGACAAGGGACAGGCCGAAACGGCTGAAGCCTTCGGCATGACCCGCGCGCGGGCCTTGCGGCGCATCATCATCCCGCAGGCGATGCGGTCGATCGTGCCGCCGACCGGCAATCAGCTGATCAGCATGATCAAGGCGACGTCGCTTGTCAGCGTCATCGCCATGGCCGACCTGCTCTACTCGGTGCAGTCGATCTACAACCGCACCTTCGAAATCATTCCGCTGCTGATGGTTGCAGTGCTGTGGTACCTGCTGATCACCTCGGTCCTCAATGTCGCGCAAGGCGCGATCGAACGCCACTACAGCCGCGGCGACCGCGGCGCGCGCGAGAAGACGGCGACCGCCACCCTGGAGGCCGCCAATGAGCGCGCATGACACGCCCCTGGTCCGGGCGCGCAACGTTCACAAGGCCTTCGGCCCGCTCGAGGTGCTGAAGGGCATCGATCTGGACGTCGCGCCTGGCGAGGTGGTGGTCATTCTCGGACCGTCCGGCTCCGGAAAGTCGACCTTCCTGCGATGCATCAATCATCTCGAGGCGATCGACCAGGGGTCGATCGAGGTGGACGGCGAGCAGATCGGTTACCGGTTGCACGACGGCCGCCTCGACAAGCTTTCCGACCGCGCGATCGCCGCGCAGCGGCGCAAGATCGGCATGGTGTTCCAGCAGTTCAATCTCTATCCGCACATGACGACCCTGCAGAACGTCATCGAGGCTCCGGTCGGCGTTCACCGGGAGAACCGCAAGGAGGCGATCGGCTACGCCCGCGAACTGCTGACCCGTGTCGGTCTTGCCGACAAGATCGACGCCTATCCGCGCCAGCTTTCAGGCGGCCAGCAGCAGCGCGTCGCCATCGCCCGTGCGCTCGCCATCCGCCCGAAATTGATGCTCTTCGACGAGCCGACGTCGGCGCTCGATCCGGAGCTGGTCGGCGAGGTGCTCGCCACCATGCGCGATCTCGCCAGGCAGGGCTTGACCATGATCGTGGTCACGCATGAGATCGGGTTCGCCCGCGAAGCGGCGGATCGGGTGGTGTTCATGGACGACGGTAATGTGATCGAGGCCGGGCCTCCGGACGAGGTTCTCGCTAAACCCAGGCACCCGCGCACGCGGGCTTTCTTAAGCCGTTTCATCTAAAAGCAAAGCCGGCGCGGCACCTGCTCGGCCGGCAAAGGACCTCCCATGCCAAAGACCTCCAACCAGTTCGCCGACATTTCCGACTTCGCCGACAAGGCCGCCGAGCTTGCAGCGGCCCGCCAGCACCTGCACGCGCATCCCGAGCTTTCATTCCAGGAGCACGAAACGGCTGCATACGTTGCCGAACGGCTCGAAAGCTGGGGCTATGAGGTGACGCGCAATGTCGGCGGGCTCGGGGTCGTCGGCCGCCTGCGCCAGGGCAGCGGCCGCAGCATCGCCATCCGTGCCGACATGGACGCCCTGCCGATCACCGAAGCTACCAATCTCCCTTATGCCAGCCAGGCCAGCGGCAAGATGCACGCCTGCGGTCATGACGGCCACACCACGATGCTGCTCGGCGCCGCCGAATACCTGGCACGCACACGGCATTTCAACGGCACGGTGAACCTTATCTTCCAGCCGGCCGAGGAAGCCGGCAAGGGAAGCGGGGCGCAGGCGATGATCGCCGACGGCCTGTTCGAGCGCTTTCCCTGCGATGCGATATTCGGGCTGCACAACCACCCGGGCGCGCCGACGGGTTCGTTCCTGATGCGCGCCGGGCCGCTGATGGCGGCGAGCGATACCGTCACCATCAGGATCGCCGGGCGTGGCGGCCACGCCTCGCGTCCGCACCTGACGGTCGACCCGATCGTCGCTGCCGCCAACATCGTCATGACCCTGCAGACGGTTGTGTCGCGCAACGTCAACCCGATCGAGACAGCTGTCGTCACCGTCGGCACGATTCACGGAGGCACGGCCTCCAACGTCATCCCGGAACACGCCGAAATCACGCTGAGCGTCCGCTCCTTCTCGGCCGAGATCCGCGACACGCTCGAGCAGCGTATTCGCAATATCGCAGCACTTGTGGCGCAGGCGCATGGCGCAACGGTCGAGATCGATTACGAGCGCGGCTACCCAGTGGTGGTCAACTCCGAGCGCGAGACGTCCTTTGCGACAGACATCGCTGTCGAACTCGTCGGTCAGGACAAGGTGTCCGTCTGCCCGTTGATCCCCGGCAGCGAAGATTTTTCTTATTTCCTCGAACACAAACCCGGTTGCTTCCTGCGCCTCGGAAACGGCGAGGATTCAGCCATCCTGCACAGCTCGAAATATGATTTCAACGACGGCAATCTGACCGTCGGCGCAGCGCTCTGGGCTCGTTTGACCGAGAGATTCCTGGCCGCTTGATCCATACTTGCGGCTGGGATTGTCGATCGGCCGGTCGAGCATTATTGGGGCGACCGGCCGCGCGACGATGCTCAACGAATTCTCACGCATTCCCCCTCTTCGAATGCGATAAGAGCTTCGCTTTCAGACAAACAAAAAGTCACTCGTCGTCAGCGGGCTTGTAAAGTTTGCGAGAGTAACTTGATCGACTCCTGCGGTAATGATGGTGTCGGTTCCACTTTGCGCAATTGTGAGATCATCGAACGATTGCACGCCCTCCACGCCACTAAATACAATGGTGTCGCCTTGGGTCTGGCTGAAGTCGTAGATGGTGTTTTGGGTTCCGACCGTCATTGAACCATCGTCCTTGAATATGAATTGATCTCTGCCGCCCTGAGCCAGTTCGCTCAGTTGCCCGTCACCCCACATGTCGTTGATGACGGTGCAGCCGGGTGCCGCGCTCCCGGCGTACAGGGTATCGTTTCCGCCCAGAGCCGAACCGGACATTTGTAGAGCGTCGCCGCACAGGAAGTTGCGGACCTGGCCGCTTTCGCTATTGTGGCCCCCGGTAAGAATGTCGTTGCCGCCCCTGGCGGAACCGGACATAGCGAGGGCGTCGCCGTACAACTCGCTTAGAACATCCGGACCGGAGTTCCTGTCGCCACCAGTCAGGGAATCATTGCCGCCCACAGCGCTGCCCAGCATCGTGACCGCATCGCCATACCCCAAATCATGAGTGCCTTGCAGCACGGCCACGTCGTCGCCACCGCGAGCGTGGTCGGACATGTTGGCGCCCGCGTCACCGTAGAAACTTATCTGGGACCCACCAGCGCTCGTGAAGTTGTCGTTGCCGCCCTCGGCGAAACCGGAAAGATCACCGCCCGCATCGCCATAGAGAGTTTTGCTCAGAAGAGCCCCACCCGTGTCCGTGTAATGGTCGTCGCCGCCCTGAGCATGGTCAGACATGTTGCCGCCGGCATCGCCGAAGAAAGTGTTGGTGGAAAAGAAGCTGCTCGTGAAGGTGTCGTTGCCACCCTTGCTGTGGCCTGACATATCGCCGCCGGCATCACCGTAGAAAATATTGACGGAGTCGGTCCGGCTCGTAAAGCTGTCGTCGCCGCCTTGCGCATGGCCGGACATGTTGGTGGCGGCGTCACCGAAGAAAGTGTTGGTGGCCTGTTGGGAACCCTGGAAGGTGTCGTTGCCGCCCTTGCTGTGGTCCGACATTTCGCCGCCCGCATCACCGTAGAAGGTGTGGGCAGTTCCTTGTTTGGTTTGGGTCAGGAAAGTGTCGTCACCCCCCTGAGCATAGCCGAACATCTTGCCACCGGCATCACCATAGAAGGTATCGACTACCTGCCTTGCCACTCCACTGTTGAAGGTATCGTTGCCGCCCCTGCTATGGTCCGACATATCGTCGCCCGCGTCACCAAAGGCAGTGGTGGTGGAGGATGACAGCCCCGTGGTGAAGGTATCGTCACCGCCCCGAGCAAAATTGAACAAGCTCCGAGCCGCGTCGCCGTAGAAGGTGTAGGTCGACGGTGCGGTTTCCGTAAAGGTGTCGTTGCCGCCTCTTGAGAAATCGAGCAGGCTGCCGCCAGCGTCGCCGGTCAAGATATTCGTATTCGGATCGCCTGTGAGGGCGTCATCGATACCCCACTGATGATCTGCTAGATCACCGGTAGTAAAGGGAACACGTTTAGACATTATCCGCTCTCCTGTTGAGCCTACCCGTCCCATGACAGCCGTAAGATGTGAGGCAAAAACGAGCAATAATCCCGAATGGCTATGTCTTTAGACGTAGGGATCGGTGCCTCGTCACCGGCGCGCTTGGCGGCAGCTTCCTGAGGCCGTCCTATTCCGGACTATCCCAGCCTTGCCCGAGCCTTCGCCGTCCAGGCGTTGAACAGCCGGTCTGCGACGATGCCGATGAAGGCGATGGCCAGGCCGGCGACGATGCCGCGACCGGAATCGGCCTTGGACAGGGCGATGAACACCTCCTGGCCGAGATCGCGCGTGCCGACCATGGCGCAGATGATGATCATCGCCAGCGCCATCAGGATGGTCTGGTTGACGCCGAGCATGATCTCGGGCAACGCCAGCGGCAGCTGCACGCGAAAGAAGGTCTGCCGCCTGGTGCAGCCCGAAACCTTCGCCGCCTCGATCAGCGCCGGCGGCACCTGCCGGATGCCGTGAATGGTGTAGCGGATCGCCGGCACCACGGCGAAGGCGACGGTGGCGATCATCGCGGTGACGTCGCCGACCCTGAACAGCATCACCACCGGAATGATGAAGCAGAACGACGGCAGCACCTGCAGCGTGTCGATGACCGGAGTGACGGTCTTTTCGAAGCGGTCGCTGCGCGATGCCATCAGCCCGATCGGGATGCCGATCAGGCAGGCGATAAAGGCCGAGATGCCGCACAAATAGACCGTCGCCATGGTCTTTTCCCAAAGTCCGGTGACGGCGCAGAACGCTGTCAAAGCCGCGACCAGGGCGGCGAGGCGCAAGCCGCCGAGCTGGTAGCCGGCAAGGCCGAGGAGACACACCGCGCCCAGCCACGGAAAACCCTCGCAGAAGGCGCGCACCGGGTTCAGCACGTTGAGGATAAGCGCCACGCGGAACGCTTCGATCGTGTCGAAGAAGTTGATGGTGATCCAGTTCACCGCCGCCTTCCACAAAGGCGCGGTGGTGAAGGTGATCGCTTTCGGCACCGCGGCGAACGCCGGCACGAACAGGCCGAGCAGCGTGGCGACGGCGAGGATGGCAACGGCCAGCGTCAGATTGGGATAGCGCCGCCAGAAACTGGTGCTGGCCTGGTGGCGGACATTGCCCTTGGCGTGATTGTGCGCGATCGCCTGGCTCAGCCGGTCGAGTGCAATTGCCAGTGCGACAATGGCGAGGCCAGCTTCCATGGCCTCGCCGACCTTGAGCGCGCGCAACGCCAAAAGCACGTCATAGCCGAGCCCACCGGCACCGATCATCGAGGCGATGATCACCATATTGAGCGCCAGCATGATGACCTGGTTGACGCCGACCATCAATGTCGGCCGCGCCGACGGCAACAGCACCCGCCACAGCTTCTGCCGTGCCGTGCAGCCGGCCATCTCGCTGAAATCGTCGATCTCCGACGGCACCCGCGACAGGCCGAGCATCGTCGCCCGCACCATTGGCGGCGTCGCGAAAATTGCCGTCGCGATCATTGCCGAGACCGGGCTGTTGCCGAACAGAAGCAGCATCGGGATCAGATAGGCGAAGGTCGGGATCGTCTGCATCAGATCGAGGGCAGGGGAGATCAACAACCTCTCCGCCCAAGGCTTGCGCCATGCCCAGATGCCGGCGAACAGCCCGGTGACAATGCAAAACGGCACGGCGATCGAGATCAAGCCCAGCGTCAGCATGGCGCTGGTCCACTGCCCGAACAGCGCGATGTAGAGAAAACAGCCGCCGGCCAGCGCACCCAGCTTCCAGCCGCCGGCGGCGCGTCCGGCAAGGTAGGCGGCAGCGCAGACGCCGACCCAGGACAGGCGCGGCAAGACGATCATATCCGCGCCATGGCCGATCTTGAAATTCTTGGCCAGAAGACCGAGCGCGAAATCGAGCGGCACGCCGAGCACCGCGGTGATCGAGCGGGTCAGCCAGGAGAAGTTCGACTTCACCCAGTTCATCAGCGCACCGACCCAGTCTGCGACAGGAACGATCGCGCCGGCCGGGTAATTGACCGCCCAGGGCAGGCTTTCCTGCAGCAGGAAGACAATAAGCACGGCGGCGAGCGCGCAGGCCCAGATCGCCAGCCAGGTCTGAACCGGCCGGGGCCTCGCTGCGCTGGCGCTTGCCGTGACCGTCATGCGCCGGCCCCACGACGTTCTATGCCGGCGAGAAGATCGATCACCGCCTGCGGCGTGACTAAGCCGATCGGCTTGCCGGTGCCGTTGACCACCGCGAAGGGCTTGCCGGCAGAGACGATATCAGCCGAAAAACTTGATATCTTGGCATCCGGCGCGACCGTGCCGCCGTACTCGGCGCCGTCGCAGGCGCGCATCAGGCTGCGCGCCGATATCACCTTGGCGCGATCGACATCGCGGGTGAATTCGGCGACATAGTCGGTCGCCGGATTGACCACCAGTTCTTCCGGCGTGCCGATCTGGATGACCTCGCCGTCCTTCATGATGGCGATCCGGTCGGCCAGCCGGATGGCCTCGTCGAAATCATGGGTGATGAAGACGATGGTCTTGTGCAGCATGGTCTGCAGCCGCATCAGCTCGTCCTGCATCTCACGGCGGATCAGCGGATCGAGGGCCGAGAACGGCTCGTCGAGGAACCAGATTTCCGGCTTCGTGGCGAGGCTGCGGGCGATGCCGACACGCTGCTGCTGGCCGCCGGAAAGCTCGCGCGGATAGAAATGCTCGCGACCGCGCAAGCCGACCAGCTCGATCACTTCCCGCGCGCGCGCCTCGCGCGTCGGCCGGTCCTGCCCCTGGATGCCGAGGGGGAAGGCAATGTTCTCCAGTACGTTGAGATGCGGCAGCAAGGCAAAATTCTGGAACACCATGCCCATGCGGTGGCGTCGCAGCTCGATCAGCGCGGCATCGGAAATCTTGAGCAGGTCCTTGCCTTCAAACTCGACCTTGCCGTGGGTCGGCTCGATCAGCCGCGACATGCAGCGCACCAGCGTCGATTTGCCGGACCCCGAAAGTCCCATGATGATGAAGATCTCGCCCTGGCGGATTTCGAGATCGACGGCGCGCACCGCGCCAACCAGTCCGGCAGCGGCGATGTCCGCCAGGCTGGCCTTGCCGTCGCGCCGGCGGATGAAATCGGCCGCGTCCGCCCCGAACAGCTTCCAGACATTGCGACAGGCAAGCTTTATCGGGCGGGCGTCGTTGCCCGCTTTCGCCGCCTGTTCAATCGTATCGGTCATGCGATCGTCCTTCTGGAACACGGGATCGCGACCCGGCCACGGATGGCCGGGTCATCGGATTTCCAGTCAGACGGTCACTCGGCCCAGGCTTTCCAGTCGGCTTCGTGGGCGGCGATCCAGGCGGCGGCGACGTCTTCCGGCGTCTTGCCTTCGAGATCGATCTCGCCGCTCATCTTGTTGAGCTCGTCGGTGTCGACCGTGTAGTTTTTCGCGACCTTGTAGGCGACAGGCCATTTGTCCTTCATGCCGGCCCAGGAATATTTCCAGATCTCGCCATGCGGCTTGCCGCAGTCATATTTCGCGTCGGGGTTCACACCCCATTTCGGGTCGGTGTAGCACTCTGTCGTATAGTCGGGGAATTCGACCCATTCGCCCTTGTATTTGGCCGGCGCCCAATGCGGCGAATAGATCCACAGCATGATCGGCGCCTTGCGCTGATAGGCCGAGTCCAGTTCGGCGAACATCGCCGCATCGGTACCGGCATGGATGACGGTGAAGGGCAGTTTCAGCGCCTCGACGCGTTCGTCGTCAAAACCTTCCCATGTCACGGGTCCGCCGAGATAACGCCCCTTCGGCGCGGTTTCGGCCGTCGAGAAGGCCTCGGCGCATTTCGGGTCTTTCAGCGCCTCCCAGTTCGGCAGGCCGGGGCATTTCTCTTTCATATATTCGGGAAACCACCATTCTTCCTTGGCCTTGGGTCCGAGCTTGCCGAGGCGTTCGGTCTGGCCCGTCGCGTCCGAGGCCTTCATCGCCTCGCCGGCCGTCGTGTCCCAGAATTCCAGGCCGACATCGATGTCGCCATTGGTCAGGCCGGTGGTCAGGCTGGAGAGATAGTCGGCGGTCGGATACTCGACGGTATAGCCGAGCTTTTCGAGGATGCCGCCGAGGATCTTGGCGTTCAGATTGACGCTGGTCCAATCGAACAGTGCGATCTTGATCGGGTCGTTGGATTCCGGCGCTGCCGCATAGGCCGAAGATGTCAGTGCGGCTGCGGCAAGTGTTAAGGCTCCCATTGAGAAATTCGAAATCATGCTCCGAAGTGACATGCTTGTTCTCCTGTCAAGCTCTGGTGGACGTTATCGTTAGTTCCCTTCTTGCGTCTTTTTTGATTGTGTTGGAACAGCTGGTCGTTGCGCAAGGCCGTAGGCGCCACAATGCTGCCGAAGCGGATGCCGGCGCAAAACGGGGTTGGTGCCCAAATTGGTGAAGATGTGGCGGGACCGGCCGCGTCATGACTGCCGAAGGATTGCTGCCAAGGCAGTCATCCACGGATCGATCGCCGGTCTTGAGGGGCAAACCATCAAAGTCCCATGATCTCGGCTGTTGGCTCGGCAACTCGCCCAGCGCCACTTTCATGGGATGAAATTATATATACCAACGTTCACGTCGCGCAACGATTAACGCCGGTGCCAATTTCACGGCCCGTCTTTTGCGTGGACCCGTAGATGAGTTTGAAAAAAGCCAAGATTGCCGGTCATCCCGTGTGCGAGCCGCAAGGACAGGGTACCGATACAATGCAGCACACCAAAATGCCTTACTTCTTCGCCAACCGCGGGATCGCCGCCGGCTTGTGACCTTTCAACACCAGATCATATCCGAGGCTTTCATGACCTCTCCCTTGAACAGACTGCGAATTGCCGTGCTCTTTGGCGGACGTTCCGCCGAACATGACGTTTCGGTGCTTTCAGCAACCAATGTCATGCGTGCGCTGCTGTCCGCCAAATACGATGCCCTCCCAATCTTCGTCACGAGCGAAGGACAGTGGCTGCTGAGCAGCTTCCAGGATGGTACGCTCGCAAAACCTGCGGCCGGCACGGAAGTTTGCCTGGTTCCGGGTGGGCGCGGACGGATGATGGCGATCCCGGCCGACGGCACGCCCTATGATCTGCCGAAGATCGACATCTTGTTTCCTGTCCTGCACGGCCCTCATGGCGAAGACGGCTCGGTACAGGGGGTGGCCGAGGTGGCTCGGGTGCCGCTCGCCGGCTGCGGCATCCTGGGTTCGGCAACCGCGCTGGACAAGGACATCGCCAAACGGCTCCTGGAAGCGGCGGGGCTGCCAATCGCGCGCTCAGTGACGATCCATGAAGGTGCGGCGCCTGTCCTCGCCATACTGGAAAGCGAACTCGGCCTGCCGTTCTTCATCAAACCGGCGCGTCAGGGATCGTCTGTCGGCGTCGGAAAAGTCCATGCCAGCCAGGAATTCGATGGAGCGCTTGCTGAAGCCTTCCGGCACGATTGCAAGCTGTTGGCCGAGGAATTCATTCGTGGGCGCGAGATCGAATATAGCGTGTTGGAGGACCCGGCAGGCGACCTGTTCGTCTCGCGGCCAGGCGAGATCGTGCCGGCCGAAAGCCACGATTTCTACAGCTACGATGCCAAATACATCGACGAGAACGGCGCGGCACTTAAAGTGCCGGCCGAACTGCCGCCGGAGGTCGAGGCAGCCATGCGGGACGTGGCCGCAAGGGCTTTCAGAGCCGTCGGCTGTGACGGGATGGCGCGCGTCGACTTTTTCCTGACACCGGACATGCAATTCTTGGTCAATGAAATCAACACCATCCCCGGCTTCACCGATATCAGCATGTATTCCAAGGCAATGGCGGCGAGCGGCGTCAGCTATTCCGAAATCATCGACCGGCTCGTGGAGCATGGATTGGCACGGGCCGGCCGACCGGTCTGAACGCGGCGAAGGGGGCTTTCAGATCCCGGTGGATGGTACGTTGGCCCGCGCCGCCGCTCACGACATGATCAGGCCGCCATCGACATTGATGGTCTGGCCGGTGATGTAGGCTGCATCGTCGCTGGCCAGAAAGCTGACCAGGCCGGAGACATCTTCGCCGCTGCCGGCGCGGCCCATCGGGATGTTCTTCACCCATTCGGCCATCAGCTCGCCGGGCTTGTACTCGCCCATCAACTTGCCCCATGCGGCGTCGTTATAGGCCCACATATCGGTGTCGATGATGCCGGGGCAGATCGCGTTGACGGTGATCTTCTCCTTGGCCACTTCCTTGGCCAGGCTCTGGGTGACGCCGACGACGCCGAATTTCGAGGCCGCATAATGCGGCGTGTAGATAAAGCCCTGCCGCGCCTGGCCGGATGCGGTGTTGATCAGCCGGCCGCCATCACCATGCTTGCGAATGCGCGCGATCGCCTCCTGGCAGCACAGGAACACGCCCTTGGTGTTGACCGCCATCACCTTGTCCCATTCGGCCTCGGTCATCGCCTCTATCCTGGCGATGGTGATGACACCGGCATTCTGCACGGAGATGTCGACGCGGCCGAACTGTTGCTCGGCCAGGTCATAGAGGGCGACGACCTCGTCCTTTTTGGTCACGTCCATGCGCAGCGATGCGACCCTGGCGCCCGTAGCCTTGAGATCGGCGGCGACCTCTTCGACGCGCGGGTCGATGGCGCTGACAACGACCGCGGCACCTTCCGCCGCGAAGCGCCTGGCCATTGCCGCGCCAATGTCGCCGCTGGCGCCGGTGATGACCGCCGTTTTTCCCAGGAATCGCTTCTGCATCTTTTCTCCTACCAGCAGACGAAGCCGCCATCGACGATCAGGTCGATGCCGGTGACGAAACTCGAGGCGCGGCTGGCCAGGAACACGGTCGGGCCGACCATCTCTTCCGGCGCCGCCATGCGGCCCATCGGCGTGTCGCGCTCAAAGATCCTGACCTGGTCGGCGACCTCCGGCCGCTTGTTCATCGGCGTCAGCGTGTAGCCGGGGCTGACGACATTGACGCGCAGGCCGCGATCGGCCCATTCCATGGCGAGGCTCTTCGACATGTGGATCACCGCGGCCTTCGACGAATTGTAATGCGCCTGGGTCAGGCCGCGATTGACGATCGAGCCCGACATCGACGCGATGTTGATGATCGAGCCCTTGCGCCGCGTCAGCATGGCGCGGGCCTCGGCCTGGCAGGACAGGAACACGCCGCTGACATTGACGTCATAGAGCTTCTGCCATTTCTCCAGCGACAGCGTCTCTGCCGGCTCAGCTCCGGCGACGCCGGCATTGTTGACGGCGATGGTCAACGCGCCGAGTTCCATCTCCGTACGCTCGATCGCGGCCGCGAGATCGGCCTCTGAAGTCACCGTGCCGTTCAGCACCAGCGCCTTGCGGCCGAGTGCCGTGATCCGGTGCGCGGTCTCCTGTAGCCCGCCTTTCGAGGCGTGGCCGAAGCAGGCTATGTCGGCGCCGGCCTCGGCCAGCCCAATGGCGATTGCCTGCCCGATGCCGCTGCCGGCGCCTGTCACAAGTGCCACGTCACCATGAAGGTCGAATAATTTCATCGTCGGTCCCTCTACTCCAACCGCCGTCCTCCGGAAATAAAGGGGCGCCAACTCTGTTGCTGGCGCCCCGCGCGGTCTGGTGCTCGGGAGGATACCACCTGCTGCGCTTTGTTTCGATGGCTGTTCCTAGCTCGTGGCGAGTTCCATGACGGCGATATTGCTTGCTTCGCTGCGGTCGAGAATGCCGCGTTGCCGGCCGCGGCTCAGCACCAGCACGCGATGCGACAGGCCGAGAACTTCCTCGAGGTCGGAGCTCACCACCACCACCGCCATGCCGGAGCGGGCAAGGTCGGCGATGACATCATAGATCGCGGCGCGTGCACCGACGTCGATGCCGCGCGTCGGCTCGTCCAGGATGAATACCTTGGGCGGGCGCGACACCCATTTGGCGATGATCACTTTCTGCTGGTTGCCGCCGGAGAGCTTGCTGACCGCCTGGTTCGGCCGGCCCTTGACGCCGAGCCGGCGAATGCCGGCCTCGGCGAATTTCTGCACCGCCTTCGGGAACACCCAGCCATTCGGCGCGACATGGTCGAAATTGCCGATCGCCAGGTTCTCGCCGATCGTCTGGTCGAGCACCACGCCCTGAGCCTTGCGGTCTTCCGGTACCAGGACGACGCCGGCCTTGATCGCCGCCGCCGGGCCATTGAGATGCACCGGCTTGCCGGCGACGCGCACCGATCCCGATGAGATCGGATCGGCACCGGCGATCGCCCGCACCAGCTCCGTGCGTCCGGCGCCGATCAGCCCGGCAATGCCGAGGATTTCGCCGGCCCGCACTGAAAAGCTGACATTTTGAAAGCTGCGTTCCGGCGAGGACAGGTTCTCGACCTCGAGCAGCGTGTCGTTGCCCGGCGCCGATACCGTAGGGAACATCCGCTCGACACTGCGGCCGACCATTTGCTCGACGACAGTGCGCACCGGAATGTCGGCGCGCTCGTGCCGGGCGACGATGCGCCCGTCGCGCATCACCACCACGCGATCGGCGATCTGGGCGATCTCGTCCAGCCGGTGGCTGATATAGATGAAGGACATGCCTTCTGCCTTGAGCTTGCGGATCTGCTGGAACAGGAGCTCCGTTTCCTCGCCGCCAAGGGCTGCCGTTGGTTCGTCGAAGATCAGCAGCTCGGCATTGAGCGTCAGCGCCTTGGCGATCTCGACCTGCTGCTGGGCGGCGATACGCAGCGTGCGCACCTTGCGCTCGGGCGAGACATCGAGGCCGAGGCGCTTCAACTGGGCCGATGCCCGTGCATTCATTGCTGCGCGGTCGATGCGGCCGCCACGCATCGGCAGGCGCCCGACATAGACGTTTTCGGCGACCGACAGATCGGGCAAGAGCTTCAGCTCCTGGTGGATCATGCCGATGCCGGCGTCGATCGCCGCGGCAGGATTGGCGGGGGAATAAGCGTTCCCCCGCCAGGTGATGGTGCCGGCATCGGGTTTCGTCGACCCGGCGATGATGTTCGAGACAGTCGACTTGCCGGCGCCGTTTTCGCCAAGCAGCGCCACGACCTCGCCCGGCCGCACCTCGAAGCTCGCATCGGCCAGGACCTGCACCGGCCCGTAGCTTTTGCAGAGGCCGCTGACGACGAGCCCGTTATGGGGGCTGTGCGTGTGGCGAGGATCGGTGGACATCGTTGCGCTCGTCGACTGCCGGACTGGTCTCAATCAGGGATGCTTGGCGATGAACTGCTCGACATTGTCCTTGGTGGTCAGCGTCGCATCCTGCAGCTGTTCGGCGGGAATGGTCTCGCCGGCCACCAGCTTGATTGCTGCATCGACGGCGAGCCGGCCCATGCCCTGGGTTTGCTGCGTCGCGGTCACGTCGAAGACGCCGTCCTTCAGTGCCTTGAGCGCCGCCACGTCGCCGTCGAAGCCGGCAACCCAGACCTTGTGGCCGGGATTGGCGACCTTGACGGCCTGTGCCGCACCGAGCGCCAGCGCGTCGGCCTGGCCGATGACGATCGACACGTCGGGGTGCGACTGCAACAGATCCTGCGTCAGCTTGAAGCCTTCGTCCTGGTGCCAGCCTTCGCTCCACAATTCTCCGACAACCTTGATGTCGGGATAGCCTTTCAGCGCTTCGCCGCAGCCCTTCGAGCGGTCGACTTCGGGCGTCGTGCCCTTCTGGCCGTGGATGATGATCAGCTCGCCCTTGCCGCCGGCCTGCTTGGCGATGTAGTCGCAAACCGCCTTGGCCGATGCCACGCTGTTGGTTGCGATGAAGGTATCGCCGGGCGCGCCATCGGCGTTGCGGTCGACATTGACGACTGGGATGCCGGCAGCCTTGGCGGTCTTGGTCGGCACGGTGGCGGCGGTGGCGCCGGCTGGAATATAGATCAGCGCATCGATGTTCTGCGTGATCAGGTCCTGCACCTGGCTGACCTGGGTCGCCGAATCGCCCTTGGCGTCGACGGTAACGACCTCGATGCCCTTTTCCTTGCCGTAGGCTTCGACGGACTGCTTGATCTGGTTGAAGAAGTCGGCCTGCAGATTGGCGACGGCGAGGCCGAGCTTTTTGGCCTCCTTGGCCGAGGCCATGTCGGACAGGCCAAGCAGCGGGATGACGGCCGCGGCGGCAAGCAGCAATGAACGTTTGGTCAGCATGTTTATTCCTCCGTTGATGTTCAATCTGTCCTGCCCGCGCATCGCGGCGCCCCTTGGCTGAACAACTCCCAGTTTCGGATCACCGATCCGTTTTCGCCCGAATATCGGGGCAAATCTCATTGAGCCCAATTCTTCATTGTGCCCCATTCTTCATTGTGCTCGGCGCCGCCACGTGTCGGTGGCCACCGCCAGCGCAATCACCACGCCGATAACCACTTGCTGGATGAAGGGCGAGACACCGAGCAGGTTCAGCCCGTTGCGCAGCACGCCGATGATGAGGACGCCGATGGCTGTGCCGCCGATCGAACCGACGCCGCCCGACAGGCTGGCGCCGCCGATCACCACCGCCGCGATGGTGTCGAGTTCGTAGCCAAGGCCGGAGCTCGGCTGGACGGAATCGAGCCGGGCGGCAAGCACGATGCCGGCGAGACCGGCCAGCACGGCGCAGATCGCATAGACCCAGTTTGTCAGCGACTTGACTGGTATGCCGGACAGCCGGGCGACTTCGGCGCTGCCGCCGATTGCGTACAGGCTACGGCCGGTAGCGCGATAATTCAGGAAGATCGCGAAAATGACGGCAAGCACGATCATCAGCCCGACGGTGACCGAGAGGAATCCGAAATGGCGGATTATCGACAGGCTGGTGAACCAGTCGGGAAAGCCGACGATCTGCGAGCCGTCGGTGATCATGTTGGCGAGGCCGCGCGCCACCGACATCATCGCCAACGTGGCGATGAAGGGCGGCAGCTTGGTGACCGTCACCAGCAGGCCCGAAACCAGCCCGCAAAGGCCGGCGACGACGAGGGCTGCGGCGATACCGGCCGGCAGGCCGAGATTGAGATAGTCCGGATGGGCGACGAAGCCCATCACCATGGAAGCCAGCGCCAGCACCGAGCCGACGGACAGGTCGATGCCGCCGATCAGGATGACCAGCGTCATGCCGATCGCCATGATGCCGAGCACAGTGACCTGGTCGAGCACGTTGAGGATGTTGCGGATGGTCAGGAAGGTGTCGGTAGTCAGCGAGAGCGCCAGGCACAGCAGAACCAGCCCGATCAGCGGACCCATGGTTCCGGCAAAGACAGCTGAAAACCTTGCGCCCGCCGTAGCCTGCGCGCCAGAGCCTGCCTTCAACTCGCCTGCCTTCAAATTGCTTGCGTCGTTGCTCACAGCCACTTTGTCTCCTCCACAGCAATCCGGCGCTGCATCACCGGGCCACTTTGTTCACCAGGCCCCTCCCTGTGAACAATTTATCTTTAACATGCAATTTTGTTCAGCTAAACTGTTCATCGGAAAATTGTCAAGGCCTGCCGCTTCATTCGAGCACGGTTTGCGCTGTCCGCCGGTTTGCCTTACGCAAGGTCTCGAAAATCTTGGGCATTTCGAAGTCGCCGGATTGGAATATCATGAGCAGAGCCGGCGGCTGCGGCAAGGCAAACAGATGACGATCGTAGAGAACGAAAGAGCCTCGCGCTTCCCCGACGCCGAACTCAAGGCCCGCGCCGCCTGGCACTATTATGTCGAGGGCCTTACACAGGAGCGGATTTCCGAAATTCTCGGCGTCGGCCGCATCAAGGTGCATCGCATTCTCTCCGCCGCCCGCGAAGAGGGTGTCGTCCAGTTTCGCATCCGCGACAGCGTCGTCGAATGCGTGATTTTGGAGGAAAGCCTCAAGCAGCGGTTCGGGCTCAGCCAGGCTGTTGTGGTGCCGTCGGCGGCCGACCGAAGCAACGCGCCGCTGATGATCGGCCACGCCGCCGCCGCCTACCTGGCCGACCATGTGAATGCCGGCGATGTCATCGCACTGGGCTGGGGGCGGACACTGAAATTCGCCATCAATGAATTGCCGCGGCGGCCCATCGCCAGGACGACGGTGGTTTCGATGCTTGGCGGCCTCACCCATGCCCAGCCGCTCAACCCGACAGAAAGCGCCTGGGATTTCGCCGAAAAGATCGGTGCAGAGTGCTTCCTGCTGCCGGTGCCGGTCTATGCCGACAGGCCGGAGCAGCGCGACGCTTTCATGAGCCAGCGCAGCGTTCAGGACGTCGTCTTCCGTGCACGCCGGGCAAACATCGCCGTGCTCAGCGTCGGCTCGTTTTCCAACGACAGCCCGATCGCCAATTACGGCTTCATCAAGCCAAGCGAACTCGAGGAATTGCAGGCGGCCGGTGCCGTCGGCGATATTCTGTGTCATTTCATCGACGCCGAGGGCCGCCCGGTCGACCACGAGGTCAACCGCCGCGTCTGCGCCTATCCGCTGCAGGATCTGTCGGATATCCCGAGCATCATCCTGGTGTCGGGCGGCAGCGAGAAGGTAGCGGTAATGCGGGCTGCGCTCGCCAACACCAAGGTATCGGTTCTGATCACCGACGAAGACGCGGCAAAGGGGCTGCTCAACCGCTAGATTTCGCCGAGAGCGCCGAGGCGGGTGTGGATATCGCGCGTCGCCTGGTAAAGGTCGCGGTAGATTTCCTTGCGGCTGCGATAGGCGGCGACAAGCCCGTCGACCGGATCGACATGCCTGGTGGGAGCGGCAGCCATTACCTCTGCTGCGGCTTCCGGCGAGGCAAACCAGCCGACAGCCGCTGCCGCCAGCATGGCAGCGCCGAGTGCGGCGGCTTCGTTGACCGGCGAAACCGAGAGCGGCCGCTCGAGCACGCTTGCCATGATCTGCATTAGCAGCGCGCAATTGGTGCCGCCGCCGGCGGCTATCATCGCCGCCGGTCCGCCGGCCTGGGCTTCCATGGCCTCGGTGGCGACGGCCTGCTCGAAGGCGATGCCTTCCAGGACAGCGCGGAAGAGATGCTCCGGCCGGTGATCGAGCGACAGGCCGACAATGGCGCCGCGCGCCGCACCGTCCCAATACGGGCTCATGACGCCGGCCCAATAGGGCATGATGAGCAGGCCCTCGCTGCCCGCGGCAACATCCAGCGCCACTTTCTCCAGCGCTGCCGCCGAGGGCGAACCGGTGGTTCGCACGATCCAGTCGACCAGCTGCATGCCCGAGCGCAGCACGGTCTCCAGCATGAAACCGGAGCCGGTCGGCGAGACCAGCGTGCGAAAGGCGTCCGAGGTTTTCACCTTGCCGGAATAGCAGCCGCTGACCACGCCGGAGCCGAGCGAGAGATAGCTCTTGCCCTCGCCGTAGACGCCCATGCCGAGGCCCATCGCCTGGCCGTCCCCAGCGCCGGCAACGATCGGCGTGCCGGCCCTCAGGCCGGTCAGCTGGGCTATGCTTGCGGAAAGACTGCCGCAGACCACGCCTGGCGCGACCAGCTCGGGTAATTGCTCCATCTGCAGTCCGGCGGCCGCAACGAGGCGGGGATGCCAGGTACCTTTCTCGACATCGAGCAGCCCGAGCGGGTCCGCACTCGCGGTGCTGGTGACCAATCGCCCGGTCAGCCGCTGGACGAAGAAACCGTGCACGTCGACCAGTGCCGCTGCCTGGCGAAGCACTTGCGGCTGGTGCTGGGCAAGCCAGGCAATGGCGTAGAGCGCCGGCGTCGGGTCCGGCGGCTTGCCGCTCCAGTCGCGGATCGCCTCGCGGCCGAGTTCGGCCGAAAGCCTGATAACCTGCGGCCGGGCGCGTTCGTCGAGCCACAGGATCGCCGGCATGAGTGCTTTGCCGGCGCTGTCCACCAGCGTGAAGGTCTCTCGCTGGTGAGCGATGCAGATCGCCGCCACCCGCGCAGCGCCGACCGCCTCGGTGACCTGCTTCAATGCGCCAAGCAGCGCCGTCCACCAATGTTCGGCGTCCTGCTCGAAACGGCCGGGCTTCGGATTTGAAAGCGGGTACGGCTCGCGCGCCTGGAACAGCTCCTCGCCGTCGCGCGCGAAGGCAATCGCCTTCACGGCCGTGGTCGAGGCGTCGATCCCGATTACGACATCGTCCATCAGGCGGAGATCCGGCGGGGTCAGGCTGCGTTTGTAACGAACCGTCCGTCCGACTGGTCGAGACGGCGGCGGATCTGGGTTATCACCATCGAATCGTCGGGTACACAATTTTCATAGGTCAGGAAGTCGCCGGTCTTGAGCGGCTTGACCACCTTGGCGCGTTCGGCAAGGCCGAGCGGCAGGGCGCCGCGGGCGCGCGCATCCCCCCAGGTCATGGCGAAGCCGCGATAGTCGTTCTCGCCGATCATGCCGAGCGACTGGCCAACGCCAAGATCGCTCTTGGCGACCGCCACCGCCTCGGCCACAGGATGGTCGAGCGGCTCCATGTCGGCCCGCTTGTAGACCACGGCGCGCGCCGCCGACAGCGGCACTTCCAGGCTGGTCAGATGATAGGGCCGGAAGATCGTGAAATAGGGGCCCTTGCCGACCTTGAGGTCGATCATGCGCTCCAGCACACGCGGATGCCGGGTCTCGATGATGCAGAACACGCCGGGCGCCACACCCTTGCCGATCGAGTAATCGACAACGCCCTTGCGGTGTAGCACGCCGCCATCCTCGCGCGGGCAAAGCACGCTTGCGAGCTCCTCCAGCGTCGCGGTCGGGCCGTGCATGCCCGGCACATCGGGCACCAGGCCGGTCGCATTGGCGATCGCCACCATCTCGATCGCCGTCTTCGAGCCGTCGACGAATTCGACCAGCATGCGCGCATTCATGTTGCGCTCGGCCGCCTCCTTCTCGTAGTCGGCCGGCATGGCGTCGATCTTCAACGGATTGTTCTTGCCCTTGCCGGCGGCGATGATGTTGAAGCCGAGGCTCTTGGCAAAGCCGATGATCTCCAGCGTGCAGGCCGGCTCGTCGCCGGCCGCACCCGTATAGACGACGCCGGCCTTACGCGCTTCGTCCTTGAGGAAACGGCCGATGGTGATGTCGGCCTCGACATTGAGCATGACGATGTGCTTGCCGTTCTTCATCACTTCGAGCGCGAACAGCGTGCCGATATTGGGATTGCCCGTCGCGTCGATGATGACGTCGATCCGGCCGGCCGCCGCCAGCGCATGCAAATCTTCGGTCACCGCGATCTTGCCGGCCTCGATGGCGCGGTCGATCGCGGCCGCATTGCCGGCCTGGACGATGTCGGAACGGTCATGGCCAGCGAGCAGCGCCGCGTCGATCGCTGCCTGCGGCCTGACTTCGGAAATGGCGCCGATCCGCATGCCCGGCATCAGCGCGACCTGGACGACGATGTCGGTGCCCATCTGTCCGGCGCCGGCAAGCCCGATGGTGATCGGCCCCTGCTGTTCAGCGCGCTGCAGAAGTTCCGCTGCAAATTGCGGATGGGACATGTCGCTTCCTCCAGTTCCTGACGCGCCGCAGCGTCCAAATCAACGTTTTGAACATTTCTATTTGCAAATGAAAAATATTTCAACCGGCAATTGGGCATTGTCGCTCTGCAATCGGCCGAAGACGATTGGATGAGCGGTCGGTCCACGCGGCCGTGCCTCCGCAGTCAGAAGGACGCGGCATATTCAGGTTGATTGGGTGCAGCCTTATTGCAGCTCAGCTGCCGATTTCGAAGAAGGGCGCACCAAGCAGGCCGGGAACGACATCGATGCCGAGGCCCGGCCCATCCGGAATGCCCATACGGCTTCCCGAAACCGGCGGCATGTTGGATGCGGTGCGCACCGTCACCCATTCGTGAAAGGCGATGGCGTGCAGCCGGCGCTCCTCCGGCGTCGACAGCGACAGATGCGCCATCGCCGATGTGTCGATCTCGGCGCCGCCGGTGTCCTCGACCGTGATCATGAAGCCGAGGTCGACGGCAAGGTCGCGGATCTGGCGCGTCTTGGTAACGCCGCCGAGGCGCGAGATCTTCAGCGTCAGCCCGTCGGCCGCGCCCTTGCGGTGGATGTCGAGCATATCGTCCAGCGAGGCAACGGATTCGTCGAGCACCATCGGCTTGTCGAGCGAGCGGCGCACCGACAGGCATTCGTCGATCGTCGTGCAGGGCTGCTCGAACGTGTAGTCGATGGTGCGCGTCGCATCCACGAACTGGCGCGCCTGGTAAGGCGTCCAGCCGGCATTGGCGTCGCAGAAGATGACGGTGCCCTTCGGCACCGCGGCGGCAACGGCTGTGACGCGTTCGATGTCGTCATGGACGTTGCCGCCGACCTTGACCTGCAGCCGGTGAAATCCTTCCCCGATGATGTGCTTGGCGAGCGCGGCCATCGCGTCGACCGTGCCGTGGGTGACGACTTTGTAGAGTTCGGCCGTCTCGCTCTCGCGTCCGCCGAGCAGGGTGACCAGCGGCACGTCGGCGGCGCGCGCCGCAAGATCCGAGCACGCCATGTCGAGCGCCGACTTGACGTAGGGATGGCCCTTGAACACCGTGTCCATCAGCCTGTTGATACTGGCAAGCCCGCGTGGGTCATGGCCAATGAGATGCGGCGCGATCTCGACGACGCCGGCGCGAGTACCCGCAGCGAAGGCAGGCGAATAGAAATTGCCAAGCGGCGCCATCTCGCCCCAGCCGGTGAGCCCGCTATCGGCGATGACGGCGACGATCACCGCGTCGAACGCATCGGCGACACGCCCCTTGGACATGCGGTAAGGCCCATCCACGAAGGGCTGCACGACATGGTAGGCCTTGATGGTTTTGATCTGCACGTGTTCTGTCCGTTGTCTGTGTTCCGGGATGTCCGTCAAATTTGTCGGGCTCAGCCGCCTCTAGGTCGGCCGGCACGATCGGCGCCGGCGCCCTTTGAGCCGCGCTGTTCCAGCCCGCGCGCATAGGCGAGCAGTTCTTCGAAATCCAAATCGATATGGTCCTTGGCGTGGCGCTGTGCGGCGCGCATGTCGCTGCCCTTGAGCAGCCGAACATAGGTCTCGTGAGCACCTACGGCAGGCACCGGCTCGTTGCGCGCCCGCTGGTGCAGCGCGAAATACATCTGCAGCCGGCTGGTCAGCCGTTGCCACGTTTCAAGCAGCACCGAATTGTCGGCCCATTCGTGGATCAGGCCATGCAGTTGCAGCGCCGTTTCGATCTGTCGCGTGGTGTCCAGGTCGCGCGTCGCCTGCTTCACCGCCGCATGGCGCCGGTCGAGTTCGTCGAAGAAGCGCTGGTCGCGAACCGGCCAGGTCCGCTCGATGGCGAACTCGTCGAGCACCTTGTTGAGCGAATAGGCGTCGTCGATGTCCTTGGCGGTGACGTTGATGACGAAGGTTCCGGCGTAGGGAATGCTGGTCAGGATGCCTTCCTGCACCAGCTCGCGCATCGCCTCGCGCAGCGGCGCGCGGCTCACCCGCATCTGCTCGGAAATCCTGAGTTCGTTGAGCTTCTGTCCCGGTTCCAGCCGGCCGGTCAGGATCGCCCGCCGGAGCAGCCCCACGATCTCGGCGCGTCTTGTCGTGTCGGCGATCGGACTGAAATCCAGCTTTGCCATTCGGCTGCTCCAGGGAACCGAAAGCAAGACAAGCAGATTGTCGACAATCTAACAAGAGCTGGATTCGCGATCCTGGAGACATTGGCGCCCTTCCGGCCTCAGCCAGCTTGGCCATGCAAGCCGACTAGGTCCCGGCCGCTGAGCGTCAGCTGGCTTCTCGCAGCGGGAAACGGCCCGGTGCGTAGCCTTCGCAATGTCCATTGACGACTGGGAAGGTTTGTGTCACTAGCAGTGACATGAATTCACAAACGATGACTCAGAAATACGAGAGCCCGCTGCGGGCAGAGCAGGCGCAGGCCACGCGCGAGCGCATCCTCGCGTCCATTCGAACGATTCTGGAGCAAAATCCGTACAGCCTCCTTGGCTTCGATGAGGTTGCCGAGGTTTCGGGCGTAAACCGACGGACCATCTTCCGCCATTTCCCGACGAAGGAAGCGCTTTTGGAGGCCTTTTGGGCCAGCACCAATGCCTCTCTGGGAGTGCGGTTCTGGCCTGAGCGGGAGCAGGATCTGATCGATCTTCCTCCCGACCTTTTCGCCTCGTTGGACGCAATCGAAGGCGTAGTCAGAGCCTCGCATGCGAGCGCTACCGGGCGCGAGATGCGCCTGCAAGCCAATGGTGAGCGGCAACGTGCCTTTCAGAGCAGCCTTTCGCAAGTCGCAAACGGAATGGACCCGAAGGCGGCGCGCCAGCTTGAGGCCGTGATCCAGCTCCTGTTCAGCGCCACTGCCTGGCAGACGATGAAAGACTACTGGGGTCTTACCGGCCGTGAGGCCGGAGAGGCAGCCGCCTGGGCAATTCGCGCCTTGCTCAATGCGGCAAAATCGCAGCAAGGCGCTGTTCGAAAGGAAAAAGCAAGTGACTTGGCATAAGACCAAAGCGACGGTCCATCCGGCCGATTCGGTTCAAGGCTTCTGGGTGATGGGCGATCAGGTCGCTGTCCGGGCAAAGCTCGCTGGGACGGCACTCAACGTGATCGACGTCACGGTACCTCCTGGAAGCGGCACGCCGCCCCACACGCATCCTTCCGCGGAAATTTTCCGCATTCTCGAGGGCACCCTCACGATATGGACAATGATCGATGGGGTCGCGCAAGAATATGAGGTGGAACCCGGTGATGTCGTCACCATTCCGGGCAACGCGCCCCATGGCTATCGCAATGCTGGTCCCGTGCCGGTTATTTTCATGGCGATCGTCGACGACCAGATGATCGCATTTTTCGAAGAGGCTGCATCCAAGGACGCGCCCTCCGGCCCGCCGACCGCTGGCATGATTAACCGCGTGATCGAGCTTACCGGACGCCATGGGATCCGGATCCTGCAGGCGGCCTGACCGGCGAAACCGTTGCGCCAGGATTTGACCTGGAAGACGGTGCCTTATGCCGCCTAAATCCAGCAGTCCATCCATCCAGGTCGAAGCGGGCGTTCGCGCGAGTGATACGTGTGGCCGCGACAAGCCGTCGGCTGGATGGATGTCTCGTTTGCTGATCCACAAACTGCCTTCACAGTTGGAGAGCGCCTCTATGCTGCCATCGTCGCCAGAGCCGCCGTTCGCACTACGGCTTGAATCGGCCGTGTCGAAAACATCAGCAAAAACGGCGCCCTTGGCGTGGGAGCCGAGGGCGCCGCGGGACCGGACCTGATGGGGGTTATCAGGTGGCCGGTTTCTCGGGCAGCGGCGAGACCGGCATTCCCGGGCCGATCTTCTGCAGATTGCCGGTAATCACCCGGTCGCCTTCGGCCACACCGCTCAAGATGGCGACCTGATCGCCATTGGTCGGTCCGAGCGAAACGATACGCTGGTCGACCGTGTTGTCCTTGCCGACGACATAGAGGTATTTGCCGAGCTGGCCTGAGCCGAGTGCCGTCTGCGGTACCATCAGCGCATCGGGCTGCTCTTTGACGTGCAGCCGGACGCGGACATATTGGCCGGGGAGCAGCGTGAACTTGCCGTTGCCGACCGTCGCCCGTGCCGTGATCGTGCCGGTCGAGCGATCGATCGTGTTGTCTATGAAGGTAAGATCGCCCTTCTGGCGCGGTTCCGTTTCACCGGGAAGCAGGACGTCGACGCTGATCGGTCCTGCGGCGCGGGCCTCCTCGATCTGGGCCAGGTCCGTTTCGCTCGGATTGAAGGTGACGTAGATCGGATCGAGTTGCACCAACGTGTTGAGCACCGTGCCGGCGACGCTGACCAGCGTTCCGACGGAAGCCTGGCTGCGACCGATACGTCCCGCAAACGGGGCACGGATTTCGGTGTAGCTCAAATTGAGCTCGGCGGTCCGTACGGCGGCTTGATTCACGGCGAGCGAGGCCTGTGCCCCGCGCAAGGTGCTGGTGCGCTGGTCGAACACGTCCTTGGCGAGATAGCCGCTCTTGGCGAGCTCGCTGCCGCGCCCGAGATTGGAGCGCGCATAGTCGAGCGTTGCCGTGTCGCGCTGGACCTGCGCCTTCGCCTGCTCGAGGGCAGCCTGGAAATCCTCCGGCGCGATCTTGTAGAGAAGGTCGCCCTTCGCAACGTCGCTGCCGTCGGTGGCGACCTGCTCCTGCAGATAGCCCGGCACGCGCGCCTGCAGCGTGATGCTGCGGATCGGCTCAACCCGGGCGGCGTAGTCGAGATAGATCGGGATCGTCTTCTTGACGACGCTCACCACCGGCACCGGCATGACAAAGGCTTCCGGCTTGGGTGTCGCCGCCCCGGCTGTGCCCGCGTTGAGGCTGAGGCTGCCCATGTCGAGCAGGTGAACGCTCGCCACCGAAATCGCCCCAAGGGCGACGGCCGTTCCCAGCGCGATTTTCCATTTACGCATGATCAATTCTCCAGTCCTATTCGGCCGCTTCGGCCAATGGCTCGAAGGCGGGTTCGGCAGTTGGTTGTTCGGTCGCTTCGGAAACCGGTTCGCTCTCGCCGCGGCGCTCGCGCAGCTGTTCGATCACCGCATAGAAGACCGGCACGAACACCAGCGACAGGATCGTCGCCGCGACCATGCCGCCAAAGACGGTGGTGCCGATCGACTGCCGGCTTGCGGCACCCGCACCTGTAGCGAACATCAGCGGCAGCACGCCGAGGATGAAGGCGAAGGCGGTCATCAGGATCGGTCGCAGCCGAAGCCGCGCCGCTTCCATCGCGGCGTCGACGATGCTGAGGCCTTCTTCGCGCCGGCGCCGGGCAAACTCGACGATCAGAATCGCGTTCTTGGCCGCCAGTCCGATCAGCATGACGAAGCCGATCTGCGAATAGACGTCGATCTGCATGCCACGCAGCCACAGCACGACGAACGCACCGAACAGTGCGAGCGGCACCGCCAGCAGCACCATGAACGGCATCGCCCAGCTCTCATATTGCGCGGCGAGGATCAGGAAGACGAAGACGATCGCGAGACCAAAGACGACGGATGCGATCGATCCCGCCTTGAGCTCCTGATAGGTGATGCCGGTCCATTCGTAGCCGAAGTCTCTCGGCAACGCCGTGGCAGCGGCACGTTCCATTGCCGCCACCGCCTGGCCGGACGAAAAGCCGGGCGCGGCGCCGCCATTGATCAGGGCCGACGCATTGTTGTTGTAATGTGGCACGGTCTCGGGGCCGACGACGGGCACAAGCTTGCCCAGCGTGCTCAGCGGCACCATCCCACCCGACGCATTGCGGACATAGAGCCGCGATATGTCGGCCGGACCGGCGCGAGAGTCCTTGTCGGCCTGTATCGTCACCCGGAAGGTGCGGCCGAACAGGTTGAAATCGTTCACATAGAGCGAGCCGAGATAGATCTGTAGCGTGTTGAACACGTCCGGCAGGTTGAGCCCGAGCAGCTTCGCCTTGGCGCGATCGAGATCGTAGTTGAACTGCGGCGTCGAGGTCGAGAACGACGAGAACAATTGCTGCGGGTTGAGCTCGGGCTGCTTGCGCGCCTCGGCAATCACCGCTTGCGTCGCATCGTTGAGCGCCACGCTGCCGCGCCCGGTCAGGTCCTCGACCTGGAACTCGAAGCCACCGGTGGTGCCGATGCCCGGGATCGACGGCGGGTCGAAGCTCAGCGCAAAAGCCTCCGGAATTTGCAGCAGCTTGTTGCGCACGTCGGCGACGAGCTTAGACGCGCTCTGATCGGGGCCGCGTTCGTCCCATGGCTTCAGGATAGCGAATTCGACCGCCGAATTCGACTGCGCGGCACTGGTCAGGAAGTTCAAGCCGCTGATCGAGCCGACGATGTCGACGCCGGGCGTGTTCTGCAGGATGTCGCGTGCCTTTTGCGCCACCGCGTCGGTGCGTTCCAGCGAGGCCCCGTCGGGGAGCTGGATGACGACGAAGAAATAGCCCTGGTCCTCGACCGGAAGGAAGGTCGAGGGCAGGCGCTGCCAGACGAAATAGGTCGCGACAAGTCCGGCCGCGAACACGCCGAGCATGATCCAGCGCAGGCGGATGAGAATACGGACCCCATTCGCATAGGCATGCGCCAGCCGTTCGAAGCCCATGTTGAACCAGCGGAACAGCACGAACTGTGTTTCCGGCCGGTGGCGCAGGAAGGCCGCGCTGAGCGACGGGGTAAGCGTCAGCGAGACGAAGGCCGAGATGCCGAAGGAGATCGCCACCGTCAGGGCGAACTGGTTGTAGAGCCGGCCGGACACGCCGGGAATGAAGGCAACCGGCACGAACACAGCCATCAGCACGGCGGTCGTGGCGATGATCGGGCCAGTGACCTCGGCCATCGCCGTTCGCGTGGCAGCCAGCGGTTTGAGGCCGGCCTCAAGTTGGCGTTCGACATTCTCGACGACGACGATGGCGTCGTCGACGACGAGGCCGATCGCCAGCACCATGCCGAGCAGGCTGAGCATGTTCAGTGAGAAGCCAAGCATGTGCATGACGGCCAGCGTCGCCACCAGCGACACCGGAATTGCGATCGTCGGGATGATCGTGGTGCGCCAGCTTTGCAGGAAGATGAACACCACGGCGACGACCAGGACCAGCGCTTCGCCGAGCGTGATCAGCACGTCGTGCATTGAGGCCGAAACGAAACGTGTCGTATCGTAATGCATGGCGTAGCTGACGCCCTTCGGGAAACGGGCCGACAGCTCCTGCATCTTGTCCTTGACGCGCTGCTGCAGATCGAGCGCGTTGGACCCCGGCATCTGGTAGACCGCGAGCACCACCGTCGGGTCCTTGCCGAAGAAGGCCGACGACGAATATTGCAGCGCACCGAGCTCGATGCGCGCAACGTCGCGCAGCCTGACCAGTGAGCCGTTGGCGGTATTGGCCCGCACGACGATGTCGCCGAACTCCTTGGGATCGCTCAGCCTGCCGACGGCGTTGACCTGCATCTCGAAGGCGGTGCCGGCCGGAGCCGGCGACTGCCCGATCTTGCCGGCCGCCACCTGGACGTTCTGCTCGGCGACGGCGTTCTGCACGTCGACGGCAGTAATGCCGAGATTGGCGAGCTTGTCGGGGTCGAGCCAGATGCGCATCGAATAGCGCCGCTCGCCGAAGATCTGCACGTCGCCGACGCCGGGCAGGCGCTTCAGCGGATCGACCACCTGCAGATAGGCGAGATTGCTCAGCGCGACCGGGTTGACGGAACCGTCCGGCGAGGTGAGGTCGACGATCAGGACGAAGTTCGGGTTCTGCTTCTTGATCGTCACGCCGCCCTGATTGACGATGGCCGGCAACGAGGAAGCCGCCTGCGAAACGCGGTTCTGGACGTCGACGGCCGCCGTGCTCAGATCGTAGCCGACGTCGAAGGTGATGGTGATCGTCGAGGAGCCGTCATTGGAGCTCGACGACGACATATAGGTCATCCCCTGGACGCCGTTGATCTGCTGTTCGAGCGGCGTCGTCACCGTGTCGGCGACGACCTGCGCGCTGGCGCCCGGGTAATGGGCGCTGACCACGACCTGGGGCGGCGTGATGTCGGGAAACTGCGAGACGGGCAGGAGGAAATAACAGATCGCTCCGGCGAGCACCATGATGATGGCGATAGCCGACGCAAAGATCGGACGATGAATGAAGAAGTTTACCATGATATGCACGCCTCGCCCGATGCTCTGGCCCGGCCAAACGCCCTGGCTACCCTGGAAAGCCGCCGGCTGCGTGTTGAGCCGGAATCTTCGAGAAAGCCGAAATCTTCAAGGCGGCGCGGCGCATTGCGGCGCTCGGCCTGTTCGTCCGCCAGCGCACGCAGCATCGCCTCGAAGGACCGCGGGTCGACGCGGTCGGCCCTCATCAGCATGCGGATCATCGGATCCCTTACGACTTCATCGATCGTCAGATCATTGCGCTGCGACATCGAAGCGGCTCCTGGTTTTTGGTATCCGCGGCAAGCCGCGGATCTGGTGTTTTCTTGCTCGCCGGCCGAGGCCGTGAGGTGCGGTTCGTCCCCTTGCCGATCGGGGCAGGGCTGATGGCCGGCACTTGCGAGTTTGACATGATGCAATGCGGGTGTTACAGGTAAGTAACATCTCTAACGTTACAGACCGGTAACACCCTAGTCAAGAGGTGCACCGAGGGAATTTCGGGAAACGCAATCACGGAGGTTTTGATGACAGACGTTGTTGTGGAGCGTGTTCGCCCCCGGGACAGGATCCTGGAGACGGCACGGGACATGTTTCACAAGCATGGCATTCGCGGCGTCGGCATCGACGCCATCACCGAGGCCGCCGGCACCAACAAGATGACGCTCTACCGGCATTTCGAGTCCAAGGACGACCTGATCATCGAATGTCTGCGGGCAACCGCCTGCAGCGCCAACGCGATGTGGGAAAAGTTCGAGGCTGAGAATCCGGGCGACAAGCTGGCGCAGCTGCATGCCTGGGTCCGGATGGCGGCCGATTGCCTGATGTCGGACCGCCGCGGTTGCGACATGGCCAACGCCGCCATCGAGCTGAGCGAGGCGGATCATCCGGCAAGGCAAGTGATCAAGGAACTCAAGGAAGCGCAGCGCGAGCGGCTGGTTTCGCTGTGTCGCGATGCCGGCATCGGACAGGCCGAGCTTCTTGCGGACACGCTGTCGCTGTTGCTCGAGGGCGCCCGCGTCAGCCTGCAAAGCGTCGGCGCCGAGGGCCCGAGCGCGCAGTTCGTCCGCATGGCGGAAGGCCTGATCACGTCTTTCAGGGCCAGATAGTCTCGCAAGCGGCGAAACGATACGTGGCGTTTCGATTGCGGGCCGCGCCGCCGGGTGATGTCTCGTCCCATCGCGATGTGCCATCTCGCGTCTCCTGTGCCGATCCTCCGCACCATGGCCGGCGCGGCGTTGATTGCTGGTCGTGAGGCAGGATAGGGCCGCCGGCGAACCGGTGAGAGTGACAAGTGTGACAGGATTCTGCCCGACAAAGCCGCGGCGGTCGCAGCGAAGCTCATCGATCCGCGGATCAGCAAACGTGTCCGGTGCTGTCCCGACCGCAAGCATTGGCCGCTATCCCGGAGCCGAAACAAAAAAAGCCCGCTGCCGGGAGGAGGTGGCAGCGGGCTCGATTTCGAATACGGCACGGGAGGAGGTGTACCGCACTCAGCGTCGGCATCGCATCTGGGAGGAGTAGATGGCCGACACCTGCGAAACTATCGATTGCCCAATGATTCGGCAACCACAAAAGTTGCATAGGTGATGTGCAGATTTGCGGTATCAACCGAATTTTAACGATCGAGGCCCGAGCGACCATCGCCTCGCGCGACATCACTGCACCGGGACATTTTCCTTGAAGATCAGGCGCGGCTCGATGAATTTCCGCGTCAGATAGGGCGCCGACGAGGCGATCGAGCCGAGCAGGCGAATGACCGACTGTTCGGCGATCAGCCGCGCATTCTGGTCGATGACGACGTCGAGCAGATCGTCGACGAGATAGCCGCGCGTCTCGCGCGTCAGATCATGGCAGATGAACACCGGCTTCGTCTGCGGCCTGACTTCGAGCAATGCTTTTGCCACGCCCGAGCGCCCGGCGCCGATACAATAGATGCCGAGCAGCTCCGGCTCGTTGTGCAGCGCCTTCATGGTCGCGGTATAACTGGCCTCCGGCTCGTCGTTGATCTCCACGGCGCTGGTGACGGTTAGGTTGGGGAACTCCTCGCCGAGCACGGAGCGAAAGCCCATCTCGCGTTCCTCATGGCCGCGGTAGGAGCGTGAACCGACGACCATCGCCAGATGGCCCTGGCGGCCGCCGAGGAACCGTCCCATCAGCAGCGCCGCCGTACGGCCGGCCACCCGGTTGTCGATGCCGACATAGGCCGAGCGGGGCGCGCCCGGAACATCGGACACCAGTGTGACCAGGCGGATGCCGGCCTCGACGATCTCGCGCAAGATGTTGCGCGTTCTCGGGTGATCGATGGCGATGACGCCGACACCGTTGGCCTTGAGCGAGAGGTTTTCGACGGCCGCCTGCAAGGCACTCGGCGAGATGCCGGCGAGCTTGTGGATGCGGCAGGAGGCGACCAGCGGCAGGCGCGCCGCATAATCCTCGATGTGCCTGGCCAGATCGGCCATGAAGGCATTGCTGCCTATCGGCAGGAAGAATTCGAGATGCGCCGGCCGCGAGGGCAACGCAACCTGGTCGACGACCGGCAGATAGCCGAGCTGCTTGGCCGCCTCCATTACGCGCTGCCGGTTGGCGGCACTGGCTCCCGGCCGGTTGTTGAGCACACGATCGACCGTCGCGGTCGACAGGCCGCAGCTCCTGGCAATATCCGAAACGGTGGCTTTCATGGCGCAACCATGTGGCGATGCGATCCAGTGCCTCGACGATCAGGCCGACCCCCGGCTGCTCAGCTGGGCCGTTGCGTGCCCTCGACCAGCGCGTCATGGATCTCCTTGTCCGACATGCCGGTGATGACGCGTTCGACTTCGGCGACGCTGGTCTTCTTCGGGTCGATATCGTCGGCGACCACCTTGCCGCGGCGCATGACGACGATGCGGTCGACCACCTGGAAGACATGATGGATGTTGTGGGCGATGAAGATGCAGGAATGGCCGGAATCGCGGGCACTGCGCACGAAGCTCAGCACGCCTTGCGTTTCGGCGACGCCGAGATTGTTGGTCGGCTCGTCGAGGATGATGAGATCGCTGTCGAAATGCATGGCGCGCGCAATCGCCACCGCCTGCCGCTCGCCGCCGGAGAGCGAGCCGATCGGCGTCGTCGGCGGGATGTTCTTCGAGATGCCGACCTGCTTGAGCAGGTCACGGGCAACCACGTTCATCGCCTCCTGGTCCATGCGGTTGAGGAAACGCGGCGGCTTGATCGGCTCGCGTCCGAGGAACAGGTTGCGGGCGATCGACAGCTGCGTCACCAGCGCCGAGTCCTGGTAGATCGTCTCGATGCCATGGGCGATGGCGTCGCTGGTACTGCGCAAATTCACCTTCTTGCCGCGGATGAAGATGTCGCCGCTGGTCAGCGGGACCGCGCCCGACAGCACTTTGATCAGCGTCGACTTGCCGGCGCCGTTGTCGCCGAGCAGGCCGACGATCTCCCTTTCGTTGACATGGAAATTGGCATCAACCAGCGCCTGCACGCGCCCATAGGACTTGCGGATATTTTCCATGCGGACAAGCGGTTCGGCCATGGTTCAAGTCCCTGCCTGATGCCGGCGTTCCAGCCATGAATGGAGCGCCATCATGCCGAGGATGATGGCGCCGATGAAAATATTATAGGCAAGGCCCGGCACACCGATCAGCACGATGCCGTTGCGCATCACGCGCAGGATCAGGATACCGAGCACCGTGCCGATGATTGTGCCGCGCCCGCCGGTCAGCGCCGTGCCGCCGATCACCACCATGGCGATGACTTCGAGCTCGTAGCCGGTGCCGCTGTTGGGGTTGGCCGCCGAGGTGCGCAGCGAGGAGATGACGCCGGCCAGCGAGGCCAGGATCGACGACAGGATGAACAGGCCGATCTTGACGCCGCTGACATTGACGCCGCGCGCCCTTGCAGCACTCGGGTTGCCGCCGGCCGCCTGGATCCAGTTGCCTGTCCGGCTCTGCGTCAGCACGTAACCGAGCGCGATTGCGGCGGCGATGAACCAGAACAGCGACATGTAGATACGGAACGGCCCGATGAAGAAATCGCCGACCAGCGCTTCCGCCAGCCAGCTGCCCTCGGCGCTCCAGGTCCGCTGCGGAAACCCGTTGGTGACGAACAAAGCGGTGCCGCGCACCACCAGCAGCATGCCCAGCGTCACCAGGAAGGACGGGATCTTGAGCTGCGTCACGAACCAGCCGTTGACCAGTCCAATGAACGCAGCGACCACCAGCGCAATGACGAAGGCGGCTTCCAGCGAGGCGACGCCGCTGTTGAACAACGTCCACATCAGGACCGGCGAGAAGCCGAACACCGAGCCGACCGAGAGATCGAATTCGCCTGATGTCATCAACAGCGTCATCGCCAGCGCGATCAGCCCGAGCTCGACCGTGAAGGCCAGCGTGTTCGAGATGTTTTGCGGCGACAGGAAGTCGTGGTTGATGCCCCAGAACACGGCGATCTCGACGACGAGCAGCACAAACGGCCCGAACTCGGGCCGCGCGATCGAGCGTTGGATAAGAGAACGATTTTCCACCTTGGACCCGCGATAGGATTGGATTTGGCCGCGACCGCAACCGGCTTCGGCGGAATGATGAGACAGTCACGGCCGCCGAAGCGGCCGTGACCAACTCGATCGCGGATTTATTTGCCGGACAGGATCTTGTCGTAGACTGCCGCGGTGTCCTTCTCGTAGAGCGCGCCGGTGATCACGTCGAAGCCGGGCGGAATACCGCTCGCCGCCATGTTGGCGAGCGAGAGCGCGACGTAGCTGGTCGCCTGCGGATCCTGCCACTGCGCGGCATTGACGTAGCCGTTCAGCACTTCCTGGGTGGTGTCGAGCGAGTTGCCCCAGCCGACGACCGGGATTTCGCCCGGCTTGACGCCGACCTGGTCGAACACCCGCTTGATCGAGCCGGTGACAAGATCGCCGAGACCGATAACCGCCTTGACCTTGGCCCTGTTGGCGGTGAGGTAATCGACCATGCGGTTGATCACTTCGGCCTGGTCGAGCGTCGCTTCGGTGATTTCGTAGGTGATGCCGAGCGGCTCGAACACGCTCTTGATGCCTTCCTCTTCCTGGACGCCATAGGTGGCACCGGGAATTTCGACCGGCATCCAGACGAAGTCGCCCTTCTTCACAAGGCCCTTGTCGACCAGATACTGCGCCCAATGTTTGCCGAAGGTGACGTTGTCGCCGCCGACATAGGCGTTGAAGTCCGCCTTCGGGTCGGGCGTGTTGAAGTTGATGATCGGGATGTTCGCCGCCCGCGCTTCCTTGGCGATCTCGACAAGGCTGCCCGGATCAGGGCTGGTCGTGGTGATGCCGTCGGCCTTGGCGGAAATCGCGGCGCGAACAGCCTCCTGCTGCGACGCCACGTCGCCATTGTGGAACGACGTGTTGACGGTGTTGCCGGTGTCCGCCGCCCATTGCTTGGCGCCGGCAAGGAAGTATGTCCAGACCGGATCGGCCGGGCCGCCATGCGAAATCCAGTAGAACGTCTTGGCCTGTGCCGCGGCCGGAATGGCCAGCGCCACCATCAAGCCAAGTACAAGCAGTCTTAGCCTCGTCAGCATTTGATTTCCTCCCATTTGAACCGAACTCCTCCTCCGACGACGATCGCGGCCAAAAACCGTGCGCGGCCAAAGCCGTGATCGCATTTGCCAGCGTCGACCTGGGCGCATTAGAGCATTCCCTTTTTCGATCGATGGCAAGCCTCGATTGCCAATGGACGTTGGCGCAAGGCACCACGCCATCAGCAATCCCATCAGATTGCATCAGTTTGGCTGATATTTTCCAGGCGGCCGACGATCGGCCTTGCGACCGTCATGCAATGCTGCGCGGCGGCGCGCCGAGCACGTATTGCTCTAGGTCGATAAGCGTCCCGGTCATCAGCCCGGAGGCGTCGCTGAGCAGGAACAGCGTTAGCTGGGCGACTTCGTCCATGGTCAGCAATCGACCAAGCGGCAGGCCGGCGGCGGCAATCTTTGCCCAGTTTTCGCCCTTGCCCAGCGTGCGCGCCTGCATCTCTTGTTCGGCCGGCGTCGCTACCCAGCCCATGTTGATGCCGTTGACGCGGATGCGATCGGAAAGATGCGCGTTGGCAATGTTTCTGGTCAGCGTCGAAAGCGCGCCCTTGGTTGCGGAATAGATGGCAAGGTCCGGCGCACCGCAATGCGCATTCACCGACAGTATGTTGACGATGGCGCCCGCCGCCCGCCGTGTCTTCATGTCGGCTACGGCCGCCTGCATGAGGAAGAACGGCGCGCGCGCATTGACGGAAAACAACCTGTCCCAGTCGTCGATTGTGCCAGTTTCCAGCGAGGCCCGGTCGGTGAGGGCCGCGGCGTTCACCAGACAATCGATGCGGCCGAGTCTTTTGATCGCTTCCGCCATGACAGCTGCAGGCGCGGCCGGATCTCCAAGGTCGGCCTGGATGAAGACGACGGGCCGGCTTGGTCGTGAAAGCTCTTCGGCGATGCGTCTGCCACGCTCGGCATTGCGGCCGACAATGGCGATCCCTTCGCCGCCGTCGGCTGAGGCCAGCCGGGCGATGGTCTCGCCAAGCCCTTGCGTTCCGCCGGTAACGACAAGGGTCTTGCCCTCAAGAGCGACGATCAATGGACTCTCCCGAATGCCGACGAGCAGGTATTCCAATCAGAGAATTCTAGAATCTATCGGATGTTAGGCTGCGGGACTAGATGAGGTCGGCCCTTGCGAGGTCACGCATCAGGTGGCTGGCGCCGTAGCTCCAGTGTGGGCAGTCGGGCGACAGCCGCACGCGGTTGACCAAGGCGCCGAATTTCTCCGACGAGATGGTGACGATGTCGCCGACCTTGTGGGTAAAGCCCTTGCCTGTTTCGCCCCGATCCTTCGACGGCACGAACATGGTGCCGAGATAAAGCGCCAGCCCGTCGGGGTATTGATGATGTGGCCCCATGGCGGCGGCGACCAACTCTTCCGGCGAGCGGCTGATCTCGGCCATCGAACTGGCGCCCTCCAGCGAGAACCCATCCTCGCCTTCGACTTTCAACCGTACGATCGCCTGCTTCACGTCGCCAATGGAAAATGTCTCATCGAACAGCCGGATAAAGGGGCCAAGTGCTGCCGAAGCGTTGTTGTCCTTGGCTTTGCCGAGCAGCAGCGCCGAGCGCCCCTCGACGTCGCGCAGATTGACGTCGTTGCCGATCGTCGCCCCGACAATCCTGCCGCTGCCGGCGGCAATCATGGCGATCTCCGGCTCCGGATTGTTCCATGTCGAAACCGGATGCAGGCCGACATCGGCGCCGAAGCCGACCGAGGCCATCGGCTGGCACTTGGTGAAGATCTCGGCATCGGGGCCGATGCCGACTTCCAGATATTGCGACCAGGCGCCGCGCGCAATCAGCTTGGCCTTGATCTCCATCGCTTCCGGCGAGCCGGGCTTGAGCTTCGACAGATCGTGGCCGATCAGCCCGGCGATGTCGGCGCGAATGGCGTCGGCCTTTTCCGCCGAACCGCGCGCCTGCTCCTCGATCACCCGTTCGAGCAGGCTGACGACAAAGGTGACGCCAGATGCCTTGATCGCCTGCAGGTCGACGGGGGACAGCAGATACGGTTTCCCCGGATCGCGCGCTGTCTCGAAACTGTTAGCGGCAATGGCATCGAGCGGGCCGATCGGCCGCCCCTTGGCCGAGCGGACGTGCCCCGCCGGATCCGGCAATTCGCAAACGTCGCGCACGGTCGGCGCCACATTTGACGTGATGTCGAAGACCGTGCCGTCACGCACCGTGACCACCAGCGGATGGGAAGCATCGCTCGCCCGGGCGCGGCCCACGAAGAGGCCTTCGGCGGGCAAATGTGTGGCGTTCGTCATGGCTTACATTTCCTGTTGTCTTGTCCTTCGGCCGCGGCACTTTCAACAAATTCCCGCCAAAGGTCTATCCCGCTTGCAGGGCGAGCTTTGTCAATTCTTTCAAGCGGTCTTCGCATCGCTGGACCTTGATCGAGCCTGACGTGCGCCAACGGCGACGGAAAACGCTCTTTCAAAATAATGAAACCGTCGCTAGGGTTTTCACCTACTGAAATCTCCAGGTGGACGCTTGCCCGTACGGTTTTCCGATCCAATCTGGCAGAAGCCGCGGACAGCCACCGCGTTCCAGTCGCTTTTTCCCGCCGGCCAATGCGTCGATGTCGTTATCGTCGGCGGCGGTATCATGGGGCTGTCGACAGCCTTGCACGCTGCCCGGTTCGGCCTTGCTGTCCAGGTGCTGGAGGCCGGCGAAATTGGCAATGGCGCATCCGGCCTGAACGGCGGTCAGGTCATTCCCGGCCTGAAATACGATCCGGATTGGCTGCTGGAGCATTTTGGTCTCGAACGCGGCGAAGCGCTCGTCAACTTTGCCGCCTCGACCGCTGACACCGTCTTCGAATTGATCCGCGACGAAAGACTGGCGGTGCCGTTCGTCCGCAATGGCTGGATCCAGGCCGCGCATACCGAGACCGCGCTGAAAGCGGCGGCGAACCGGGATCGGCAGTGGCGCGCCCGCGGCGCCGATGTCCGGCTGCTGAGCGGGACGGAGATCGCGACGATGACCGGCGCGCAAGGCTATCTCGGCGGCTGGCTCGATCGCCGCGCCGGTGCCATCGATCCGCTCGCCTACACGTCGGAACTGGCGCGCGTCGCTGCAGCGGCGGGCGTAAAGATCGCCGAGCGCCAGAACGTGATGCAGATCAGCAAGAATGCTGGCTTTTGGCACGTTTCTACGGAAAGCGGCGCCGAACTCCAGGCCAAGGCGGTCGTTCTGGCGACCAACGCCTATACCGGCGACCTGCTCCCCAGCCTCGCCGAGACGATCGTGCCGCTGCATTCCTTTCAGATCGCGACAGCGCCGCTATCGTCCAATCTCGCGGCGGCGATCCTGCCGGAAGGGCAGGCGGTGTCGGATTCGCGCCGCATCCTCGTCTATTATCGCAAGAGTGCCGACGGCCGGCTGGTGCTCGGCGGGCGCGGCCGCATGGCTTTGCCGAACGGCCCGGCCGACTGGGCGCATCTGGAACGCGCGCTGCTGCGGCTTTATCCGGCGCTGTCAGACATTGCCATTGAAAAGCGCTGGTTCGGCCGGGTGGCAATGACGCCGGACCATCTCCCGCATATCCACGAGCCAGAGAAGGGCCTGCTGGCGGTCGTCGGTTGCCAGGGCCGCGGCATCGGCCTGATGACCGCGCTTGGCGAGCGCATCGCCTCCTATTTGTCGAGCGGCGACACCAGGCAATTGCCGTTCCCGGTCTCGCCGATCCGGCCGATCCCGTTTCATGCGTTTCGGCAGGTCGGCGTTGCCGCGACGATCGCCTGGTACCGGATGCTGGACGCCTTCGAACGCTGACGTTCATGCCCAAGCGTGAAACAGCTTGACAGCTTCACGAATATGAAAAAAGTTTAGTCGATTTCAAATTATGATGGGTAGTCGATGTCGACCATCGCCGCAACGCAGCCGCTGCCGGAAACCCGGTCTTCGCCGGGTTTTCGCTTCGCCATGCTGCTGCCCGGCGGGTTGGTCACCTTCTTGCTGATCCTTTTCGCCCTCGGCCTGGTGTTCTTTCTCGCCTTTCGCGGCAATGACGGCTCGCTGCTGGGGGCTGGTTTCACCCTTGCGAATTTCGTCACTGTGGCCACCGATCCGCTGTACTGGACGGTGACGCTGCGCTCGCTGGGCATCGCCGGGCTGGTGACGCTGGCAACCGTCGTCACCGCCTATCCCGTTGCCTACTATCTGGCTTTCCATGCCGGGCGGCGGCGTGGGCTGCTGCTGTTCCTGCTGACCCTGCCGTTCTGGACCAGCTATCTGCTGCGCGTCTTCGCCTGGAAGATCGTGCTTGCCTATAATGGCGTGCTGAACTCGGCGCTGATCGAAAGCGGCATCTGGTCGGAGCCGACATTGGCGTTCTTGAATACGCCGGCAGCGGTCGTCGTCACGCTTGCCCACGCCTATGCGCCGTTCGCCATCCTGCCCATCTATGTGGCGCTGGACACCATCCCGAAATCGCTGCTCGAGGCCGCTTCCGATCTCGGCGCAAAACCATTCACCAGTTTCCGCCGCATCGTGCTGCCCAATTCGATGCCGGGCGTGCTGGCGGCCGCTCTCGTCGTCTTCGTGCCGACCGTCGGCGATTATGTGACGCCGGCGCTGGTCGGCGGCCCTGCCAGTACAATGATCGGCACACTGATCCAGGCCGAGTTCGGCAAGGCCAATGACTGGCCGTTCGGCGCCGCACTCGCCGTCGCCGTCATGCTGGTCATTCTCGCCGTGGTGCTGGTGGTGCGCTTCGCCGACCGGCGATACGGCAGCCGCACATGAACACGGCGCGCCTGGACGCAAAGCAAGGCGGCGGCTGGCTCGGAGCCTACGTCCTTGCCTATCTGGTGTTTCTGTATCTGCCGATATTGCTGATCCCGCTGTTTTCATTCAACAATTCGATCCAGGCGGCATTTCCGCTGCAAGGCTTCACGCTGGAATGGTACGGCACGCTGGTCGGCAATTCGGCGCTGTCCGGTGCGCTTGCCACCAGCCTCGTCATCGGCGCCATTGCCGCCACCGGCGCAACACTCTGCGGCATCACCGTGTCCTATATGGACCTCTACGGCCGCTCGCCGCTGGCCGCCACGATCAGTGCCATTGCGCGGCTGCCCATCCTGATCCCCGGCGTCATCGTCGGCATCTCGCTGTTGATCCTGGTCAATCTCGCCGGTTTCGGGCCGTCACGCATTGCCATTGTGCTCGGCCATGTATTGGTGGCGCTGCCGACGACGGTGGTGGTCATGCGCAGCCGCTTCGCCGCCATCCCGAAGACCATCCGCGAGGCAGCGCTCGACCTCGGCGCCTCGGACTGGACGACCTTCAGACGGGTGATGCTGCCGCTCAGCCTGCCCGCCATTATTTCGGCGTTCATGCTGGCCTTCCTGACCTCGTTCGACGAGTTCATCGTCGCCTTCTTCCTTGCCGGCACCGAGCCGACGCTGCCGCTTTATATCTGGAGCCAGCTGCGCTTCCCGAAATCGCTGCCGACCGTCATGGCGCTCGGCACGGCGATCCTGGCCGTGTCGTTCGTCATCGCCGCACTCGCCGAAATCCTGCGCCATCGCGGGCTTGCCGCCGCTCAGCGGCCAGCGCCCGCCAGCCTGTCAAAACCAGAAGAAACCGAAAGAGGAGAACTGCAATGGCATTCGACTTGAAATCGATAACGACAAAGACAGCGAAAACCGGACTGGCCGCCTTCGCGCTGGCGCTTGCATCGACTGTCGCCTTTGCCGGCGACAAGCTGCAATATTTCACCTGGTCGGGTTACGAGCTGCCCGACTTCAACAAGAGCTTCCTCGCCGCGCACCCTGATGGCGTCGAAGCCTCGATGTTTGGCGACGACGATGACGCCTTCACCAAGGTCAAGGCCGGCTTCCGCCCCGATGTCGCGCACCCTTGCTATGACAAGGTGGCGCGCTGGAACAAGGAAGGCCTGCTGCAGCCGATCGACACCAAGCGCATCAAGAACTGGGATTCGATCTTCCCGGTCTTCAAGAACCTGCCCGACCTGCAGGCCGGCGACGGCAAGGTCTGGATGGTGCCGTGGGACTGGGGCAATACCTCGATCCTCTACCGCACCGATCTGGTGAAGAACCCGGAAGCCAGCTGGAATCTGCTCTGGGACAAGCAATATGCCGGGCGCATGGCGACCATCGATGCCGTCCACGACACACCGGTGGTGGCGGCCCTTCTGGCCGGCGTCAATCCATTCGACATGACACCGGAACAGATGGACAAGGTGGCGGAGAAACTGCGCGAGCAGCGCCCGCTGCTCTCGAACTACACCACCGACATGACCTCGGTCGAACAGGCACTGGCGAGCGGCCAGCTGGTCGCGGCCATGACCTGGAACGCCTCGGCCACCTCGCTGAAGAAGCAGGGCGTGCCTGTCGAGTTCATGAAGCCGAAAGAAGGCATGCTGACCTGGGCTTGCGGCTTCGTCATGCTCAAGGACGCCAAGAACGTCGACCTAGCCTATGACTTCATCAACAGCCGGCTGGAGACGGATTCCGGAAAGTATCTGATCCAGGCCTACGGCTATGGCAGCTCGACCAGCTCGGCTTTCGCCGCCGTGCCAAAGGAGGAGTTGGAGAAACTGCAGCTGCCGTCCGATCCCGAGGTGATGCTGAAGACCACGATCTTCACCGGGCCGATGAAACAGAATGACGAACTCGCCAAGATGTTCGAGAAGGTCAAGGCAGGCGGCTGAGTTCGCTCTTCCTTCTCCCCTTGTGGGAGAAGGTGGATTGGCGCGCAGCGCCAAGACGGTTGAGGGGTGTTGGAAGGAATGAGGCGTTGGTGTTTTCTGGAACACCCCTCATCCGACCGAGCTTCGCTCGGCCACCTTCTCCCACAAGGGGGAGAAGGAAAGACCGCGCGGCGCCGGCCAAAAATACTGTAACAAGGACGAACGAATGGACATGCTGGACGAAGCGGCTGAGAAGCCGAAGGACGACGCCGACGTCAGGGTCGGCCGGCGCGTGCGGGCGCTCAGGCTGGAGCGCAATCTCTCGCTGGCCGAACTTGCCGCCAAAGCCGGTGTCTCGATAGGTGCGCTAAGCCAGATCGAGCGCGGCATGTCGTCATTGCGGGTCCGCGTGATCTGGCCGCTTGCCGCCGCCCTCGATGTAGAGCCGTCGGCGCTGATCGCCGACGGCAATGATGTCGGCAACGATCTTTATTGTGTGCGCGCCAACAGCCGGCGTCAGATCCCGGTCAAGTCGGAAGGCATCGCCAAGGCGCTGCTGTCGCCGCCGGCCGCCACGCTGACCGGCATGCTGGTGACCGTGGAAGCCGGTGGCGGCACCGCCGAAGCCTACGCTCATGCCGGCCATGAATTCGGCTTCGTCCTGTCCGGCGAGGTCGAGCTGGTGGTCGATTCGACCAGGTACGGGCTGAAGGCCGGCGACAGCTTCGCCTTCAAGAGCACGTTGCTGCATGCCTTCCGCAATCCGGGCAGCGAGCGCTGCCAGATCCTGTGGGTCAACACGACCAAACCGTCCGAGGTTCGCGATGGCGCCTGATCCGCTCGTCCGGCTGGACAAGGTCTCCAAGATTTTCCCCGGCGGCATCATCGGGCTCGACGCCGTCGATCTTGACATTGCCCGCGGCGAGTTCCTGACCTTGCTCGGACCGTCCGGCTGCGGCAAGACCACCAGCCTGCGTGTCATCGCCGGCTTCGAGAGCCCGTCGAACGGCAGGGTCCTGCTCGAAGGCCGCGACATCACGGCGCTCAGGCCCTTCGGCCGTCCCGTCAATACCGTGTTCCAGGACTACGCGCTGTTCCCACACATGAACGTTGCCGAAAATGTCTGCTTCGGCCTGTCGCTGCGCAAGCTCTCCGGTGCCGAACAGGCAAAGCGCGTCGGCGCAGCGCTCGACATGGTCGGCCTTGCTGAAAAGCTCGGCGCCCGCGTGTCGGAATTGTCGGGTGGCCAGCGCCAGCGCGTCGCGCTTGCCCGCGCGATCGTCTGCGAGCCGCGTGTGCTGCTGCTCGACGAGCCGCTGTCGGCGCTCGACGCGCATCTGCGCGAGCAGATGCAGGTCGAACTGAAGCGACTGCAGTCGCGGCTTGGCACCACTTTCGTCATGGTCACGCACGACCAGACCGAGGCGCTGTCGATCTCAGACCGCATTGTCGTCATGAACAAGGGCCGCATAGAGCAGATTGCGCCGCCGGCGACCCTTTACGATCGACCCGCCACCAAATTCGTCGCCAGCTTCATCGGCACCATGAACCTTCTGCAGTCGCGCTTTGTCGGCCGTGACGGCGAGCGCTTGCGGTTCATCGCCGGCGCTCTGCCGCTGGAAGCGATTTCGGATAAAGGCGAGCTGCCTGGCGAGGGCACGGTGCGCACCATTGGCGTGCGTCCGGAGGACCTTTTGGCCACGACCGAGGCGGCGGCCGGTACTGCACCGGTGCGGGTGAACAGCATCGTCTTTCACGGCCGCACCTTGCGCCTTCATGCAGAGTTGGGGCAGGGGACACAGGTGGTGATCGACGCGCCGCGCCGGACAGAGGGTTTTCAATTCAGCGTCGGCGACGTGGCGCATATCAGCCTGCGCCGTGGTGCCAACTGCCCTATGCTGCCTAGCTAGTCTCACTCATTTCCAGAAAACCGGAGCACGGCCCATGAGCAATCATCTCAATTTTTTCATCGGCGGCAAATGGGTCGGCCCCGTGGTTCCGGCAACGCTGGATGTGATCGATCCGTCCACTGAAGAGGCCTACACCAAAATCTCGGTCGGCTCGAAAGCCGATGTCGACAAGGCCGTGGCTGCAGCCAAGGCGGCATTCCCGGCCTTTTCGCAAACGACCAAGGCCGAGCGCCTGAAGCTGCTGAAGCGTATCCTCGAAGTCTACAATGAGCGCTACGAGGACATCGCCCAGGCGGTCAGCCAGGAAATGGGTGCGCCGATCAGGTGGGCGCGCGAGGCGCAGGCCTGGGCGGGCAGGGCGCACATGGAAGCCACTATCAAGGCGCTGGAGGATTACGAGTTCAGCGAGAAGCGCGGCACCACCATGGTGGTCAAGGAGCCGATCGGCGTCTGCGCGCTGATTACACCGTGGAACTGGCCGCTCAACCAGATAGTCTGCAAGGTGGCGCCGGCCATCGCCGCCGGCTGCACCGTCGTTTTAAAGCCTTCCGAAATCGCGCCGATCAGCGGCATCATCTTTTCCGAGGTGATGGACGCCGCCGGCACGCCGAAGGGCGTCTACAATATGGTGAATGGCACCGGTCCGGATGTCGGCCAGGTCATGGCTGGCCATCCCGACGTCGACATGGTCTCGTTCACCGGGTCGACCCGGGCCGGCATCATCGTCGCCAAGACGGCGGCCGAGACCGTCAAGCGCGTGGCGCAGGAGCTGGGCGGCAAATCGGCCAACATCGTGTTGCCCGACGCTGACTTCGAGACGGCGGTGCGCAAGGGTGTCAACGCCTGCTTCGGCAATAGCGGCCAGTCCTGCGATGCGCCGACCCGCATGCTGGTGCCGGCCGCCCGTCACGACGAGGCGCTGACGATCGCCAGGAAGGCCGCCGAACGGCACAAGGTCGGCGACCCGCGCTCGGAGGAGACCAAGCTCGGGCCGGTGGTCAGCAACATCCAGTTCGACAAGATCCAGCGGTTGATCGAGGCCGGTATCGCCGAGGGTGCGACGCTGGTCACCGGCGGCCCCGGCCGGCCGGAGCACCTCAACCGTGGCTACTATGTGCGACCGACCGTTTTCGGCCACGTCAGGCCTGGCATGACCATCGAGAAGGAGGAGATTTTCGGGCCGGTCCTGTCGGTCATCTCCTACGATGACGATGATGATGCGGTGAAGATCGCCAACGACACCGTCTATGGCCTGGCTGCCTATGTGCAGTCCGGGGATATCGACCACGCCCGCAAGATTGCCAGCCGGCTGCGCGCCGGGCAGGTGTCGATCAACTATCCGGAATGGGATACGTTCGCGCCCTTCGGCGGCTACAAGCAGTCCGGCAACGGCCGCGAATACGCCGACTGGGCGATCCACGACTTCCTCGAGATCAAGGGCATCATCGGCTACGGCGCCTGAGCCTTCGACATCTGGCATTGCGCCAACCATCGAAATTTGTTCCGAGCGTTGGTGCCTTCGGCACCGGCGTTCGGCTGAACGGCCACAACGATTGCGTGGCCGCAATGTGAGTGCGAAGCAGGGTCGCCTCAGATCGTCTTGAGATAGCCGGCCAACTGATCCGCCACCGTGCCCCAGCCGTCGTAGAAGCCCATCTCCTCGTGGCTGTTGCGCGTGGCTTCGTCGCGGTGGATGGCGGTGGCGGTGTAGCGCGTCGTCTCGCCATGCGATTGCAGCGCTATGACGGCTGTGATGAATGGGTCGCCTGACGGCCGGTAGCCGGGCAGCAGCGCATCGGTCCACACCAGCCGCTCGTCCTGGACGATCTCGAGGTAGCAGCAACGCCTATCGTTGACCTCCTTGCCGTCGGGCGACTGCATGCGGGTGCGGAACAGGCCGCCGGGCCGCAGGTCGATCTCGCAATCGGTGATGATCCACGGCTTCGGCGTGAACCATTGGCTGACATGCTCGGGTCTCGTCAGGGCCATCCACAGCAGTTCTCGCGGCGCCTCGATCGTCCGTTGGAGCACGAGGTCGAGCTTCGGATCGGGTTGGAACAACGGGACCATATTCATCTGTCTGTCTCCTTGAGTTTCAGCACGTAGTCGTCGAACTGGTCGAGACGGCGCTCCCACAGCGCACGCTGCTCGGCCAACCAGTTTTCCGCGAGCTTCAACGGCTCCGGCGCGAGCCGGTAGGTCCTGACGCGGCCGGCCTTTTCCGAATGCACCAGCCCGCAGCCTTCCAGAACCCTGAGGTGCTCGATGAAGGATGGCAGGGCCATCTCGAACGGCCGGGCAAGCTCGCTGACCGAGGCGGGGCTTCGGTTCAGTCGCTCGACCACGCGTCGCCGGGTCGGATCGGCGAGCGCCCGGAAAATGCCGTCAATGGGCGGGGGGCTTTCGGTCTGCAGGCCCGTCATGTCGTTTCCTTGCCTCGGCTATTTCGTGAGAAAATTAGCTCGGGAAATAGTTAGGAAGATTCCTTACTATTGGCAAGCGCGAAAATCGCAGACGGCCGGCGAGGCCGCTGGAAAAGTGAGAGGCGCGGTTTTAGGGTGCCGTCAGATTCGACTGGTCCGAGGACGCGTTTTGACGATCACCATGTACGGCATCACCAATTGCGATACGGTCAAGAAGGCGCGTTCCTGGCTGGCGAGCCACGATGTTGCCTATCGCTTTCACGACTACAGGGCAGACGGCCTTGACGCGGATCGGCTGAACGGCTGGTCAGGCAAGGTCGGCTGGGAAATTCTGCTCAACAAGGCGAGCACAACGTTCCGTGAACTGTCGGACGAGGACAGACTGGGCCTGGACGAGAAGAAGGCCAAGGCGCTGATGCTGGCCAAACCGACGATGATCAAGCGTCCGGTGCTGGAACTTGGCGACAGGGTTCTCGTCGGGTTCAAGCCCGATGTTTATCAGCAGGCGGTGAGTGGGAAGTAGAACCGACCCGCCGCGATCCGTCGCGCCCCCCTCTGTCCTGCCGGACATCTCCCCCTCTGGTGGGGAGATTGGATGTCACTTCGGCTTTTGCTAGTCTCCAAAGAAGGGCGCTTTCGGCGAAGCTGCCAATCTCCCCCCTTGAGGGGGAGATGGCCGGCAGGCCAGAGGGGGGCGCTGTCCCGCCGGCGTGGCTAATTGATCCCACGTAAATAGCTCGCCAGTGCCACCGCATTGTTGTGCGCCTCGTCATGGGCGCCGTAGAGCAGCGTCACCTTGCCTTCACGGAGCAAGGCACGTAGTTCCGCCACCGCCTCGCCGTTCCGGTCGAGCTCATCGCGGTATCGCCGCTGGAACTCCGCCCAGCGCGCCGGCTCATGGCCGAACCATTTGCGCAACCCATTGCTTGGCGCGATGTCCTTTAGCCAGAGCGTCAGCGCCGCGTCCTCTTTGCGGACGCCGCGAGGCCATATGCGGTCGACGAGCACCCGCTGCCCGTCATCGGGCGCCGGCGGCTCATAGATGCGCTTGACCGCGAGCTCCATTGCCAACTCCGCATGGGCCAGCAGGCGCCGCTGCTTGCTGGCCTTCGTTTAGAGATCCCGGGCCTAAACCCACTCGCCCTTGCGCATCACCGGCACGCGGCTGCCGTCCTTATGGACACCGTCTATGTCGATCTTGTCCGAGCCGATCATCCAGTCGATGTGGATGAAACTCTTGTTGCCGCCGCGCGCCGCGATCTCGTCCTGGCTGAGCGAGGCGCCGTCGACGAAGCACTTCGAATAGCACTGGCCGAGCGCGATGTGGCAGGCGGCGTTCTCGTCGAACAGCGTGTTGAAAAACAGCAGCCCGCTCTTGGCGATCGGCGAGGAATGCGGCACCAGCGCCACCTCGCCGAGACGGCGCGAGCCTTCGTCGGTATCGAGCACCTTTTGCAGCACATCCTCGCCCTTCGTGGCCTTGGCCTCGACAATGCGGCCCGCCTCGAAACGCACCGCAATGCCGTCGATCAGGGTACCCTGATAGGACAGCGGCTTGGTGCTGGTGACATGGCCTTCGACGCGCCTTGCATGCGGCGTGGTGAAAACCTCTTCGGTCGGGATGTTGGGGTTGCAGGTGATGCCGTTCTTGGCGGTCGAGGCGCCGCCCATCCACTCGTGGCCGTCGGCCAGCCCGACGGTCAGGTCGGTGCCGGGGCCGGTGAAATGCAGTGCGTGGAAATTGTGGCCGTTCAGCCATTCGGTGCGGCTCTTCAACGCCGCATTGTGCGCCGTCCAGTTGCCGATCGGGTCTTCGACATCCACGCGCGAGGCGGCAAAGATAGCGTCGGCGAGCTTGGCCACGGCGACGTCTTCGGCATCGTCCGGAAATACCTGCTTGGCCCAGGCCTCATCGGGATAAGCGACGATGTTCCAGTTGATGTCGAAGCCGGTGATCTTCTCCAGCGCCGGCTGGTAAGCCATCGAATTCGCCTTGTTGGCACGCGCCACCTTTGCCGGGTCCTGCGCCGAAAGCAGCGACGGATCCTCGCCGCGCACGGCAAGCCTCGCCGCATTGTTGGCGAAGGCTTTTGTCATGCCTTCATAGAGCCAGCCGGCGGCGCGGTCGAAGCCGGCGTCGGCGCCGTAGCGGAAGCGCGCGAGAGTGATCTCATCGTCGTTGAAGATCGGCGTCACCAGGCCCGCGCCTGCCTTGTAGGCGTGCTCGACGATCCGCCGCGTCAAAGGCAGCGCGGCAATAGACGAGGTCAGCACCAGATCCTGCCCCGGCTGCAATTGCAGCCCGACCTTGACGGCGACCTCCGCCAGCCTGTCGAGCTTCACCGGGTCGATGCTTGCGGAAACGCCGCGCGAATGTGTGGTCATGATCCTGCCTGCCGTGATTGGGGACTGTTTCTTACATAGACCGGCGCTGCCGACCTTTCCACTGTGATGTGCCGGCAGGTTTAGCGCGTGCTCTCGAGCGACCTGAACTGCGCCATCGTCGCCTCGATCTCTTCGCGGATCCAGGTCTTGAAATCCCTGACCTTACGGCTTTCGCTCTTGATGGCCGAGGTCACCAGCCAATAGCCGAGCCCGCTCTGGGCGCGTATGCCGAACGGCGCAACGAGACGGCCGTCGGCCAGCGCGTCGGCGGCCAGCAACTGCCAGCCGAGCATGACGCCGTGGCCGGCAATCGCCGATTCCAGGCACAGCATCGGATCGGTGAAGCGCGCGCCCTTCATGAAGGTGACAGGCTCCACTCCGGCCGCTTCGAACCAGCTCTCCCAACTGATCATCGATCTTTCGTCCGTGATCGCACAGGTCAAAGCAAGGTCCTCGATCGATTTCAGCTTGCTGGCGATCACCGGTGCACAGACCGGAAACACCTCCTGCGCCAGCAGCAATTCGGCCCGCCCGCCCGGCCATTTGCCGTCGCCGAGCCGAATGGCGACGTCGATGTCCGAACGATCGAGATCGGCAAGCCGCACCGAGGCATCGATGCGCAGAAGCACGTTCGGATGCCGGGCGAAATGCCGCGACAGCCGCGGCAGCAGCCATTTCGAGGCGAAAGCCGGCGCCACCGAAACCACCAGCGTGCACTCCGAGCTTTCATCGGCAAGCGCCACCGCCTGTGCGAGTTCGCGGAAGCCTGCGCTGAGCCGCGCGGTAAAGACGGTGCCGAATTCCGTCGCCACCAGGCCAGCTGGCGTTCGTTCGAATAGCGCCCGGCCGAGCTGCTTTTCTGTTCGGTTGATCTGCTGGCTGACGGCGCTGACCGAGACGTTGAGCTCGCCGGCCGCCGCCGCGAGCGAGCCCAGGCGGGCAACAGTTTCCACGGCGCGCAAGCCGTTGAGATGGACGCGGTTCAGAGTAGCCATACAGTTTTTCTAAACTGGAGCGGCTGAAATCTCAATTGCCAGACGCTAAGGAACGGCGGATTCTAAGTGGGCTACTCAGAGTGAGGAGGCAAATCCGATGAAGATTTTGTCATGGCTTGGCGCCTTTTCCCCGATCGGGGCGCAGCCGCACCGGGATGACAGCCAGGCCACCAGCTGGGTGACCGATCCGCTGTCGCATCCGGTGCTCGACACCATGTCGGAGCGCGAACTCGCCGACATGCCATTCAGGCTGACCGCGTGTCGTACCCGCTTCGAGACGGCGCCAAGGACCTGCTGCGGCTGAACAAGGACTTGCTGGCACTTCAGGTGAGCCGGCCGCCGACGCGGCTGCGCAACCCTTCTGGCCCAACAAAAGGCGGATTGTCTGACCGGCAGGCGCACCTATTGTGCATCGCGATGAAAGCCGCTTCGCCCTTGCGCCTGGCAATCGCCGGCATGATTGCCCTGGCCGTCGCCATGGGAATCGGCCGCTTCGTCTATACGCCGATCCTGCCTGGCATGATGGAAGAGCTCGGCCTGTCGCCGGCTGATGCCGGCTGGATCGCATCGGCCAATTATCTCGGCTATCTCGTCGGCGCGCTTGCCGCCACCGGCGGCTGGGCGCAAGGCCGCGAGCGCCAGCTGATGCTGGCCGGCCTTGCCGCCACCGCGATCCTCGCCGGCCTGATGGGCCTGAGCGGCACCATGCCCGGCTTTCTCCTCATCCGCTTTCTTGCCGGCCTCGCCAGCGCCTTCGTGCTGGTCTTCATGACCAGCATCGTTTTCGGTCATCTCGCCGCGGCCGGGCGAAACGACCTGCAGGCGCTGTATTTCGGCGGTGTCGGCCTCGGCATCGCGGCGTCCTCGGCGCTGTTGGCAGTCCTCGTCACCGAACATGCCGGCTGGGCGGCGGGCTGGCTGTGGTCCGCGGTGATTTCGGCCTGCGGCTTTGCCGTCGTCGCCTTGCTGGCCGGCGGCACCTCGGCCGCGAACAGCACCACCGGGAGCGAGCCGGCACTGCCGAAAGACCGGTCGCTGGTGAAGATCATCGTCGCCTACGGCCTGTTCGGCTTCGGCTACATCGTCACGGCAACGTTCCTGGTCGCCATCGTCCGCCAGGGCGGCGGCGGCCGCGTCTTCGAGGCCGTGGTCTGGATGGTCACCGGACTTGCCGGTTTCCCATCGGTCTGGCTGTGGCAGAAGCTTACGGCTAAAATCGGGCTCTATGCCACCTACGCCCTGGGGTGCCTGGTCGAGGTGGTCGGCGTCAGCGCCAGTGTCGTCATGGGCGGGCGCACCGGGCCGCTGCTCGGCGGCCTTCTTGTCGGCGGCACCTTCATCGCCATAACCGCGCTTGGCCTCCAGGCCGGACGGCAGCTTGCCCCGCAAGCACCACGCCGGATGCTGGCGGTGATGACGGCCGCCTTCGGCCTCGGCCAGATCATTGGCCCGATCGTCGCCGGTCTGCTTGCGCAGGCCTCGGGTAACTTTTTCCTTGCCTCGATCGTGGCCGCCGCCGTCCTGCTCGCCTCGGGTGCGATCGCCTGGTCGGCTGCGCCAAAATCGCCATGATTATGGTCTTGCTCGGCGCCGGGCGTTGGGCACGGGCATTTTCTTTCCCGCTAATGTGTGACTTTATGCCCGCTGAACCCGCTGATTTGCGCATCGACCGAGGATTTCGCCACAGTGTTCGTATCGTTTTTTCCGCAGCCGAAGCTGTTCTTCAGTTCGGTCGCCGTCTGGAGCCTCGCGGTCGTTCTGTTTTGGTTTTTTGGAGGAGAGCAACTTGGAGCAGTGTTTGGACTGCCCCCGATGGCCGCCGGCGTCGACAAGATCATTGGCGTGTCGCTCTTTTGGTCGAAGCCATTTCTCTGGTTCTATATATATTTTGCGGCTGTCGTCCTCATCTTCTACGGCTTTTGGGCCTGGTACCGACCTCATCCATGGCGGAATTGGTCGATCCTTGGCACCTCACTGATTCTCTTTGTGATCTATTACCAGGTGCAGGTAAATGTCGCCTTCAATGACTGGTATGGCCCTTTCTACGATCTTATTCAGAAGGCTTTAGGCACACCGTACTCTACGACGCCGTGGGACTTCTATATCCAACTGCTGACAATCATGTGGATTGCGCTTCTGGCTGTGACCGTTGGCGCCCTCAACCGGTTTTTTGTAAGTCATTGGATATTTCGTTGGCGCACCGCAATGAACGAATACTACATGACCAACTGGGAAAGATTGAGGCGCATCGAAGGTGCGTCCCAGCGTGTTCAAGAAGACACGATGCGCTTCTCCAGCACGATGGAGGATCTGGGCGTAAGCTTAGTCGGGTCCATCATGACACTGATAGCGTTCCTTCCCGTGCTGCTGCATCTCTCTGAAAACGTCACGGAACTGCCGATTGTCGGCACGGTGCCTTACTCCCTGGTCGTTGTAGCAATCCTTTGGTCGGCCTTCGGAACTACTTTCTTAGCTGCGGTAGGAATCAAACTGCCGGGTCTCGAATTCCGCACCCAACGTGTCGAGGCAGCCTACCGCAAAGAATTGGTCTATGGTGAGGACGATGCAGATCGCGCCCAACCGCCAACTGTCGCTGACCTTTTTAGAAGTGTAAGAAGCATCTATTTTCGTAAATACTTCCACTACTTATATTTTAACGTCGCTAGAATATTCTATCTACAGATCGACAATATATTTCCATATATTGTTCTTGTCCCTACGATGGTCGCGGGAAAGATCAAGCTCGGCGCTCTGAACCAGATTCTCAACTCCTTTGAGCAGGTCCGATCTTCATTTCAGTATCTGGTCAATGCCTGGCCGACGGTCGTGGAACTGATCTCGATCTACAAACGCTTGCGCGCCTTCGAGGCCACGCTCGAAGGCGAGCCGCTGCCGGAAATCGACCAGCGTTATCTCGAACGTGAGCAAGCCGGGTTGCGCCCTGAGGACCAGCCGGCAAGCTAAGACTGGCGGGCGGCGCGCGCTTACCCTCAGCCGCCCACCCCCGCGGGCCTTTAGCCGCGCCGCGAAAAAAAAAACTGAAAAATGATTGACTCGCCTTGTTTGATAACGCCGACCAACCCCGCAAACCGGT